>DATBQZ010000001.1:0-2136 GCA_036560565.1 Candidatus Nitrosotenuis sp.
ATTCCAGGTCGATTACTGACTGTCCTTTGTTGAATACGTATTCTGATGACGTGTAAACTTCCTTGTCATCCACTAATAGTGATACTGATCCGAATAGAGGTGTTTCTTCTTTGTTGTACACATATGCAGTAGGTCTGTAGGTTGATCCCTGAGCCTTGCTTGCTGATGAGTCAAGTTTTAGTTCTGCGTCAAGACGGTATGTCGGTTTTACTCCAAGGTAGTACTTTTCTGAGCTTTGTACCTTTGCGTCATTGTTTGTCACAATGATCCAATAAACTATTGCTGGTGCTTGTAAGAATAGAGTAGGTAATTCCGCAGAGATTACGTATGTATTTGTTGTATTTAGTGGCATGATATCCATCTTTATTGCCGCATAATTGCTATAGTTGCCACCTGCGGTAATTACTCGGAGCTCGGCTCTCTTTAATGTGGATATACTGTCAACTATTGAGATTATCTTAACTTGAGTACCTAGTTCAACGAACTGGTTTATTGTTGCTGCAGGGATTGGTTTGTTTCCTTTTACCTGGAATTTGACATCAAATATGTTTGGTCTTCCTATCTCTATAGTTGGCTCAGAGACGCCTGCCTTCTTGATATCCTTCATTGAATTAACCGTTATGGTCTTTTTGCATTGGTCTATGTTTACTAGGTATGAATCAGTTATTGCAACTCTTCCACTTGCCTGCTCTGCGGTAACGATAAAGTATTTTTGGTTTGAGCTGATTTGTGCTTCATATACGTATCTGCTTACTGAGAATGATTTGTTAGCTTCTGCATATGGTTGATCTTGTATCAAAGTTGCAGCGTATACTTTTTCTGATGTTCTTATCTTTACGTATGGTGACGGTGCTTCTGTTCCTACGACTCCAACTATGATTTTTACAATGTTCTTGTCACATGTATTGTATGATATTTCGTATATGGTTATTGGTTGATTTAGTTTTCCTCCAAATCCTGCTTGTCCGGCAGTTGTACCTGTGCTACCACCACCGCCTCCACCTCCACCTCCACTTGATCCGGCAGTAGATGTGCTAGCACTTGCACTAGTACTAGTTGCTTTTGCAGATCCGATTGCTGTAAAGTGAGTTGTATAAACTACCAAATTGGCTCCCTCTTCAACATAACAAGCTTGGCCAGAAGTTAATGTGGGTGGATTTGAAACACAGAGTGATAATATTGTCACTGATGATGTACCGGCAGCTCGTACAAATCCAATAAATCCTTGGTTGTTTCCATCTCCTAAGAATTCAATTCTTACAGGACTATTGAATGAAAGATCTGAATTAGTGAGGCCGATTTCGATTACGGTAATATCACTATAGGTAGTAGTGGTAGTGGTAGTTCCACTAGTAGTTTCTTGCGCAGATATTGTAGCAGTTGTTATTGTCGGTAATTCTAATGTCCCATCCCAACCAGACGGTCCTGTTATGGTGGTTGCATCAGAGAATTCGATCTCAACATCATTGCCAGTGTGTGTAGTGTCGATATCGGCCAAAATAGTTGGTCCGGTGTTTAATGTTACAGTGTTTCCTGATTGAATTCTTGAATAATCAATCGAGATATCAGCAAAGTTATTGGTAATTATGATAGTCTCAAGTGCAGTATTGGCATAAGCCACTACTAGATCCACATTGGTTTGATCGACAGTAACTGAAGCTTGTGGAATGTTTATGAGTATTTGGTTTGATGCCAGATTTGTTGCTGATGTTGGAACTGCGATAAATCCTAAATCTTCAACGAGTGATTTTGTTGTTACGATTACTCTTACAGTATCGGTTATGCCAAGACTCTCTGTAAGGAGTTTTGCTGAGATGAAGACTGTCAAAGTGTCATTGATACCAAGGTTCTCTGTCAAGGACACGGTTGGTGATGTGGTGGTAGTGTGTACTATTCCTAATCTTTCTGTGAGTGAGACTGATGCAGTAATGGTAGATGCGGCAGATATTCCCAGTCTTTCTACAAGTGAGATCGTTAGTGATGTGGTGGGTATACCAGTGATACCGAGGCTCTCTGTCAGAGGTATGGTTGAGGACCTGAGTGTGGTGTCTGTCATTCCTAATCTTTCTGTGAGTGAGACTGTTGGTGATGTGGCTGTTACGTCTGTCATTCCGAGGCTTTCTGTGAGCGGTACAG
>DATBQZ010000002.1:0-5369 GCA_036560565.1 Candidatus Nitrosotenuis sp.
TTACAAATATCTGTAAGAATTTTGGATATATATTCACAGAAACATCTATTGGAGAATTGTTATCTAGGATTATTTATTCTGAAGAAATGACTTTGAATTTTTCATTATCTGGAATTCTTTCTACTTGTATGAATCGATACAAATGAAGATTTGAATGAAAAATTTACTGAACAAATCCAATAATCCCTGTTGTGACTGATTATGACTATGAACCACTGACTTTTTTTACAAAATCCATTACCACTGAGTTGTCAAAATTAATCGTCTTTTGTTCTACCATTGATCTAATCTTCTGCCAGTCTTCCTTACTCATTCTTTTGGTGTATAGTAATCCTCCAGTCACAAGTATGTTAAGGACCATCGACATACTCCATGATTTGTCGGTTTTCTCTATTAGCCGTGCCTGGATTTTACGTACCTTTATTTCGATTTCACGATCCAGTGTAATGCTTTTTTTGCTCTTTGGTATGATTGGTATTGTCAAACCAGAATCACGTTGCTACCTTTGTTAATCGCATAATCAAATTTTAGAATTATTTCTCATAAAGATTATCTTAGAATATTATATGACAATGCTCTATGTGTCGTTTTCTAAATTATGCGTCTCAAATGCGAATATTTCTAAACTATTTTTATGGGTACTTGGATGATCTCAGATTCTAATGTGTGTGCCTTTAGATCGTTATGCTTGTTTGAAATTACCCATACAACTGGCTGTCTGCTGAATTGTAATTGTTGTAATTTCAGATCCTATTTGATCTTCTGACGCATGTGATATTTTGCTGGCTCTGTAATTGCCGTTGTACCTTCTGGATTCTCAACTGGAGTGCTATCCTATGCTGTTTTATCTGATGTGTCCTCTGGCGGGACCCGTTCTAGGATCTACTGGCAGCGCTTGACTGCGTGGCAAAAAAGTATCATGTCGGAATCGTAAACGTTGCTGCAAAATACATCTTGGACAAGCCATCTGTTGCAGGTGTGATAATTGGCGCAAGGCTGGTATGTCAGAGCACAGATCAGAGAACGCAATGGTCTTTTCATTAAACTTGGACAAAGAAGACAATGAAAAGATAATGTCGGTAATTTCAAAGTCAAATGACTTGTTTTCTTTGATTGGTGATTGCGGATCAGAATACCACTGATTATCACAAATTATCAAAATAGGAATCAAATCAATTGTATTAGATTACAACACTAACACTGCTTTGCAGATTATGTGATCTCAAAAACATCGACAGATCAGTCCATCATGCTGACAAACTTGTCCATAAAACTAACCCAAATGTCAGCGCGGCTTAATAATGATGCCTACAAATTTAATGGTATTATGACTATGAAAAAAATTCTTCTACTCCCAGTAATAGTTATGATTTCTATCCTGTTTTTCTCAATTCCAACTGCTTCTGCCGTGGATCCTGACCTTGCAGGACTTGATAATTTTGCTATTCTTTCTGATACATACACCAACACCAACCCGACCACCCTAACCGGAGATCTTGGATACGAGGTACCGCCTGTTACTACTCCAACATTAATTAACGGTGTAGTAATTGCGTTCCCATCAGTTGCATACAGTACCGCAATAACAAAACAAGGCACGCTCTTTCTCTCCCTAAATAATCCTGCAGTAACCGGGGTTTGTACAACAAGCCTTGCTGGCGCAACTGACTTGACCACCGTTGTAATCCCTGGAATGCCTGCTATTGGAACCATAACCCCTGGAATCTATTGTATTGACGGTGCTGTCTCTATAACCTCACCCGGAATTACTCTTAAAGGTGACGGAGTTTACATTTTCAGAATAAACGGTGCAATCAATACTGTAACCGGCTCAGTAGTCACGCTAGATGGTGCAAATGCTAACAAGGTATTCTGGGTACCAGCAACAGCAGCATTTGGAACATCACTTAACAGTCCAAGTACTTTTGCAGGTAACATAGTGACTCATGGAGCTACTACATTATTTGTCAGTGTAACAATGAATGGAAGAATCTTGTCTGATGACGCCGTTACTACATCAACTGATACCATTACAGCCCCACTAATCACAATCGCACCCCCTATTGCAATAGAATCCGATGACTGTACTGATTGCATTCCGCCAACATTAGGATTGGATAGCAACAGCGTACGCAGAGTAGAGCAAGGCTTTTCATACAATGACAAGTCGTCAAATGTAGAATTATTCTTAACACCGCTCCAATTGTCAACAACCAAAATCGGAGATGTAAACAAGGCAGTTTTCAAAATATACGAAGCCGGCGGACCAAACGAAGTAAGACATTTTGAAATGATCTTCGGTCTGGCTAAAGGACAGATACTTGGCGATGGCAAAGTTAGGATTGAGCTAGACAGATCATGGGATGGAATTGATACCGTCAAAGTCATAGATCCTGAACATTCCTTAAAAGATGTCAAGGTAGAGACAGCAAAAGGAGCATGTAGGACAGCGGCAGTTTTCACAGAGGATTGTCTGATTGTAACTGTTTATCACACATTTGCAGCACCGCTTGGCTTTGACATTATTGCAACAAAAGTATGGGACGAACATCTAAACTCATGGAATAACTACTTTACTCCAGGTGTCAAAGCAGTAAATTCACTGACCACTGAACCAGTGCCGATTCCGACAATTCCTACTGGAATGAAAGTGATGATTTCTGATTTGGTTATAACAAAATCTCAAGTAATGATAGGGGACACAGTACGGGTGTCATTCAAAGTTACAGATGACAATGGAAACTTCATCCCTTGGGTTACTCCAGATGTTGGCATTTGCAAAGTATCTGCTGTCAAGCCACACTATGTTTTGGTTACACCTAAAAGCCCACTGGCAAACGACAGCGACTGTCCTTTCTTCCAGTCCGACTTTTTATCGTCTTCTAATACCTACAGCATAAACATGGTTATCCCACAAGGCATCAAAGAAGGAAAATACAAACTTGATGTCTGGGCAGATCCTGATTACATTGGACAGTTTGGTGTCATAGGAGATCACGAGTCTGTTGACATTACTATCTCTGGAACAAAGGTAACCCCTGTTGTCGCTACTCCAGTTAAAGTAATCAAGTCCCCTCTAAAACAAGTCCAATCTGGAACTGCTGTTGATAAAGTACAATGCAAAGAAGGCCTTGAGCTTGTAATTCGGGCAAGTAATGACGAACCCGCCTGTGTCAAGCCTGCAACTAAAGCAAAACTCATTGAACGCGGCTGGGCAAAATCACAAGCCTAGACTTGCGTACATTGGACTAATGATATACTCAAACATGACATTCAAAGATATTGTATTAAAATATTTTAAAATTAATCTGTGAACTAAAATTTGAAAATATGTTTCACAACTTGAAATGTTTTGGTTCAATCCAAATTTAATCAAACCTCTTATAGTTTTTTGATTATTGATCATATGATGTCTGCGCAAGCCTTAACTGTCGATCCGGAAGCTGATCAGTATTGAATTTTAAAATTATTGTTAGTGTTATAGTTGCACTTGCTGTTGTTGGCTCTTTGGGACTTTATTTTGCATTGGCACCTTCAGGTACACCCGTCACTCCTTATGCCGTACCGCCGACAATTTTTGATACAAAACCAATCGCACTTGATGATTCGCAGGAAATCAAGAAATTTTCCTCATATGATGAAATCAGAAAATTCCTACAGGATGCACAGATGACAAGCGTACAGCCGTATACTCTGCGTGAAGGAAGCATATCACTGGACGGAACTGTCTTTCCATCCCCTTGGAATTCTGGCAAGAACGTAGCAATCTCGAATTCTGACCAATTTGCACCAAGACCTGGCACGCCAATGGAATCGCCGCCATCTGGTTATGATGCTGAAACGCCAACCCATTCCACTACAAATGTTCAGGTCAAAGATGTTGATGAGCCTGACTATATCAAAAACGACGAAAAGTACGCCTATATCGTATCTGGCGACAAACTCACAATTATAGATGCATATCCCGCGAAAACTGCAAAAATCGTACTCAAAGTCGGCCTTGACATACCTTCGGGGCAATCACTCCAAAACATTTTCCTAAACAAGAATCTGCTTACCATATTCTACCAGGACAATCAGGAAATGGACTATATCCAGGAATATGGGTTTGCACCGTCCAAGATTTACACGCCGCTTACACACATCACAGTACTTGATGTGTCTGACAAGGAAAGCCCAAAGATAGCCAGGGATTATTCCGTTAATGGATATTATACCAGCGCAAGAATGATTGGCGGCGTGGTTTACCTTGTTACTGTAAATGACGCAAACATCCCACGACCGATCATCCCTCTGGTGCGCGAGCAAGACGCTGTTCTTATCAGCCCGCCAATATACTATTTTGACAATCCTGATCAATACTATAATTTCAACACCATAACTGCGATTGATATTTTCAACGACAAGATAAACGCAGAAACTTTTCTTATGAGCAATGCTGGAACCGTCTACGTCTCAAATGACAACATCTACATCACGTATCAGAAAAACATGCCATACAACTATTATCAGAATATGGAAAAAGACCGATTCTTCAATGCCATACTTCCGTCACTCTCGCAAGACATTCAGGAAAAAATCAAGGCGGTGATCTCAGATGTGGCCATACCTCAGCAGGAAAAATGGAACCGTGTGTCTGATTTGTTGCAGGATGCATACAACGGACTGTCATCATCTGACAGATCAGAGATGTTCCAAAAAATCCAAGACGCCATATATGACTATGACGCCAAATTGCAAGAGCAGATGCTCAGAACAGTGGTGCACAAAATTTCCATAAGCGACGTTTCGCTAAAATATGTGGCAAAAGGCGAGGTGCCAGGCAGACTGCTCAACCAGTTTTCAATGGATGAATCTGGGGACAGGTTCCGAATTGCCACGACATCAGAATATTACAACCAGTACAAGACAGTTCAATTCAACAACGTCTATGTTTTAGATGAATCCCTAAACCAAGTCGGTAAACTAGAAAAAATTGCCGAAGATGAGACAATTTATTCGGCAAGATTCATGGATGACAGGCTGTATCTTGTCACATTCAAGAGGATTGATCCTTTCTTTGTAATTGATCTGTCCACTGATGTGCCAAAAGTACTTGGCGAGCTGAAAATCCCTGGATACTCTAATTATTTGCATCCGTATGACGCAAACCATATCATTGGAATTGGAAAAGAGACAAAGGACAATCAGTATGGCGGAACTGAGATACTGGGAGTCAAGGTGGCACTGTTTGATGTAACTAACGTGTCAAATCCCAAAGTAATCGATGTCAAGACAATAGGAAAGCAGGGTACAGACTCTGAGGTGCTCTCTGACCACAAGGCGTTACTGTTTGACAAGGAGAAAAACATCCTTTCCATTCCAATTAC
>DATBQZ010000003.1:0-18133 GCA_036560565.1 Candidatus Nitrosotenuis sp.
GCGCCAATTTTTATTATTTTTTCAGCATCGCTTCTGTCCACTCCTGTTTTTTTCTCCACAAGATCAATTTCTTTGTCGTCGATTTTGTCTCCTACACTCATGTAATCGAAATTCAGCCATACGCTCATTCTTCTCCTCATCGCCGCATTGATGGGTTTGGTTCCTGCAAATTCTGACGAGACAGGATTCATGCTGATTATGAGAAACGCGTCCTTGTGTCGCTGAATTATCTCGCTGTCCTTTTCTGTCAGTACTAGATGGCCACGCTGGTCCAAAATGGGATTCAATCTGGTCGCAATATCTTGTTTCATCATGTTGGCCTCATCAAGATAGAGGATGCCGCCGCGTCTGCACCAAGATGTAATGAGTCCGTCTAGCCAGTTTTCCTTGCCTAGTCCAATATATCTGCCAAAAAGATCAAAAACCGATGTCTGAAGGCCACAGTTGATTTCCCACAACGGAAGGCCGCTAAGCTCTGCTACCAAATACACGATGTGCGTTTTCCCGGTACCGCTTGGCCCGATAAGTGCACATTGTTTAAAGAAGGCAAGGGCCCTGGCGATTCGCTCAACGTATCTCTCACCGTTGTCCAAATATGCGGGGGTACCCTTTGGTATGAGATCGCTTATCTCCTCTGGAAATGAAAATTTGGTAGGGTCTAGGTATTTTTTTAGATCGTAGTTTTTGGAAAGCAGGTGATTATCCCTCTTTAGTTTTGATATCTTGATATTTAGATCAAATCTGTCATTTGCAATTTTTGAAGAATGCGTCTCTCGTGCCCTCTGGTTTATCTCATCTTTTATCTTACTCACGCACTGTCATTGTTATCTGGGCTCGTTAATCGTATGACGTGTATTATGAAACTACAGACAGATGGTTAAATCTCAAGATCGGGCTTGTTTTTACATTGACACCAAACATTGAGATCAACTCCTTATCCATAAACAAGTTGAAAAACTCACAAGACGACTTTTCAAAGTACGATATCGAGGTTTTCTTAGACGAAACAGAAAACTCGAATTCCGGCGTAAAATTGAACTACAAATTGGTTCTACTTTCGAATCCAACCAACATAAAAATAAACGTGGACGGGATGATCTCAATTCAGGGCAATGATTCTGATATATCAAAACAGCTAGAATCAGACCAAAAGAACATACCTGTAATCGTAAACAAGGTTTATCAGGAAATATTTCCTCTTTTTTACGTCATCTCAAAGAGTATGCAAATCCCCTGTCCTGCCCATATGCTTACCCATGTATCAAAGGCATCTGCAAAAGAAGAGATACTCAATTCACAAGAATATGAAAATAACGGCACAATACTCACCACCCAAGATGTACCATCTGATGTCAAAATTGAGCAACCAGTATCTGATTTATTGGACAAAGAAATTTCCGAGCCTACTGTAAGTTCAAACTAGTTACATACCTAGCCATAATAGTGATTCAGAAACAGTCTATATGATAATGACCCTTGTTGCAAGAGAACGACGATTCCTGGGCACTCTGATTACTACTGCGATAATGTTTTTATCATCAATGATGGGGACTTTTTTGATTTTATCTTCTGATGCTGCGCTTTCCTCACACAAATTATCTGTGGAATCAGAGATATCCTTTATTCCTAATTATTCCGATACAATCAAAACATCGAGTGCAGATTCTGGTCTTGATACAAAGTACTTTATTCAAAATCTGCGTGGCGACACAGTATCTACACTGCTACACTGGAATCTGATGGAAAATGAACGGCTTGCGGTAAATATTGTGAACTCTGATACAATTTCGAGAGACAGACTTGATGCGTTAAAATCTGCCATTCTCTCAGAAGAAACAATCCAAATTGATGACTCGCTTAATCACAAGGGACTGAGCGGGAGAAGCACATACTACCTGGGGTGGGCGGGTGCACTAAAGCATGCCTCTGAAAGTGCAACAGAATTCTATATTCCTACCGAGTTTGTGATACTTGAATCTGCAAAAGGTGAAGGCGACATTACAATAAACCTTGTCACCTACCAAGACTCAGATGGATATACTGGCCTTACAAAATCAATTACAGAAAGTAACCAAATTCTCAAATCGACCATAACTATCTATGATGTCCATTCTCTCTCGTTTGAACAGATAGCTGCCATCACAAGACACGAGTTTGGCCATGCACTGGGCCTTGCACACTCGACTGCACCAGAAGATCTAATGGCACCACAGATTATAACTCCATATCCATACATATCAGAATGCGACATAGATGCATTAAATGCGCTGTATGATGGCAAGATCTCAAGCCAGACTGTTTGTGAAAAATGATTGGGATCTGTTGACAGTCCAACTGTAAGTTCAAACTAGTTACATACCTAGCCATAATAGTGATTCAGAAACAGTCTATGCGATAATGAAATATTTTGTAAATGATCGGAGGGCCGTCAGCACTGTGATTACTACTGCAATCATGCTTTCAGCCGTTGCAATGATGGGCAGCTTTTTGGTTTTATGGTCAAACAGTACGCTTTCCTCGCACAAAATGGCCATGGAGACTGCATATTCAAACAAGCTAAACAAGCTAAACGAATTGCTCGTAATAGAACACATTTGGTTTGGCCAATCTCCAAGTAAATTTGTAAACATTACTGTGAACAACGCAGGTAGCATTTGGCTCAACGTCACCAAAATTCAGATATCTAGTTCTGGGGAGACCAAAGAGTTTCTTTTCCACCGTGCGTCTGTTGCGCCAAACAAATCAAACTCTACAACAATCTCATACAACTGGGTTGACAACACTCCAGTCGATGTCATAGTCACAACTGCAAGAGGCTCTATTTACAGAACGCAGGTGATGCCATGAAAAAAAGGCGAGGCATAAGCACTCTCATCGGTGCCGTCTTTTTCATAATTGCCTTTATGTCAACTGTTGGTTATGTTGCGTACAGCCTGAATCTTTTGGACAACTTTGGCCAAGCAATCTTGGTAAAAAACGAGGAAAAGATAGACCGTGAAAGAGAGGAGTTTGAGATAGTCAGGGTGAGTCGAGACAACAATCGATTTAACGTCACGCTGCAAAACACCGGAAACCTTCCAATCGAATTTACAAGGTTGTGGATTGAGAACACCACTGATACAGATGACACTGATAGAATATTCAAATTTGATATAAACAAGGTAGCGAATCCCGGAGAAACTGTGACCAAAATAGGGCAAAACCTCCCAGTCACCTCACTACCAACACAGGCATACAACCTAAAGATACTGACAGACCGGGGAAATGCACAAGAGGTTTCCATAAATTCTGCAAACCAAGCCCCACTCTACATGAAACTTTATGCACTACCCGAATCAATTCCTACCACGTTCACTACTACGCTACTTTTGACAGTCACAAACAACATGACAAACAAAAATGTGCTACTAAACGTTCAACCAAATTCTGCATTTACAAACTCTATTGACAAAATTATAAACTGCCCAAGTGGTTCATGCACCTACACATACATGTCTGGACCAGACCCACCCTCCTATCCAGTACTGCGGGCTGGTGATACTGCGTACTTTAGATGGGTGTATGATCTTTCCGGACTAGATAACGACAAAATAACATTTACTGCCTCTCTTGAGAATGGACTTCCAGCAAACACTGCATCTGCAACTGTTACCATTACGGATGTTGAAACAGCACTTACTGCAGGAACTGCATTAAAGTCAGAGGGATTGCTAGGTCCGCAAAATCCAGATGACATTTTGATTTTTCACCAAGAGACATTTTTCACTCCTCAAAATAGATACCAGATGCATACCGGAAATGCTGATCAGAGCGGCTTGAACATACAGATGATATCGACAAGCCCCAAGTTTTTTACCAATAATGGCACTTTGCCCATAATCATTTCACAAGGAGTGTGGAATGCGAGCCTTCGATACTACAGCGCTGCAATGCCTCCAAACCTGTTAGGTGAAGGTGAAGACATGATACATCATTTTGAAGAATCTGGCACGCCTGATGATTCTGCTGGTAACAACGACTTGACAAAATGTGGCGGGCAGAGATCTCCGAGCTTTTTTTCAAACTCTGGACCGAATAGTACGGGTACCTACTATTTTGATGGAGGTGACTGTATGAGCCGTTCTGTCAGCGGTAGTATCGATATCAATAATGAGCCAGATACCACCGCGTTTTGGTTCAGGCATGGAACTGGCCAACCACCAAACGTAAAGCAGATCCTACTAAGATGGGATGATAGTCAGGGTGGTAACGACTACTATGAAATTGCTATTGGTGGTACTGGAACAAATCAGGGAAAAATAGATTTTAGCTATGATACCGGTACCGGGGGCGGTGTGAGTCAATGTGTAAGCACCAGCAATGTTGTAACTGATCAAAAATGGCATCATATTGTTGCAGTCCGGGCTGCAAATAATGAACCTCCGGGAATGATCCCGCCTGCTACTGACGATGATTGTATTTTGTATGTAGATGGAGTACTACAGCGATACAATCTCTTTGCATTACCTGGCAATAATGTTGATGTAGACACCTTGACTGTTGGAAGCAACCGTGCACAAAACAATAATTTTCTCGTTGGTTACATAGATGACGTTATTCATTGGAATGACAAAGCGCTCTCATCCACTGAGGTATTTGACTTGTACAAAACAAGCTACGGAGTAGGCGCACACAAACTAAATTTTGTTTTAAGCAAGACAAACCAAAACGGTGTACTTGTCCCGCCTGTTATCGAAACAAGCAACAATTATCCATTAAAGTTCATTGACGGCAAGCAAGTGTCTGATAATTCCGATTCAAAGTATCCTGGGGCCAACTACACCTTTGCACTTCCGCAAGTCTCCCTCACTGCAGGAGAAAGACTAAACTTTACCATGTCATATTCAAGCGGGCTGAACATGATTTTTAGAATTGATGATAATACTATGGCTACTCCAAAATCCTCGTTTTTACAAACAGGCAGCAAACCTGACAATCCATTTCATTCGTATTTCAGTCACGACCGAGACAACGAAGTGCAGTTTTTTGTATCAAACTCCGGACCAAACGGCATGTGGATGACCTATCAGGGAACTAGGGTTGCCTTTGACACACTTTCTGGAACCACTTCGTATGCGGGGCTGATTCACACTGTTAACGGTACAACTGTTGATGTAAATACCGATAGCATCTATGTTCCTGTAGGTGCAGTTGCTGACATGAGATTCTACCGGCCGCAGACCATTCCAAAGACACCGGAAACCCCCGCCAATGTAATCCCTACTGGAACTTATCAGATGTATGTGTTCATCAACGGCTATGATGAAACCGGCAAGGTATTCCTAAGGACGCTCTCAGTGGGACTAATCCAAGTAATCCCTTAGATGTAATTTCTACTTACAGACACACATTATTAATATAAAAAAGGCAATTTTTACGATGACGTCTGAATATAATGACGAAAAGTTAGCAGAAGCAGTAAAAACAATGGAAGACCTCGTAGATGAGGCAGTCCAGATATACGAGTTAGACAAGGAAAAGGCAAACGTATTAGACGACATGTATAACTCGCTAAAAATAATCACTGCCTTTCTGTCTTTTTCAATGGATGTGCATCCGCAATTCCTGGGTCTTTCTGAAGACACTCGAATTATACTCACTCCAAGCCTGGATTTGCAAATTATTACCTCTAATTACAAATTTGAAAACAAAAGACTTGATGAGCTTACACTGGATCAAATATCAAACATTCTCAGATATGTAGTACCACTTATTGCAAATGCTGCGAAAAACGAGCGACTCTCAAAGAACAAGAAGATTGCCTTGTTGCGGGAAAGCACAAAGAAGCTAAAACGACTACCAACTTCAAATCAGGATAATGTGATTGTAAATGACTCGGTTAGACTAGGAAAGGTAGAGAGCACATGACACTAGACAAGATACTTGTTTTCAAGGTAGTAACAGAACTAGAACAATTCCTAGATGATCGCATCAGTACACTAAAGGCACAATCTGACGAATTATCAAAAGTCATAGGAGAAAAACTCAGAACAATCGATTCTACCAATAATGATGAATTGCTAGAATTCAAAAGCAAATTAGAAGGCAGTGCTACAGATCCCAAAAAAAAGACTGCAAAGAAAAAAGATCAGAAAAATAACTGGTACCAGCTAGGTGCAGTTTCAGTCTATGATGGAATCGGACTCAAAGGTGAGCTTGAGCTTTATTTTAAGGCATTAGACGAGATAAAATCCGAGCTTGAAGTAGCCAACAAAGTAAAACTTGCCATAGTCGATCTGGTGAGCAAAGGCCTGAAAAAAGACCTTGGATGCGTCTTTGTCATGAGCCAAAGCCTGCCTGCAGAAATAGCATTCACCAGTTCGGCGGAACCTAGAAAAAAGTTTGTCTATAAAGCAGTTTTTGATGTGCCAATTGAAAACTAGATGATTGTTCTAGGTTTGTGCTGATATTGTGACTATATACATTTGATCATACAAACTAAACTAATAATGTTCTAGTGTATTTTTCACTATGTTTTTCCTGCGATAATGTTACAAAATCGTTTTAAGTAATTTGTTAATAGTGGTTAATCATGGAAATCCAATCACACACAATCTTCTGTATTGGTATTCTGTGTTTAGAACTGTCTGCATCTAATAATTTTGTTTATATGAATAAAAAATTTTATGAGGGACAATAAAAAATGCAAACAGAGAACGAAAAACTTGATATCAGTCTTTTTGATGCAGGACCTGACTCGTCGCTTTATGAATACCGAGTAAGGCTTGAGAAAATAAAGGAGGCGCTTTTGAAATTCGGTCTGACTCCTAACCAGGCCAAGGTCTACATCTACCTTGGAAAATATGGATCAAAGACTGCTCCCGAAGTCTTCAAGGCATTAAATCTGCCGCGAACAGAAACATATTTCATTTTAAACACGCTGGAGAGAAGAGGTATACTCACTTCGGAATTAACGTCACCCACAAGATACACTGCACTGTCAATTGAAAACATGGTGCTTGCAATAGTTAATGCAGAAAAAGAAAAGTTGAGCATTTTAGCAAATCAGAAAAACGAGGTCGCTGAAATGTGGAATGATTTACCTGCATTTGCGGTGGAAACAAATGAAACAAAAAATGACAAAGTACAGATGCTACAGGGAAGCCCACAAATTCACAGCAAGATGATAGAAATGATCAAGAGCGCAAGAGAACAGTTGTTGATACTTTGCACAGAAAAGGACATCTATAGATTCTATCATGCAGAGATGATTGACATTCTTGCAAACTATATGATTGACTTTAGAATTATCATCTCTCCTGCCCAGACGCTTCCTAGCTTCTTAAATGGAATCGACAAGCGCCACTTGAGGCTGATGCCAAGAAATAACACCGAGAACCAGTGCTTTGTCATAAAAGACAGCGTCGAAGTACTTCAATTTCTTAGAAATGCCAATTATTCTCCTTACAACGCCTTTTCACTGTGGACCGATTCCAAGTCAATGACTGATTCGATGAAGATGCTCTTTGATTTTGCATGGGAAACTGCGGAATCAATCTACTAGAAATTTTTGATAGCATCTTATGCGTATCATGTGGAACATTGAATAAATCGTCTTGACTGTTTATGCCAAAATTGGGAAAACATATGTTCTTGACTAAATCTATGGCGTCATAGCAGAATATGTAACTTTGTTACAGAACATAGTTTCATATCTTTTTTATAATGATTTAACATGTAAGAAAATTATGGGACGCCGTAGTAGAGCTGAAATAATCAGACAAATTCTGCAAATTACTGACAAAGGAGCGTCTACACCAATGATCATGTACAAGGCGTATCTGTCATATGGACAGCTAAGTGAATACCTCTCGTTTTTGATCCAAAACAAAATGATCAAACGACAAGATGAACGAGAACTTTATCGGGTTACAAAAGATGGTCAGAGATTCTATATGGAATGTAATGAATTTGTAAAAAACATGGAACAAAATGCGACACGCCAATATTCAATTGACACAAAATTTAAGCCCCGTCGCAACCGAATACATAAAACGTACCGGTTTGATGGATAAAAAAATCACCGCCTGGATCTTGTGATGCTGGTTTTTTTATAATTATATTTTGAATATAGAAAATTACTAGCTAAAATTGTACCGTAAAAACTATCAGTTCGTCTTTTATGGATTGTGTCAAACGTTTAATCATGGTGAATGAAAATTTATCCAAAGAAATTCTTAGGAACATCGAATACGGAAGGAATACCAATGAGATGTTGCGGTTTTACTCCGACATGGAGGGGTTTCTTAATGACGTAACGTGGAATAATCTTGAAAAACTGAGAAACTTTCCAATTCTTACATGGCGACAGCAGATAAGGAATTTTGTTGAAAAGTATGAGCTTTACAAATTGATAAAAAATGTGCCAGGTTCTATCGTAGAATGTGGTGTGGCAGACGGCTTTGGCTTGATGTCTTTTGCCCATTTCTGCTCAATTTTTGAAGGATATTATCACACCAGAAAGGTAATTGGCTTTGACACCTTTGAGGGATTTAGTGAACTATTATCCCAAGACAAAACTAGCAGGGCGGCGCATATGAAAAAAGGTGGCCTAAAGCATGATTCTTATTCAATCCTGCAAAATGCGATTCATCTTTACAACCAAAATAGACCCCTTGGGCACATTGAAAAAGTGCGCCTAGTCAAAGGCGATGTCTCCAAAACGCTCCCCATATTCATAAAAGAAAATCCATACTTGGTCATAGCATTACTTTATCTGGACATGGACCTTTACCAGCCAACAAAAGATGCGATACGACTCCTCATGGAAAGAATTCCAAAAGGCGGAATAATCTGCTTTGATGAGATAAATCACCCTGACTATCCTGGGGAGACTCTTGCACTCATGGAAGAGATTGGACTACGTAATCTGCGACTACAAAGATTTGATTTCTCCACGCGGTTCTGTTATGCTGTAATGGAGTGATGTCTCTGAGGCTTTTAGTTTCTGGCTGCACTGGATTTATTGGCTCAAACCTGATGCCAAAACTAACAAAATTAGGACATCATGTGGAAGGGATTTCAAGAAAGCCGGCCAAATCAAATCACAAAATTCACATAGCAAATCTCAGATCTGAACATCTGGCCAAAAAAATCAAAACAAAAAGTTTTGATGCGATAATTCACCTTGCTGCCGACACGGACGAAAAAGATCTACCAAGCATGTTTTCTGACAATGTCGTAACCACGCTAAACATTTTAGAATTCGCAAGAGAAAAAAAGATAAACAAACTCATCTTTGTCTCAGGCCACAACGTCTACTCTCCATCTAAAGCGCTACCAATAGGGGAGGATTCTACCATCGCGCCGTTTACAAATTATGGCTGCACAAAGCTCCTATCTGAAAATCTTGTGTCCTACTATAATCACAAATTTGATATCGACGTAATTCTTTTGAGAGTCTCAGTTATTTATGGGGATGGTCAGCCTCAGCGAAGCACCATATCGAAGTTCATTGCCAATTATAAGGATTCAAAGGAAATCCTCCTTCACAAATATCAAAATGGCTTTCAAAAGGTGGACCTGATTCATGTATCTGATGTATGCGATGCTATAATCAGGGCATTGGATTCTAAGAAAAAATTTGCCATCTACAACATTGCCTCCGGAAAGCCTTCGACTGTCAAAGACATATCAAAAATCCTACGGATGCACAACCAATCATCTTCAAGATTTAAAGTCCAAAATATATCTAAAAAGGTGATTCATTTCTATTATGATATAGAATCTGCCAAAAAAGAATTGGATTTTGAACCTAAGGTCTCACTGGAAAAAGGAATTACAAGCTTGTTATGAAATGATCTTGTTACATGAAATCTAAGTCACATACTAGAACAATTTTCTAGAAGATAATCACATATTACATAATAAGCGTACTGAGATAATAATTCGTGTTATCTATAAACCAGAAAAAGGCAGAAAAAATAGCAATAGGATTTCTCGAGCAATATCATGATACTAGTACGATTGAATCTATTTTTCTAGAAAATGGAGTTTGGGTAGTTACGGCAAAAATCGGGCTAATGACTCCACAGGTTAGGCAAGTTTTGATAGATGAAAACAGTGGGCGAATACTTAGCTATGTCGATAAAACGGCAGTTAACGGTAATTCCATAATGAAGCAAGCTAAAGTGGCATCTGCAGTAGAAAAGGCACTGCTTAGGATAGGCCCTCCAGCACATGAGAAAGTAGTTCAAAAGCTCTATGACGATTACCACTGTCACTTGTTTGATTGTTATGAAAAACCAGAATACCTAAACAAAGTCATAAAGGAAATATTTGGTGATAATTATATTGTTATCGTAGAGTCAATCAAAGATCAGCTCAAAGAGACTACTGAACAAAAAACATTCATGGACTTTCTTACGATAATATCCAAATAAAATTGCAGCCAGAGCTTGAAAGGCTACAAACCAATAGGTCACTTTTATTTTTCTTACTTGGAGCTGTATTTGTAATACTTACTGCAAATGTATTTGGCAGTGCGACTGCGACTACTGTGACTGACTTGCTTTATGTTCCGGTATCGGGAGAACTTTTAGTGCTTGCTGTAGCAATTACGGTAAGATTTAGAGCAAAAGGAGATCATGGCAAGGCATACTTGTTTTTTGTCGGGTTTGTCGCATTGTGGTTTGTCGCAGAAGTTTTGTGGATGATATCAGATCTAACGAATTATCTATCGCCATTTCCTGCAGAAATAGACTGGCTTTATCTTGGAGGATATCCTCTCCTGTTTTTGTTTTCAATTTATTATCTAAAACCAATGCGAAAAGCAATCTCAAAGAAAATGCTGGCATGTGCATCACTTGCTACCATTACGTTTCTAGTACCAACATTATACATCACACATTCTTACAATCCTGATGCAAGCATGTCTAAAATAATTTGGGCGGGAGCCTACCCTGTGGCTGATGCAGTCGTACTATTTCCTGCAATTTTGGGGCTGATGCTGTTTTTCAAAGGCACGGTAACCTTGTTTTGGTCACTTGCATGCATTGCAATCGTACTGAACATTGTTGCTGACTCTGGATTTTTTTTCTTACAAATAGGCAAACCGTATTACAGCGGACATCCAATCGATATTCTTTATTTGTGGTCTTACATTCTGTTTTCGTTTGGCATATACAGCCATATCCGACTTTACAAAAAACCAAAAACAAAGTCCTATGGCAACATTGATGATCTAAAGTAATCCGCAGTTTAATACAGTGCAAATCTGTGTCAACTATTTTGCTATTGCATTACTAATTTGAATCGAACACGAGTCAAACTCTGCGTGGTACCTACTCAATGCATTGAAGAGTTTTGTTTTATGTGGATCAACATCTGATATGGTACCGCTTCCAGTATTCAAGACTCGTCCTGAACTATCGAAAAGAGTCATTTTCAGAAATATTACACTGTAAGGAACACTTCCACCAGTATACTCGCCCACCATAAGCGCATATCCAAATCCACGGCTGCATGCTATGTTGCCAAAACCTTCTGTAGGCTTAGTGTTGGTTCTGGATTGCTCGATTTTTGCATTTGTTGCCTGAATAGTTGCAAGACTGCTAGTCTTTGCTTTATCTGGGACTACCAGTAAATTCAATCTAGCATCAGTTGTAACTGCGCCAAGACCAAATGCCCCTGGACCAGAACTTTGAATGGAGCCAATATGCCTCAAGGAAAAAGCAAACTTGGAAAAGTGCTGTGTTTGTATTTTTATGTGGCACTTGGTTGAACTAACTGATTCTGAGGATATCTCGCCAAGACCGTTACTGATCCATGAATCCGAAATCAGTGTATGTGCGTCAACTATGGGGCAGCCTACAGCGTCTTTCTGTATGTAATCAAGATCTGTCTTGTATACAACCAGTGTCAGCGTGGGAGGCTTTGCAAATGTTGCTGGATTTCCCCAATTAAATCCAACACCACTTTGTTCAAATGGATATTGAATATTGAGAAAAAGAATTGGTGTTCCCTCTAACCCACTAGATGTGATGGAGGAAGGTATCTTGTTATCAACTTCAGCTGTCATCCATTCGTCTGGATCGGGGTTTCCTATGGGCACTGCACTTGAAGCTGGCTGCAAACTGATTTCCTTCAAGCCTCCATATGTTGGAATTAAGGAATCGTCTACTGAAATTATCATTTCCTGTCCTGGAATTATTTTACCGAGTGGAATGACTATGACCTGACCTGACATTGCATCTGTATCCGCAACTATGGCTGGTATTACTGCAATGCCTGAAATGGAGTCTAGAGGGGTATAGTCAGGCAGACCAATAGTGTTGATTATTGTTAAACCAGATGTTAATGGTGGAAAGGAAATATTCAATAATGTAGATGACTGTGAATCTATCGCTACGTCAACTGTGGTTGAATTTTCAGCTGTAATGATTTGTGGCAGATGATTTATGCTGTTAACTGCATCTGACGAATTGCCGTTTACTATGGTTGCAGAAAATGATGTGGATAATTCGTCAAATGTGGATTTAGGTAATTTGGGAGTAGAAGTACTGGAAGAATTGGGAGAAGTACTGGAAGTAGAAGAAGTACTGGTGGAAATGCTTGGAGTTGTTGTAGTTGACGTGTCTGGAGTTGTTGTAGTTGGAATGTCTAGTGCAAATATATTATTTATAAAAATAAATGAAATTAACACAATTATTGCGAACTGATCTACTCTGAAATTTCTCATAACATTTCATCTTGTCTTCATTTCGTATTAGCATGATCTAATAGTCTTCTAGAACATTCTTCCAATCAATTTTATAACTAGTCTTTCGTTTACGATCTTCAGATGAATGTTATGAAGTTTGACGAGTTATGTGATGAGGTGCTTGAGATTGATGACATACAGTCAATTTCTATCATAAACAAAATGGGGAGGGCAATAGAAAAAAAATCCCGCAATGGGATTGAAATCATTGATAGCAAAAAAAATGAAATGCTAATGATGCAGTCTGTGCTGACTATGTCGATGGGAAAGGATTTTGATGATGATTTTGGCGAAATTGGGTACGTTCACATACAAAGAAAGAATCTATCCATGTTGTCACTTCCGTTGGATGGTCACATTGTATTTGTTGCAAGCAAAACTACCACGGGTCTGATGCGCCTTCTGAAACGATTGACAGTATTGAGGGTAATTGCGTTACCTGAACAGCCAAAAATCATCACATCTCTAAAGAAACAAAACGCTATTACCGAGATTATGATGTCAATACCTTGATTTCGTGTTTACTGGGAATTAGCATACTCTGTTTTGATAATGCATTATTCAAGACCAATCAATTCGTATTGATCTCATAGAACATTGTTTAGTGTCATTTATGAACAAAATTAATTTACAATTATTTTTTTGTAAAACTGTGACTGCTTTCAAGCGGGGAGAAAGGGTGCGCATCATAGATCAAAACATAGTTTATCGTATCAAAGATGTGAGAAAGACCAAAACCGGAGGAATTCTGTATTTGCTAAAATCACTTGAAGAAAATTCCGTTTTCCGTATGTGTCATGAACATGACGTATTTCTTCTTGAAAGAATCTACTAGCTTTGGTTTGTGGCTAATCCTGTTCTAGTTTTTTGTTATGTGTGATTAGTATGTATTTTCTTATGTTAAATTTAGCTAGATGTTTTTTAGGAAACTGATATTAAAAATGAGCTCTAAATTATGAGGGCTTGGCATTCAATGAGAAAAACACTTCTGCCGATGTGTACACAATTAAAAAATATGCTGGTATTACATCTGCTAAAATCATACCTCTATTTGTTTTGGTTTTATTATTGCTACCAATGGTATCTGCAGGTCCATCAGATATTGTTATGATGGCAAGTGCTCTTCACCTTTTGCCGATTTCTGGGACAGGCGCAATCATTGGCAACGGCCATGTGATTTTAGGTGTAGATAATGCAGGACACCTGAGCGTTCCATATAGGGCAGTTCTAGGATTGGGGCTGCCGGTAATTGATCCTGCTTTTAATGGTGCTAGTTTTGTTGGCTTGCGTGATGGTACTGGAACTCTTGCTTCAATAGAGGCCGGAGCCAGCTATGAGGGATGGGGCATAAAAGTAGTTGATACCGGCATAACAGGATATGCAAATAGTGCAAGTGATATAGTTGTAGGGATTGTCGGTTCATCAAATCTTCACGTTGTCTCATTTGTTGGAATCGACGGAGGCACTACTGCAACATCTGTAGTTGAGATACCTGATATCTCAGGAACACCACTAGTCCGTGTAACACATGACTACAAGCCATCACCTGATACATCTTACCTCTATGAGATAACTGTCACAGCAGAAAATCTAAGTGATGTTACCATGAATTCTGTGTTGTATAGAAGGGTAATTGACTGGGATGTCTTTCCTACCCCGTTTAATGAATTTGTAACAATTCAAGGAACTACTACGCCAAGACATGTGCACAGTGGAAACAACGGGTTTTTGTCATCAGAACCAGACGTTGATACTGGCGCAGTCAGTGGTTATCACATAGGTCCAATATCTACAAACACTATGGATGTGGATTTTGTTGATTTTGGTCCATCTGACATGGGGGCTGTATTTGATTTTCAGATAGGACCAATACTGCCTAGACAATCAACTAGTTTCACAACATTTTATGGAAATGCCCCAACAGAGGCAGAAGCATTAGTGGCACTTCATACTGTGGGAGCAGAACTCTATACCCTTGGTCAGTCTAATGGTATCGACGGACCAACACTTGGTACTCCAGTTACATTCATCTACGCGTTTGGGAAATCTAGTGGAATCCCATTTATTGATTCTGATCTGGATGGCGTTACGGACACCATTGACAACTGTCCTGCCGTTCCAAATCCAACTCAAGTAGATACTAACGGCGATGGAATTGGCGATGCATGTGACATACCATCACCAGTGGATCTGTTTTGTGGACTGCCAGTGTCATCATATGCTGCTATTATTGTTGGTACATCTAGGGATGACAATCTGAGCGGGACAAATGGGGCTGATCTAATTAGGGGCCTTGGTGGAGATGACAAGATCAAAGGTAAGAAAGGAAATGACTGTCTACTTGGTGAAGATGACAACGACACGGTATTTGGAGGAAAGGGTGACGACACAATTGACGGGGGCAATGGTAATGATGTGTGTACAGGAAACTCGGGTAATAACACCATAACCAACTGTGAACGTAGTGCTGCAAGAGACGATGATGACGATTCAGATGATGACTCACACGACAAAGACTCACACGACAAAGACTCACACGACAAAGACTCACACGACAAAGACTCTGGTAAGAAGTCCAAGTGAGAAACAAATAACAAATACTGACATTAGAAGATTTTTCACTATTTTTGTTTATCAAGCCTTAAAATAAATAATTCAAATGATATTGCGCGGTTATGGTGTATTAGTTGCACGCCAGGCATCCAGTCTGAAGGAAGCGGTGAAATTCCGACTTGACCGCACCAATTGTGTTTATCTGCATGACTTTGATATGTGTCACTTGTTTGATCACACTGCATGAGAATTTCAAAACCACAAACAAATTTTATAGAAGATTTTATGCATACTCTATTATTTGATAACGTGCATATACAAATTTGATGAGAACAACCGTAATTACATTCGGTGTAGTTTCTGTCATGTTGACAGTTTTGTATTTTGTTCTTGCATCACAACCTGTACTGGGTCAGTTGGTAAATGTGCAGGATACTCTTAAAAACCACATAAAAGCATTCAACCCTAATCGTGGTATGGTACATTTGCAACCCATAGTAATCGTGGATAATATAATAAAAGTCGGCTCAGATCTAGTTGCATTCAACCCTAATCATGGGAATGCCCAAGTAATTACAATGTTGTCGTCATCTGACTGAACTTCAACAAACTTCCAAGATGTGTGATAGGACAAGCCTTTACGTTATCAAACAAGTTAATGTTACTCATTTGACGACTTAACATATCCGACATTGTTATAGAACAATGTTTCTGTAGTGATTAAATATAAATTTCTGATATGATGGTTGTGGCCCTCATTGGTTCGCACAAAAGGATTTTCCAGATTGAAACTGGAATGGTAGCAGTCATGATTGCGGCAAGCCTCAAAAAATTAATGGAAAGTCCATCTGACAAATACCAAATTGACACGTTGTTAAATTATGTGGATGTGATTATTGGAGATGCGAAATTCCTTCGAGATGATGATCTGGAAGAAAATGCAAAAACGATTAGGGATTTTTTCATGAAATCTGAGGAGCGCCGTACAAGTTTGGAAATTAGCTTACTATTAGATCGATTTAGGGAATTAATTTGGGGCTAGAACTAAACCCTATTATGTATTCTTGACAACCGCATCGCTCTTCTCATCTTTGATGAATGTTACTATCCCGGAAAGATATTGTAACTTGTCATAGGCAAAATTTCTCGAGAATGAGTGCCTGGTTTAGCATGTTACCGACATTCAATATTTGAATTAGCATGTCTTGTCTGCAGTCTAACTATGACGTAATCCTGTTTTTCTATTTTTATTGAGCGATGCTTAGCGATTCTTGAATTAATGATGTCTCTTCTACAAAGTAGAAACACGTTGAGTGAAATCTCTCTTTGGTCATAGTTCCACACTGGATACAAATCTGGCTTGTTATGTCTCTGCATTCTGAACAAATTGTACACCTAGTGAGGGATCCACCGCATTTTCTGCAGCTTTCGTCTGGCAATGTTCTCACCATCTCTCTGCTTTTTGATAGTCAGGAGATATTTGATCTCCCAAATGTATCAACAAACTAGTCATGAAACTTTCAACATGCCATAAATAATAAGCACTGCTCACCGATCACAACGATTACATTCTGTACTAACAATCTTCTATGAAATACCGCTCGACTCTGAATATTTTAAATACAATTCGTTTCCTTTTCCAGTTAGGCTGATTAACTCAAAATTATTGGTGTCATTTTCTTTTCTGATCAATCCCATTAATTCCAGCCATTCGAGATACAACAAACATTTGTCGTATGACAAGTGAGATTTTAATGACATCTTTGTCTTTCTTTCCATTCCATCATCGTGCAAAATTGTTATTATTCTCTTTACGACCTCCGTGTCTATTCTTCTGGGGATCTTTCGCGATTTTTCCATTTTCAAATCACATGGCTAGTTTTGGAATAATAATAAAGCATTACGTATGACTAAACTGAACTCATCATAGCGTAGTTGGATACTATTGTGTTCGTACCACATGACTGTGGATTTCTGTCATCTGCTTGTTAGGATACTCTAAATCTAAGTTTCTTTTCAAGATGTGTATTGTATTTTGTATGGTTGTGAGGCACACTGATGCCGTTTTGGCGATAATGGTTTGGTTCTTTTTTTCGCCATAACACCTACACGCCAAATACAATAATGCTGCAACAATTGACTTGGGATTTCTTCCAACACAGATCTCTTTGTCTTGAATCTTTGCTAGCATCTCCAACGCCTTTCTCTTCGTTTTTTCGCTAACGCTTAACTGGTTTCCCAATTTGTTAACAAATTCTGCTAAATCGTGACATGTTGGTTGCAAATTAAGCGCCTGTATCATGGCGTTATATGCAAGCGATGTTCTCCTTTTTGAAGTGTTGGCAACGCTTGTTATCTCATCTAAAGTTCTAGGCATGTTGCTCTCACGACATGCTGTGTAAAGTGCTGCACAAGATATGCTTGAGATGGTCCTGCCACGTGCCATTTGGTTTTCCAACGCCTTTCTGCAAATGTAAGATGCCCTTTCTGCTACGTGATCTGGTATGGATAGCTTGTCTCTTAATGTGCTGATATTGACAAGAGCAAAACGCAGGCTTTTAGCAGAACCTAACTTTTGTCTTTCATCTAACAGCCTTAATCTCAAAAATTCGTTTTTCATGTTCTTGGGAATTGGTCTTCCTCTTACATCCTTGGCAGAATTATTCATTATGGTGTGCAGTCCTCTGTCATACATTATCAAAGATGTGGTCAAGCCGACTCCTGTCTTGTTGATTTGATTCTCAAAAGAATGATGTATTTCATCTAATGATGTAGTTTTTTCTGTAAACACTCTGCCGCAACCTTCGCACAAAATTTCGCCTGTCGATTCGTCTGTGATTG
>DATBQZ010000004.1:0-11482 GCA_036560565.1 Candidatus Nitrosotenuis sp.
ACTCTATTTCATTGTTGTATCTGTCCAAATAATACTGCCGTGATTTTGTCACGTCTGGGAATGAATCTAGGTGAGTTTTTTTGTATCCGACAATTTCCTGTATGGTGTAGCCGTGGAAGAGTTTCTCAAACCAATCCCTGAAGGTAGGCTCGTTTTGATATCTGTCAAAATAATGCTGCGGGGATGCATCTAGTGCTGGAAAGCCTGGGACCTTTGGCTTTGTCTGTAACGCTGGCTGCATTGCTGGCTGTGTGGGATGGTCTGGGCTTTGAGCTTCTGGGCTTTCTTGATCTGGTTCGGTGCTGAACTGAAAAGTTGAGGTAGCGGTCTGCCCGTCATAGGCAACAATTACACTGTATGTTCCAGGCAAGCTCCATTTTGCGCCCTTTGCAAAATATTCCTTTGAAAACGAGCCGTCTCCTGATGGCATGAACTGGTCAATCTGCACCAAATCATTTGAGCTTCGAATCTGGAGGCCGATGTATTTTCCGGCAGATACCGTTCCGACATTTCCTGAGACCGTGATTTTATCATCTGCATGGTATGTGGTTTTGTCAGTACTGGAATCAATTGCATAGATGTGTGGCACTGATAAAACAAAAAGAAGCGATAATCCAAGCAATGCCTTTGTACCAAAACTAGTCATAGCGTCTGATTCTCAGTTGATCAATCTTATGAATTTAGTCCAATCACATCTTGATGCTGCATCTGTTTGGGCCCATCTCTAGGTCAGGGATCTGCATTGGGGATATTGGAATCACTCCCTTGTTTATCTTGATGATCATGGAATAGTTCATCGGCCTTGGGGTCGTGATGCTGACAACCTTGGAGACAAACGCTGACTGATCAAGGTCAAGCAAAGGAAGATTCTTTGCCATTCCGACAGTGGTGCAGTAGATGCCATTCTCAGCTGGTCTTACCCCCTCGCCATGATGCGTCGGAAATACCTTGGTGCTGTCGGAAAATTTCAAAAGCTTGCTGTGTAATGTATCGTACAGTTTTGTGGCGTATTCTTCTACCTGGTCTCTCAGGTCTGGTCTCCCGATTCCTTCCATAAACAAAATGTCACCGCTGAAAACATACTTGTCATCAAGAACATACGACATGCTTCCTGCGGTATGCCCCGGCGTGTGGATTGCGCGTAGCTGCTTTGCCCCAAATGGTATGGTGTTTCCGTCTTCGACCTTTTCGCTTTCCAGCTTGTATTCTTCTAGCTTGCTGAGATAGAGTTTTGCCCCCGTGGCTTGCGCCAGTTCCTTTGCTGCAGAGACGTGGTCTGCGTGCTGGTGTGTGTCAATTACTTTGGTAATCTTGAGTCCTTCCTTTTGTGCAAACTCGACATATTTTGCTGCAGGATATGTAGGATCAATTACTACTGCCTCACCGTTTGAGCCAATTATGTGAGAGAGGCAGCCCTTCCCAATTTTTTCCACTTGGATTATTGTGATGTCTCCTTCTTTGAGCGTGGTTGCGTTTAGTACCTGGTTCCACAATGACATTCCGCCGGCAAGCGATGTTGCCTCGATTCCGTTTTGTGCAAGGGCAAACGTTGCAACCATGGAGCGATTCCCATGCGAGCATATGGTTATGATTTTCTTGTCCTTTGGAATTTCTGACTGGGATCCTGGCATGAATAGTCTGGATAGAGGAATGTTCACTGCACCGGGAATTCTAAACTCTGCATATTCCTGCGGTTCTCTGACGTCTAGCAAAAACACGTTCTCGTTTTGTTTTATGGAACTCCACAAGTTATCTCCATTGACTATGGTATCCTGTGTGCTCTTTACTGTCTCCTTGTTCCAGCTTTTCATTCCGTCCTTTAGATAATGCGCGTCAAAACCGAATCTTGCCATCATAGTGGCGTTTTCTTTTGCCGCGGTAGCGTCATCATCAACTAGTATGATTCGCATGTTTTGCGGAATCTTTGACATTATGATCTGTTTTTGCTGCATTGAATCGCATACGGCATTTGCCGCACCTGGCACGTGGCCCTGCATGTAGGATTCTTTTGCCCTGATATCCAAAATTAAAAGTGGAACCTTGCTTTCTATGTTTGATAATAATTCGTCTTGTGTGATCTCAATTGTACTCATAATTCCCTGTCAATTTGACGCTAAATTTAGAATTTATGGTTAAACGCATCACTCTGCACTCAAAACTGAAAGGACCCGATTTGGAATGTCCTTTAGTCGAGACACCGCAAGCGTGTTTTCATATCCCAAATACTTCAAGTTGTTTGCAATGTTTGTTGCGCCAAACGTGTCCCTGCCGACTCCGATTGCTACCATCTTTATCCCAAGTGCCTTTAGGGATTTTATCATTGAGCGTACCGCGTCTGGGTCAGATGGTTCACCGTCAGATAATGTCAAAAATATGTCTGGCTTTTTTGAGCGCAGACTTGAATACATCTTTTCGTAGACCTCTGCAAGTGGAGTTCCGCCGTTTGCGTCAATCTGTGCAAGTCTCTTTGCAGACGCATTGTTCCACTTGATGTCCTCTGGTTTTACAAGCCAGCACACCACTTGCTTTTGCGTTGTGTTAAACGCGTACACTGAGAATTTTATTTTTAAAAATGACAATACCTCGCAGAGCGCAAGTGTTGCTTTCTTGTACTGGATTTGCTGGTCCATTATGGATGACGAGTGATCAAGCAAAATTACGATCTTTGCCTTGATTGATTTTTTTACATCTGTGATAAACGGGGAATGGTGTCCCTCCGTGTATGCCTCCTCGTCAAACTCGTCCCCTGATACCACATGTTGCTCGCTCCAGCTGGTCTTCCACTCCTTGAACTTTGTCTTTAGGTTGCTAATCAGATCCTGATCGTAAATTCGAGTTTCATCCACATTGGTAGATCCTGGAATCTGTATTCCGACTGACTCCGTACTTAGTCCCTTGTTTTCGTTTTTCCTGTTTTCATCTTTTAGCACCTTGAATTCCTCTGCAACCGACGCACTCTCCAAAATGTTTTGAACATCAATTTTTCCAAAATCAGCCTCCCTGTTTTTTGCCATCTTCTGTACTGCCTTTACAAAGTCCTGCTGTGTAGTCAAGAGCCCAGGGCTCTTCCATGGTAGTGATATCTGTATGGTAACTAGCGCATCAAGGTCTAAAATTTTCAAAATCTCTGGAATTTTTTTCTCAATCCATTCAGTGTCGTGGTTTTTTTCCAGCGCCTCATTTACAATTTCTTTTGCTCGGGTTGACGCGTCTCTTATTTTATCAAAGTAGCTTGGCTGTAATTCCCCCTTTATGTCGCCAAACAAAAAGTACTGGTAGAACGCTTCCACAATTCGGTGCTTTCCCAAGACGTTTGCAAGCTGAGGCCTGTAAAGCCACTGGTACGTGTAGCTGAAGATCATCTCTGCGTCCATTCCTTGCCAGACCTTTCTTCCAAGCAGTTCGATTCTGCGGGTTTCAAGCGTATTTAGGACAAATCCAAATGCGTGCTCGTTGCTTAGGATTTTTTTGCAAAACTTGATTCGCATTGCCTCGTACCAGATTGCGGTTCGAAACTGCCTGTATTTGTCAAAATCAGTTCCAGCTAATCTCTCGGGGGAGACAAGGCTGATCTTGTTTTCCTTTAGCTTGGTCTGTGTTTCTCTTTTGTCTGAAAACTCGACTGTGATCTTGTCCTTTTCAGACCATCGTCTTGCAAGAAATGTTGCAATTTCAACTAGCGTGTCGTTTCTTAGGTGTGTTTGCATTAACTACCAAACATCGACGTGATGATATCGTTTACTTTTTGATACTCGACGTTTCCCCATTGTGCATAGACATTCCCAAACACGATTACGGCTGCCTCTTTTGCATTCATGCCAGAATCAAGCAGTTTTGCAAACGCGATTGTCTCTCTCAGACTTGGGGAGTAGTACAGCTCTTCTACTGCCGCTGCCTGGCGCAGCGTGTTTGCAAGCTTTATTCCCTGACGTAGCTTTTCGTCATGGCCGTTTGAGGCGTATCTCTTTACTATTTGCATCTCAGTTTCTTCTGGGGGATAGTCAAGCCTTATCCTTATTGGGAATCTGCTTAGGATCTGTGGCGGAAGCTCCTTTGTTCCGACGTGTGTAAGAGGATTAATTGTTGCAACTACAAACCATTTCTCATTTGCCTTGATCATCTCCCCAGTTGATTCCTTGAGAACTATCTGCCTTCTGTCGTCCAGCGCCTCGTCAAGTCTTAGCAGGACATCTGCCTCCGCCGCGTTTATCTCATCCAAATACAGGAGGCTTCCCTCCCTCATTGATCTAATCAAAATTCCCTCATCAAAACCAATGGAGCCCTCAGTCAGCGTCTTTGCCCCTACCAGGTGGCTCTCCCTCGTTCGAAGTGAAAAGTTGACTGACTCTAGCTTTGCTGATTTCCTTGCAGCAAATTCTCGCACAAGCGACGTCTTTCCTGTTCCCTTTGGGCCAATGATCAACGCAAAAAGCCCGGCGTCATGCGCCTTATTCAAAATGTCAATCGAGTTGTTCCAGTCAAGATACGTTGAGGCTGCCTGTAACATGATTTTTCTGTCTGCCTTACTTTATTTAATACTAGTCAGTTTTCCCATTTCTCTAAACGCGCAAATGATTCTTGGAGTATTTTTTGCAGCTGCTTGTTCCATACGTCAAAGCCTTCCGGGCTCTTTGGATAATTGGCATAGTGTTCTGTGAGCAGCTTGTTTCGCTGCGTTGTGTATCGCAATCCTTCTGCTAATTTCATGTTGAGCGCGCCTCGCATGAGCATGCTCATCTTTCCAATCACGCTCATCTTTCCGACTGCGCTAAAGTCTGGGTGCTCTCCTTTGCTTATTGCCTCGACATCGAGATTTCCCAAAAAGTGTTTCATGCCGTAGTTGAGCTGGGCATTGGTCAGCAGCTGTAACAGTCTTCTGAACACTTCAAGTCCAGGTGTCTTGTATCCGTATTCCTTTACATAATCGCAATTGTACTGCCAGAGTCCTTTCTCTGTAACATCGTTTGATTCGATTGCGTCAACTACGTTTTTGCCAATCAGTGATCCTGCGATTAGTGCGGGGCCTATTCCTCCTGCATCAAGTGGTTTTGGCATCCATGCAGAATCGCCAACTAGCATAAACCCGTTTGAAACCATGCAGTCGTTCTGTCTTCTTACTGATACCTGCCAGTTGCCAGTCGCATTGTGTATATCTGACGGATCGTCAGAAAGTCTTGGGTTCTTGATTGCCTTGTTGCGCGCCACGTACTGGTTTATCAGTCCTGTGACATCGTCGTGCTTTCCAAGTCTCTTGTTTCGCTTTTCCAAAATTGTTTTTTCAACGCCAAGGCCGATGTTTACCTTGTCTTTGCCTTTTGGAAAAACCCACCCGTAGCCGCCAGGTGCTATGTCCTGGTCTAGATGAATCAAGCAATAATCTGGATCAAACTCTGTCAGGTCCTCTACCCCTTTTTCAAAAAACATGATGTGTCTTCCAGTTGATTCCAAGTCTCTGCGGTCGATTTTCTTTTCCATCTTTGTGGTGTTCTGGACTCCGTTTCGCAGCATGGATGCGACACCTGTTGCGTCAATTACCACCTTTGCAGTCTTTTTGTAGGGCGTGTTTGTTTTTCTGTCTGTTCCCTGGACCCCGATGACCTGGTTTCCGTCATAGAGCAAATTGGTAAGGTTAATTTCAAAATCAAAATTTATTCCCATCTTTTGTGCCTGCTTGTATTGGCTTTGCGGAAGCTCTTGCCTGTTGAGCAAATATCCGTCGCCGTCAAACGGGATTGACGTCTCTCTGTCTGGCGATAATGCGATTACGCCTTTTACCTTGTGCTCAAGCTCAGGCTTTCCCCAGATTACGTTGATTTTTTTCCCCATGTAGTCTACTGCTTCTTTGCTGACTGCGTCTCCGCAGACCCATCCGTTTACGGTCTTGCGCCCGAGAAATATCGAGGGGTTTCTGTCAATTACCAAAATGGACAATCTCTGATTCGAATGATGCGCTGCAGACTGGGCTGCAACCATTCCGGCAAGTCCTCCTCCAGCTACAATCAAGTCGTAATCGGCTTTCAACTATCAAACAGCTGAAAGAACATTATTTAAAACAATCTTGCATTGAATTTTTTTGGGTCAGATCGTCGCGGCATCTTCACAGTATTACTCAGACTGGAGCGGCTTTGCAGCTCTTCATTCCCGTTTCTGTACTAATCAAATTGATATTAAATCGTGCCTTGCGTGAGCAGTCTGGTAAACGTATCCTCGATGTCTGCCTGCTTGTATATGGGAGTGAAAATTTTTATCTTGACTGGCTCTTTGTCGCTTAGAACTATTTCGCCCTTTACAAGCGACTGCTTGCCTATTCTCAGGTACAGTGTCGAGTCTTCATAGCGATTTTCCAAGTCCTCAATTATTGTAGTGATCTGTTCTCTCGGGATGGACGCGACCAGTTTCTTAACAAAAAACTGCGCCTTTTTTTTCTTTATTTTAGAATGCAGCATGATGATTGGGTTCTCAAAGTGGCCAGTTAGCTCCTGCCTGTCAAATTCTTCCCGGTCCACATCAAATGTTTCCTTGAATGCGGCAAAGATCTTTTCCAAATCCTCAGTAGCATGGACAATTAGTTGAATGTCTACTTCGAGCCTTTGTTCCATGAGTAAAAATGAAAAAGCCTATTGCGCTTGTAGCAATGCGACTTCGGCTTCTGCTGTTCTGATTAGCTTTACTTTTTCAAGGCCTACGTGTCTCATTCGGATGACCTTCTTTGCTGCCGCCATGATGTCGGAGTTTATCTTTCCATAGCATGTTGCCTGGACAAACTGATCAATTGTCATCTCTTTGATTGTCTTGCTCATCACCTCATTTGCAATGTGTCGTAATGCGTGCTTTCTTGATGTGTTGAGCTTTTTGTGTGTGAGTGCGATTATCTTTATTCTGAAAATGTAGTTGTCTTTGGTCTTGACATCCATGACATAGCTTACCTTGCTAGAGCCGCGTCTGATGAGGCTTCGCAGGAACTCCTTTGCGTACTCGTATCTTTTGAATATGGAATATGCCTTGTCGCCGTCAATTCTGTTGATCTGGAAGTAAATCTTGTACTGGTACTGGGATGGATCTCCTTTTAGGATGTCAAACAATGTAACCTCGATAACCCTGCCGATTGCTTTTTTCTCATCGGTGATTGGGATGTATGCTATTGGCGCATTGTTAAATGACTCTGGGGCGATAACTGTGACCCATTTTTTCTCACGCCACTTGTCTTTTACCTTTGCACCCTTTCTACGAGCCAATTACTAACGGCGTCTAACTCCAAAATATAAGTTGTACTCCTTAGATGGCACTTGATCCGAGGTATTTTTGCAAAGCCTTTGGGATTGCGATGTGTCCGTCCTTTGTCTGAAAGTTCTCCATGATTGCAACAAGTGTCCTTGTGGTTGCAACAAGTGTGCTGTTTAGGGAATGCAGGTATTGCGTCTGCTCGTTTGTCTTGTCACGGAATCTTATCTTGAGTCTGCGCGTCTGAAAGTCAAGGCAGTTTGAGCAGGACACTATTTCTCGGTACGCGTTCTGGCCTGCCATCCACGCCTCAATGTCGTACGTCTTTGCGGAAATCTTTCCCATGTCTCCGCTTGATAGCAACATCACTCTGTATGGGATTTCCAGCTTTTGGTAAAATTCCTCTGCCACTCCTAGCATTCTTTCGTGCTCCTTCCACGATTCCTCCGGCCTTGCAAACACGTATTGTTCAATTTTATCAAACTGGTGAACTCTGAATATTCCCTTCTGGTCCCGCCCGTGTGCGCCTGCCTCTTTTCTAAAACAAGGACTGACACCTGCATACCTAATTGGCAGATCCTTTCCTTCCAGAATCTCGTCAGAGTGCATGGACGCAATGGAATGCTCTGAGGTTCCAATCAGAAATAGATCCTCGTCCTGTATTTTGTAAATCACATCCTGGAAATCCTGCGCAATGATTGCGCCCTCCATCGATTTTTGGTTTATCATGTATGGCGGCTGGACCAAGACATACTGCTTTTGCTCCAAATAGTCAAGTGCAAAGTGGATTAGTGCCTGGTTAAGTCTGACGAGTCCGTTTTTCAAATAGTAAAATCTTGCGCCAGCAGTTTTTGCAGCGCGCTCCAAGTCCACAAGATCCAAATTCTGCGATATGTCGATGTGGTCCTTGACTGCAAAGTCAAACTTGGGGATCTCCCCCCACTTTCTAATCTCTAAATTTGCAGTCTCGTCTGGGCCAACTGGGACTGACTCGTGAACCAGATTTGGAATTGTAAGTATCAGCCTTTCGTAATTTGCGTCTGTCTTTTTCTGCTCCTCTTCTAGCGATATTAGTTCCTGAGAGACTTGCTGCATTTGCGCAATTGCAGAATTTGCGTCCTGCCCCGTTTTTTTCTTTTGGGCGATTTCTACAGATACCGTGTTTTTCTTTTTTCTCAGCTCGTCTGTTTTTATTATCATCTCCCTTCTCTTGGCATCAAGCGATATCAGAGAATCCAGGTCAAAGTCAGAGTTCCTATCTTTGAGCATCTTTCGGATTATCTCCGGCTTTTCTTTGATTGTCTTTGAATCCAGCATTATTCCATCACCTTGAGGGCCATCTGCACGTGTGCCAAGACCTCATCTATTGTGGGGATTAGTTTTTTCATGCTGCCTGTACTCTGAAAATTAAAGACTAGTGCATTATCAATATTTTCTATTTCAAGCGACATGCCCTCTGGAAAATCCACGTTGTCCGGCTCAAGGGCATTTCGCACCGCCTTTGCCTTTTTCTCGGAAATGTTGTTAATTGCTATTTGAACTCTGCACGTGAGCGACATTGTCTTCAAGGTAATCCAAAAAACCATCCAATTTGTCTTTAGTTATTTTTGCCCCGGCTGCTGCATCGTGCCCGCCTCCGACTCCGTCAAATTTCTCAGCACCCGTCCTCATCAGCACGCTAAGGTTCACATCGGACTTGCAGCCCATTGACTTTCTTGAGGAAAACTTGATCGTGTTTTCCTCGCCGTTTGTCCTCAGAATTATTATCTTTCCTGCATTCTTTGGGGAGCCTGCAAGAAGCGACGAAATTGTCCCACTCATTGTCTCTGGAACCACGCCCTCGCCGTTTACCATCAGACAGCTAACCGAGTCGCTCATTCTCCAGCGCTCGTTTGATAAAATATTCATGTAGTCTCGGATCATTTTTCTGTATTCTCCAAGGATGTTTTCTCCGGCCTGCAGCATCTTGTTTCTGTCGCCCATGCAGATTGCGATTCCGACCCCTGCCCTGTTTATCCTTCCGCAGGAATTTAGCATGGTTGAAAACTCGCGGGCATCGCGCAAAAAGCTCCGCCTGTCCTCGCTTGGAAACGTGTAGGTGTATCCGATTAATTCCTCCATTATCTGCGTCGCGTTTTGGCTGCTGGCAAATTTCGTAATTGCCTCGATTAGCGTTCGTTTTTCGTCGTCTGTAAGATCTGACGGGGTTCTCCACCTTCCGCCGTCCTTGAGGTTTATTCCGGATGTTCTCAATAATGAAAAGCAGGAATCCCTGTTCCATGTAAGCCCCTCAATGAACGGATGCGATGTAAACGCCAGTGAATCTGCAATGGGCCTGGTCTCCCTTCCGACCAACAATAAATCCAAATCAATTTTGAGGTGGCCTGCGTTTTTTGCCTCCTCTGCAATCTCTGCATTCATTCCAGTAAACGACTTTCTTTCGCCCTGGTCTTGCCTGTCGCCTAGTGCAGACACCACTGCGATTGCGGCAAGGTTTGCGTTTCTTCTGTCTAGTGATTTTGCAGCAAGATACGCCATGCCTCCTGCGCAAATTTCGCTGCCCCCGTTCATTCCGAACTTCCACGCGTTTATGACGCGCTCGTTTTCGTGCTCTTCTTGCGGGATTTCGTGGTGATCCAAGGCTACCCAGTTTTCGCCAAATGCCTCGTCAAACTGCTTTGCAAACCCGGCACCAAGATCCGTTATCACGTGTAGGTCGCGAGAGGATTGCTGCATGTTTTTGATTGCCGCGTTGTTCATTTCCTTGGCCGTCCTTACCGTGACCTTGGCGCCTGCATGGATGAGGGCCTTTGTGATTATGCTTCCAGATGTCAGCCCGTCACAATCAATGTGAGTGGTAACGATCACGTCCTTTCCAGATTTGATGCAGTCTGAAATTTTGTCGTTAAAATTTGATAAATGTTCGCTAAAATTTTTTCCCATTATTCTAGTTGGGCTACTACTGACTTATATTTCCAGTTTTCAGGGAGCACTCCGATTCTTTTGTAGTATGTTGAAATTCTGTGCACCTTTGCTTCTACCAGTTCAAGCGATCTGACGTTTCTCTTGTCAGAGTTGTGTGTCTTGAGGTGCTTTTGCAATCCGACTGCTTTTCTTACAATGTTGTTTAGGTCCTCTGGAATTTCCGGTGTGACTCCGTTGTCGTCAAGAATCTTTTTGATCGATTTTTTGGCAATCGCTTTTACAAGTGGAATTGCATGCTGATCTCGCATCTTGATTCCTATCTGACTCATTGGGATTCCGTCCTTGCCGTATTTCACAACAAGATCTTCAACTTCCTTTTGGGTCATTGTCAACCAAGAAGGTGTTCTTTGTGTGATCGGTCTAGTCGAGTGCGACTGGCCGTGTCTGTGAGTGTGAACTCGTCCCATGAAAATCGTCACTTTAGAACAAACATAAACGTTACCCCAGACGAAAATTATCAAAAGTGGACATTAGAAAAAAGTTAAATAGAAACCTTGGATTCCACACAACAGGTAAACACTATGAATAAAGCACTATTAGGCGCAACAATACTTGCCATAGCTGCCATATCTTTCAGCCTCATGACGACACAAGCATTTGCCCAGTACATGGGTAGCGTCAGTGAGAGTGGCAAAACAGGCAAGAACACCTTGGAAGAGACACTAAAACTTGCTAGAGAACGAGTTAACTATGCCAATGCAAACCCATCAACAGGTTCAGGCACTCCATATCTTGCAGCAGATGGTGTCTTGGGAGCTTCAGCAATTTCCGCAGCCGTCTTTGGTGGAATCGCAGCAGCATTCTACATTAGATCAAGAAGCGGAAGATATGCGGCTCAAGGCCGAGGGTAAACAAAACCCCTTTTTCCTATTTTATTATATTTAGAGAAACCGATCTTGCCAAATATTTGATTATTACAGAAATGTATATAACGCACATATTGAGATGATAAATTCAATGACTCCATTACTCGGTACAGTGTTCAGTATTCTGTCTACCGTATTTGGACAATTAGGACCAAACTATGATCCATTGTTCTACGACGTTATGGTTTACATCTTTGGCACAATCATGTTTACTGTGTTCCTTCTAGGAATCATAGCATACTGGTTGCGTGTACACGGCTGGTCATACAAAGACAACCGTGAAAGATGGGTAGACGAGTTAGACAGACACTTTGAAAGAGAAGGAATCGGCCTTATTCCAGACAACGGCAAATACTGGTAAATTTCTCTTTTTTCATTCTTTTTAAAATATCTCGAGTCTTCCTTGCTCT
>DATBQZ010000005.1:0-19325 GCA_036560565.1 Candidatus Nitrosotenuis sp.
ACTCTATGCGACTTATGGGCGAGTAAACGAGTCACCCCTTGGGGCAGGGCCGATAGGCGGAACAAGCATTCCAATTGACAGAAACAGCACCGCAAGGATGCTTGGCTTCAAGGGACTGGTAGAAAATTCAATCGACGCAACAAGCGGCAGGGACGTGGTTGCAGAATACATGAGTGCCGTGACCATTCTGATGACAAATCTTAGCCGCATGTCTGAGGATCTGATAATCTGGTCCACTTCGGAATTCTCATTTGTTGAGCTGTCTGATCAGTTTTCGTCCCCATCCAGTGTGATGCCGCAGAAAAAAAATCCAGACGTTTTGGAGCTAACGCGAGGAAAAACTGCACGAGTGATAGGAAACCTGGTGGCAGTATTGACTACCGTAAAGGGACTTGCGTCTGGATACGGGAGGGACTTGCAGGAAATAAAACCGTCAGTATGGTCAACATCAAAAATTGCAATATCTGCTTTGCTTGTGATAAACGCAATGTTTGCTACGCTAAAGGTCAATAAGGAAAAAATGAAAAAGGTTGCAAATTCAGGATACCTGACTGCGCTTGATGTGGCAGAGGCGCTAGTAAAGGAGGGATTGCCGTTTAGGACAACTCATAAAATTGTAGGCCATCTAGTCCAGACCGCATACGAATCAAAAAAATCTCTCTCGCAATTAACTCTGGGGGAAATCAACAAATCGTTAAAAGAAAAAGACATTGACTCTAAGAAGATACTAAAAATAATCACGTCAATTAACGCAGAATCCTCGCTGAAAAACAGAACCTCTCAGGGCTCTTCAGGAATTTCCGAACAAAAAAGAATGGTTTCAAACAGAAAGACAAAGGTCAATACGTACAAGACAGGTGTCGTAAAGCGAGGCAACGAAGTGGTATCATCGATGGACTCTCTTTCAAGAAAAGTAAAATCATTACTCTAGGCGTCTTTATAGCGGAAAATATTGACTCTTCGTCTACTAGGATGTATTTTTCAGATAGCCTGCCTGCTTCACAATTAATCCAAAAAGGAGCTATTGAAGCGGGTTCGCGGGGATTCGGACCCCGGACAGCCGGATTAAAAGTCCGGTACTCTACCTGGCTGAGCTACGAACCCTTCGCAGTTTTGCCAATCGTGTATAATTTAGTCTTTTAGTAGTCTTTAACACCAGATGTAAACTTTAAAAAAGGAATTTTTACATAAAGACTCAAGCCCTTGTAGTATAGCCCGGTCTAGAATTCGGCCCTGTCACGGCTGAGACGCGTGTTCAAATCCCGCCGAGGGCGCTTTATTTTCTTTAAACCTAAACACCACATGCCAGACAATCAAAACTAATCTGCATTACAGTTTGAGCTGTTTTGAAATTTCTTTGAGAATTTCATTGTTTGCTGCAGCTATAAACGAAAGCCTAGTCTCATATGCAAGATTCGAGTCTAACGGCTTCATATTTTGATCCAAAAGTATTCCTCCTGCCTCTTTTGCAATGAGGTATCCTGCAGCCATGTCTGTCACGCGAATCTTTTCTCTCAAATCAACATAAACGTCAATCAGTCCTCGCGCAAACAGTGCAAGCTCAAGGGCGTTTGCACCAAGGTGCCTTGTGTGGTTTGAATTTTCAAAAAGCGGCTGAATTCTTTTTACCAGTTGTGGTTTTGCACCTGACACATTAACTCCTACTATTTTGTAGACTGGTTTTTCCTTGTAGACCTGGATTTTCTTTTTGTTACAATAGGCGCCTTTTCCCTTTGTTGCCCAGTACATGTCACCTGAGGACAAGTCAGTTACGACACCTGCGGTAATTGAGCTGAGCTTGTTTTCTGTCGCAAACGCAAGCGAGCAGCAAAAGAAAGGAAGTCCCCGGACTGCGTTTGCCGAGCCGTCAATTGCATCCATTATCACAAATCCCTTTGGCTTTTTTGACAGCTCTACTCTGCCGCACTCCTCGCCAAGAACAACGCAATCAAATTTTATTTTTTTTAGATAATCAAGAACAGTTTTTTCTGCGACAATATCTATTTTTCTTGAAATGTCTCCGCCAGCGCCAGTCCCGTAGTCTTTTCCTGCTGCTTTGGTTCCCGCTAGGTTTTTTACATTTTCATAGACTAACCTTGAGGCTTCTCTGAGTACCTGTATTGGTTGCACAGTGCATCTAGATTTTTTCGTAATTTAAGTCAAGAATTTTTGAAAGCATAAATAATAAGAAAAATGGTGTGCTTGTGTGAGTGGCAAGGACCAGTCTGTTGTTAGTAAAGAAGCACTAATGTCGACAAAGTCTGGAAAACAAATCATAAAGCAAGGTCTTTTCAAATCAAAAGGTTTTCGATTATTCAATCAATACAAAGAAGAGGCGGAAAAAGAATTCCCAAATTTTGCTGACAGGTTCACAGACGACCTGTTTCGGGAGATAAAATCAGACCCGTCACCAAGCTCCACGCAAAAAGAATTTGCGCTAGAAGTCGGCTCTGAGGAAATCATCCTGCAAGAGTCTGAGATTGGCCCAATAAAGTCAAAGCTTGAAAACCGTGACGTACTAAAGGACAGAGTACTGCGAATACTAAACTCTAATTTTGTAAAGATGACATTCCCAGTGTTCAATGCACTATATGATGCCGCTGCCAGTTATTCTGGGACCAATAATCTGCAAATGCGGCAGGATCTAGTTGATGGCCACATAATAGCAATTGATCTCAGCGAGCCAATGGACAGAATAGTCGACAAAGACGAGGATCTTGAGTACCTTGATGATTACAAGCTCATGAATCCGTACATTCTGAGGCTTGCCCGCTCCAAAATAGCAAAGGGCGGCCCGCAAGTACTGGCGGAATTTGAGGAAGGGTTCGAGGATGCACGAGTTGGTCAATATATCGATACCAAGCTAAAGATTGATCCAAGAAAAATCACAGAGGAGAAAATGAACCAGTGCTACAAAAAGTATCGTGCAGTAATGGGTACCGCTGGCCGCAACATGGCACTTGGGAAAAATCCGCTGGGCGAAATTTTTTATCTTGGGATGGCACGTGCCGCAGAATCTGTCGGATGTGGAAACGAAATCGAAGACTCGATAAAAAACAAGTTTGTAAAGGTCCCGTCATGGCCGCTTTACTATTCCTTTTTGACAAACGACGTCAAAAAAGGATTTGATTTTACGATGAAAAAAAGCGAATTATACCTAAGCGATGCAAGACTCGCGCTTGAGCTCTTGCCAAAAGAATTTGCGCACACAGAGTTTTTGGAATTTCTGTTTTTGACAGTGGAGCACTACAACCAGTACTGGTATAACCAATTAAGCAAGGTAAATCTCTGGTCAGAATTTTCTGCCAATCTACCCAAGTGATCAAAAAATGATGTGGTCTGAAAAGCATAGGCCTCAAAAGATCTCTGACATGGTCGGAAACGAGGAAGCAAGAAACTCGTTTGTCGACTGGCTTGTAAAGTGGAAAAAGGGGGCAAAGCCAATTCTTTTAGTTGGGCCGCCCGGGATTGGCAAGACCACACTTGCGTGGATCACGGCAAAAGAATTTGGATATGACATCGTGGGACTAAACGCAAGCGACGTTAGAAACAAGACAAACATTGATGATATCTTGACTCCTCTTTTGGGAAATACGACACTTCTTGGCAAATCGCTGATCTTCATAGACGAGGTGGATGGGATTCATGGCCGCTCTGATTTTGGCGGAGTGGAGGCGCTCCTAAAAATACTCAAGGAGCCAACAATCCCGATAATTCTTGCCGCAAACTCTGATCAATCCGACAAAATGAAGGCAATCAAAAAAACGACAAAGACAATCTACCTAAAACCCGTGCCGCCTAGACTGCTGAGGCTGTATCTTGACAAAGTTCTAAGAGACGAGGGAGAAAAACTCAGTCCGGGATCTCTGATCAAAGTAATAACAGAATCAAGGGGAGACATTAGATCAATGCTCAATCTGACGCAAGCGCAGGTGACTGGATTTGATGCTCCTACAGACAAGTCGTTTGAGACGCTAGACGTGGAGCCTGCGATAAATGCGTTCTTTAAGGCAAAGTCAATAGACGAAGCGCGGATTGTTCTGTATTCGCTAAGAATAGATCCGCGAGAAAAAATTAATTCGTTTTATTCCAGCATAATAACAAGCAATCTTTCAAGCAAAGACTTGGCAAAAATGTTAGATGTCATATCTGAAGCAGATGTCCTGTATGGAAAAATAATGAGGACGCAGGAGTGGCGATTGCTTCGATACCTTGACAACATTTTACTCAAGTTATACGGTGAAAACATCCAAGTCCAGTTTTCACAGTATAACCTCCCGTGGCCGCTTCTCAATAGGATAAGATGGGACGGAAAGACAATCAAATCGCTTGCAGCAGTACTTGCAAAAAAATTTCATGTCTCGCAGAGCACTATTGCCACGTTTTACTTTCCATACATTTTGTTTTGCATGAAAAACAAAAAGCTTGCACTTGAAATCAATCCGGAATACAACGAAATCCTGGAAAAGGAGATTGCACTACTAAAATGAGCTGGCGCAAAATCGCAATGAAGTTTCCTGGGACATGCGTGGTGTGCAACCAGAAAATCGAAGCAAACGAGACCGGGCTCTGGGCAAAGGGGCTTGGTGTAAAGCACGAAAGATGCGCATCACAGGAGGTAAAGGAGCTAAAGTGCATAGTCTGTGGCGGACAGGCAGGGTGCCCGCAATGTGAATTCCAGGACGACTGTGACCGTGATCTGGTTTCTGGGCTTTGCATATGCAAAAAATGCGGCGACTTGAAGGATTCTTTTGTGCTGTACCAGGATGCCGTAAAAAAGAACTCTGTACTGCTAAACCTCAAGCAATAGACAAAAATTGCATTGCTAAATTATGCCTGTTATGAAGGCACTAGTATACGAAGAATATGCGCCAGATGACGATTACAAGAAAATTCTCAAGATAAAAGACATCCCCGAACCAAAACCGAAATCAAACGAGGTAGTGTTCAAAGTAAAATTTGCCGGCCTTAACCATGATGACATCTGGGGAATGAGAGGAAAGCCAATCCAAATCCCAATGCCGCACATATCTGGTACTGATGCCGCAGGTGAGGTAGTTGCCATAGGAGAAGATGTAACTGACATCAAAATAGGCGATAGAGTTGTATCGCATGGAAACATTTCATGTCGAATTTGCAGGGCGTGCACAGACGGCAGAGAATATGACTGCAAGCAAAGAAAGGTTTGGGGATTTCAAACTGGGCCCCTGTGGGGAGGATACTGTGAAACTACACACCTTCCCGAAGTAAACGTGGTGAAGATTCCAAACAACATCAGCTATGAGGAGGCAGCTGCCGCATCGATGGTACTCACTACCTCCTGGCACATGCTGGTCGGTCGCGCAAAAATCAGACCGGGCCAAACAGTTTTGATAATGGGCGGGGGTTCCGGCATGGGGACATTTGGAATTCAAATTGCAAAGTTGTACGGCTGTGATGTCATCAGTACTGCAAGCTCTGACAAGCTTGAAAAATGCCTCAAACTCGGGGCAGACTATGCAGTTGATCACAGAAAGGAGGACTGGCACAAAGAGGTATTTTCAATATCCAAGGAACTGGCAAAAAAGAAAAACGAACCTCCAGGAATCGATGTTATCTTTGAGCACATTGGAGGCTCGCACTGGAACAAGGAACTCACACTGCTCAAGTATGGCGCCACACTAGTCACTACAGGTGCTACCACCGGGTACGACGTACAGACTGATCTAAGGCACATCTTTTTCAAGGGAACAAACGTCTTGGGCTCGACACAGGGAACAAGGGCAGAGCTGGAAGAAGCCATGCATTGGATGTCAAAGGGAAAAATCAAATCAATAATTGACTCTGTTTATCCGCTTGAAGACGCTGTAGGTGCGCACACAAAGATGCTCAAAGGAAACATCTTTGGCAAAATCCTAATGAAGCCCTAGCCAAATCTCGTTTGTTTAAAGCCATACCTGACTTGTACGGGACATGTGAGTGGATTTCTAAAGCAAGCTTATCTGATTCAAACACATTATCAGTTATCATGCTCTAAAATGCCTTATTCCTGTGGCAAAGTTTATTCGTAAAAGTACAGGGGCGGATTTACCTGACAAGAAAGGAAGGATGATATATTTTTCAAAATCCCCATCTGAAAACGCAGAAACAAACCCGGAAAATCATCCAATTAGTCAGGATTCTAACCATAAAGAATTTGATAAATTGACAAAAACCCCCGACGAACAAGTTTCAATTATCGATATAGACAAAAAACAAGATAGAATCGCTTCCATTAATGATGTGATCAAAGAAGAAGAAAAGCAGATAAAAAATATTCAAACGCTAATCCAGCAACAATCAAAAAGCCTTGATCAAGCAAAAAAACTCTTAAAAGAAAAACAATCCCTACTGCAAACCGAGTTTAATAGAAAAACAAGCCAGTTTTCCAATTCTGACAAGTTTTCAATAGTGGGTGAATTCTCGTCAAAAATGGCGCACGACATAAGAAATCCTCTGTCTGTGATAAAAGTACAAGTAGATCTTTTAAAATTGCGCTACTCAAAACAGGAGGACAAGATACTGCTTGATTCTCTGGGACGAATGGAGAGAGCCGTGGGTGGGATCACTACTCAATTGGATGATGTGCTGCACTTTCTTAAGGAACGCTCCTTGCATCTTGAAAGCGCTGACATCCTAAAAATATTAGAAGAGTCGCTTTTCTACATAGAAAAACCTGAAAACATAACAATTGAGCTGCCGTCAAATGACATTGCCATCCTATGTGATAAAACCGGAATGCAGAGAGTATTTACAAATATAGTTCTGAACTCCATCCAAGCAATGAACAACGATGGAGTAATTTCAATTCAAGCCTCTGAACAAGATGATAATGTCGTGATTGAAGTAAAAGACACGGGTCCGGGAATCCCAGACGAATACCTGCCCAAAGTCTTTGATCCGTTGTTTACAACAAAAAATGGCGGAACCGGGCTAGGATTGTCAATATGCAAGAAGATCATCGATGAGCACAATGGCTCCATTGCGGTAAAAAACAATCCTACCACATTTACCATAACGATTCCAAAAACCCAATAGTTGCCCTAAATTCTGCCATGACTTGTAGAATCTTAAAATTATTCCATCTAATCGAGTAAATCAATGGCTGAGATTGAACCAAAAAAGAACGGAGCGCCATATCAAATCCCGCCTTACAAACCAGCACACGTTCTCAGTCCGGAATTTAGGGGTACATCAAACTACGAAGTGGGAATAACGGATCTGCTCAAAGAAAAAATGGAAAGTCTGGATCGACTAAGGGGAGATCCTGAAGCAAGTGCTGCAGATATTCGCCAAGCAGAAGAGGATCTAAAAACCCTTGATTACCTATATGAGAATTTTAACATTGGAATGAATGTCTTTAGAACCGCAAAAGGTGGACGGGACAAAATTAAAGAATAGACATTCTAAAATTAATATAGCCTGCGATGCGCTCATTTGTTGCGGGGCCACATGCATTCTGATAAGATTGAAAAATTTTTAGAAAAACAAAACACAGCACTAGCTAGTGGCGGACAAGACAAGATACTAGCTCAACATGAAAAGGGAAAACTCACCGCACGAGAGCGAATTAATCTGCTCTTAGACGAAGGAAGCTTTACCGAACTTGATTCTCTTGTAACTCATCATTATTATGAATACGACATGCAGAAAAAGAAATTTTTCACTGATGGCGTAATTACAGGATATGGCACAATTTCCGGAAGACAGGTCTTTGTGTTTGCTTATGATTTTACTGTTCTCGGCGGCACCCTAAGTCAGATGGGTGCCAAAAAAATAACCAAGGTCATGGACCATGCAACCAGAACCGGCTGCCCAATAATCGGAATAGCCGACTCTGGCGGTGCTAGAATTCAAGAGGGAATCCTGAGTCTGGATGGATTTGCAGACATATTCTACCACAACGAGATTGCATCTGGCGTGGTTCCGCAAATCACTGCAAGCATTGGGCCGTCTGCCGGTGGCGCAGTGTACTCTCCTGCGATGACTGACTTTGTCATCATGGTGGAAAAGGCCGGAACAATGTATGTAACTGGACCCGAAGTTGTCAAGACTGTCCTTGGCGAGGAAGTATCGTTTGAGGATCTTGGAGGGGCAATGACACACGGAACAAAAAGTGGAGTCGCTCACTTTGTCGCAAAAAATGAATATGACTGCATGGATAAAATCAAAACTTTGCTTTCATACATTCCGTCAAACAATGCAGAAGAGCCGCCGATAGTTGCAAACGACGACGATCCAAACAGGATGGACCACAACCTGATAAACAAAATACCTGACAACTCTCTTCAGCCATATGACATGAAAGAAATCATCCACTCAATTGTTGATAATCATACGTTCTTTGAAATCCACGAACTTTTTGCACCTAATGTAGTTGTGGGATTTGCAAGGATGAATGGTAGAACAGTTGGAATTGTCGCAAACCAGCCGCTCTTTCTTGCAGGTGCGCTAGACATTGACTCTTCAAGCAAGGCATCAAGATTCATCAGATTCTGCGACTGCTATGGGATTCCAATAATCACACTAGTTGACACTCCAGGATACATGCCGGGAACGCACCAAGAACACAATGGAATAATTCGACACGGAAGCAAACTCCTCTACGCATACTGTGAGGCGACGGTTCCAAAAATAACTCTGGTCATTGGAAAGGCATACGGCGGCGCCTACATTGCAATGGGAAGCAAAAACCTCCGAACCGACGTCAACTATGCGTGGCCTACTGCACAGATAGCAGTCCTTGGCTCTGAGGCCGCAGTTAAGATCATGAACAAGAGGGAGCTTGACAAGGCAAAAGACTCAGACGAGCTCAAAAAGCAACTGACGGCTGAGTTTAATGAAAAGTTTGCAAACCCCTACGTTGCCGCATCTACTGGTTCAGTTGATGCCGTAATTGATCCTGCCCAAACAAGACCCATGCTAATCAAGGCACTTGAAATGCTTGTAAACAAACGAGACAAACAGCTTCCGCGAAAACACGGAAACATCAACTTGTGATTCATATGATAAAAAAAGTCCTTATCGCAAACAGGGGGGAAATCGCCCTACGTGTAATCAAAACATGCAAGGCACTTGGCATCAAAACCGTCGCAGTCTATTCTGACGAGGATTACAATTCACTGCATGTAAAACAAGCAAACGAATCATACCATATCGGCAAGGCAGCACCAAAAGAAAGTTATCTAAATCAGGAAAAAATCATGGAAGCAATTCTTGCATCTGGTGCAGACGCAATCCATCCTGGATACGGATTTCTTTCCGAGAACTCTGACTTTGCAAAACTCTGCGAGGACAACAAGATCAACTTTATTGGCCCGTCTTCTGCGTCCATGGACCTTTGCGGCGACAAGATGAGATGCAAGTCAGCAATGCTGAAAGCAAAAATTCCAACCATTCCTGGAAGTCCGGACTTGGTAAAAGACGTTGAGGAGGCCCTAGACATTGCAAATAAAATCGGATACCCTGTTTTACTAAAGTCAGTTTATGGCGGTGGAGGAAGAGGAATCCGACTAGTAAACACTGACAAGGAATTGCGCGAGGCATTTGAAACGGTAACTGGCGAGTCAATAGCAGCGTTTGGCAAGTCCGCAATTCTTGTTGAAAAGTTCCTTGAAAAAATCCGCCACATCGAATACCAGTTGGCGCGAGACAAGCACGGCCACGCAGTCCACATATTTGAAAGGGAGTGCTCAATTCAAAGACGTAACCAAAAGCTCATCGAGCAAACGCCGTCACCGGCTGTTGATCAAAAAACAAGAGAGAGGATTGGAGAACTGGCAGTCAAGGCAGCTGAGGCAGTAGATTACACCAATCTTGGAACTGCAGAATTTCTGAGGGCTGACAACGGGGAATTTTACTTTATTGAAATTAATGCAAGACTGCAAGTGGAGCACCCGATCACGGAACTTGTTTCTGGGCTGGATCTTGTAAAACTGCAAATTGATATTGCAAACGGAGAGCCGATTCCGTTCCAGCAAAAAGATCTCAAGATGAACGGTTACGCAATTGAATGCAGAATAAACGCGGAAGACACGTTTTTGGACTTTGCCCCATCTACTGGCCCCGTACCAGATGTCACAATTCCGTCAGGGCCAGGGGTCCGATGCGACACTTATCTGTACTCTGGATGCACCGTTTCTCCATTCTATGACTCACTTATGGCAAAGCTTTGCGCGTGGGGACAAAATTTCGAAGAATCCCGAACTCGAATGCTTAACGCACTGGATGATTTCTACATTCAGGGTGTGGAGACGTCGATTCCTCTTTACAAAACAATTCTAAAGACAGACGAATACAAAAAAGGCAACCTTTCAACAGACTTTTTGAAAAGATATGGAATCATTGACAGGCTGACCCAAGACATCAAAGATGAAAAACTTGAAAATAAAGAATCTGCCCTTGCGGCAGCCATAATGCACTCTGAATATTTGAAAAGCAGGGTAAAGAGTTCATCTGGCAGTTCGTCATGGAAAAACAAACTGGGTTGATAACATGGAATACAAAATAGAAGATCTCACAGGAACGTTTCAGGGCCAAATCCTCAAAAATCTGGGGAACAACGAATACGTAATCAAGATAGACTCGCAAGAGCACCAGCTCAAAGTCCTCAGCATGGATTCTAGGGGAATCGAGTTCATTTTGGATCAAAAATACCACAAGGTCAAGTATCTTGAAAACACAACTGCCCAAATGAGTCTGGTAGTTGACGGAATTCCTATGAAACTAAACACGAATTCCAAGTTTTCTGAAATCGTTTACAAAAATACTGGCGGTGCCGACAGCGGCGATGCGCAAACAAGTCTGCGAAGCCAGATCCCAGGAAAGGTAGTCTCAGTAAATGTGGAGGACGGTTCCAATGTCAAAAAAGGCGACGTCGTATGCGTTTTGGAATCAATGAAGATGCAGGTCTCAGTAAAGTCTCACAAGGACGGTGTCGTCAAAAAACTCAAAGTCAAGGGCGGAATGTCTGTTGCTAAAAATGACATTTTAGCAGAAATAGAATAAAAAGAAAAATTAATTTCCTTTCTTTAGAAAGTCAATTATTTCCTGGTAGTTTGGTTCAACTAGAGGACTTTCTGAGACCCACTTGTATCCTATGGTTCCGTTTTCATCCAATACGAAAACAGAGCGCTTTGCTGCATCGTATCCTTTAACGTGTAAAAGATCTGGCATCAGTATGTCGTAGTCTCTAATTGTTTTGCTCTTGTAGTCTCCAAGAACTGGATAGTTTAGATTGAATTTTTCTGCAAAAGCCTTGTTTGCAAATGGCCCATCGTTACTTATTCCAATTACTTGAGCACCGAGGTTTGATATCTCACTCCATCTGTCTCTGAACGTACACATTTCTGTAGTACACACAGGAGAGCTTGCAGCTACGAAAAATGACAAAATTACTTTTTTGCCTTTGAACTCACTTAGTTTTCTCATTTTCAGTTCTGTGTCTACAAGCTCAAATTCTGGAGCTCTGTCGCCAATATTTACGGCCATGAGTTACAAACTCGTTTTGTCATATATCAATCATAACGAGATCATAATTCAGATCGCGTTTTTTTGTGTATTTTTTTTGCATAGCTTTTTATATTATCGATAGGGTGTCAAGCTGATTTGGTTGGGGAATATGCTGCTAACTTTAGTCATGTTCTTCTGATGTTTGGATTTGCTATAGTTGCAGTAGGGCCGGCACTCTTGATATCACGTATGATTTCACCACGGAGAAGAAGCAATCCAGTAAAATTCCTTCCAATGGAATGCGGCCAAGTTCCGCAAGGCGAAGGACGAACTCACTTTATGATGCAATATTACGCGTATGTTTTGATGTTTGTTGTTTTTGACGTAATGTCGATTTTCCTGTATGCTTGGGGCAGTACACTGCTTAATCTTCCAAAGACTGCGACTTTGCCAATTATTGCATTTTTGGGAATCATGTTTGCCGCAATGGCCTTTGCACTTTATCAGTCAAAGAGGCGAAACATATGGTAAATTTTATTACTTATATCCAAAGTAGCAGAGGGGGATTACTTTGCTAAAGGAACTCATAACTCCACAGAACGCAAATGTGTTTATCGGCAAGCTAGGCGATATCCTAGTCAAGGCAATAGATGCGCCGCTTGGCTACGCCATTAACTGGGGCAGACTCTGGTCGCTCTGGCCAGTGCACATAGAAACTGCGTGCTGCAGTGTAGAGTTTGGCGCCGCGTCAGGCCCGAGATATGACGTAGAAAGATTTGGAATCATTGAAGCATTTGGATCTCTTCGACAATGTGATCTAGTTGTGGTACAGGGAACCATCACAAGGAAGATGGCACCAAGACTCAGACTGGTATATGATCAAATGCCAGAACCAAAATACGTTATCGCTATGGGCGCATGCGCAATTACTGGCGGATTATACTTTGACTCGTACAACGTCCTGCCGGGAATTGACGGAATACTTCCAGTCGATGTGTATGTTCCAGGATGCCCCCCTAGACCTGAGACCCTCATACAAGGATGTATGCTACTACAAGAAAAAATCAAAAGGATGAAGGCTAGGTAGAAAATCTTTATGAGCCAGCCAGAATCTCCCGAAACAAAACCAGTAGCAACAGCACAACCTCAAAAGGAGCTGCCAAAATTTGAGAAATCAATAGCAGACAAGCTAGAGGGCAAATTTAGCACAAAAGTGGCAATTGAGTTCGTAAAGCCAACTAGAATCAGAGTCAAGGTAAAAAAAGAAGACGTAGTCGAGGTAGCAAGGTTCCTCCGGGACGAGATTCACTTCGATCATGCCGAATCAGTAACAGGCACCGACTATCCTGATCAAAAAGAAATTGAGGTTACATACCACCTTGGGTCCTACACCGATCCTGAATTATCAAAACAGGTCTTGACATTGGCAACAAGAGCACCGCGCGAAGAAAACCCAAACCCTGGAAACGACAGCACCCGAGTGCCAAGTCTTAGAGATATATTCTACAGCGTAGAGTTTCACGAAAGGGAGTGTTTTGAAATGTTGGGAGTTTACTTTGAGAATCATCCAGATAATAGACGACTGCTCTTACCTGAAGACTGGGCAGACTTACCACCAATGCGCAAGGACTTCAAGATAAAGGGAAGATAGATGACTGCTCAACTGCCGCCTGGTTTACAATTAGAAAAAGTCGACGAACGCATCATGACGCTCAACGTTGGCCCACAACATCCGGGTTCGGGCCACATGAGGCTGATAATCAAAGTAGATGGCGACTATATCGTATCCTGTGATCCAGATCCTGGCTATGTCCACAGGGGAGAAGAAAAAATGGCGGAATACCGAAACTATATCCAAAACATTCCTCACCTCGAGAGGCCTGTAATTCATGATTCTTGCAACGTGTTATACCCATACTGTCTTGGAGTAGAAGAGCTGCTGGGAACCGAAGTCCCAGAAAGAGCGCAATACCTCAGAGTAATAGCGTCTGAACTGAACAGGTGCGTTTACATCCAATACTGGCTTGCCATATACGGAATATTTCTTGGGCATTCTACAATGTTCATGTGGCCTGCAGGCGATAGGGAACTGTTAATTGATCTTTTGGAAAAAATTACTGGCGCTAGAGTGACACACGCATATTTTGTTCCAGGCGGAATCCGAAACGACGTTCCGGCAAACTTTGAAGACATGTGTCTCAAACGAGTCAATTACTTTGAAAAACGAATCAAAGAATACGCTGCAATATTTTACGATAACCCAATTTTGATATCCAGAACACAAGGGGCTGGAGTTCTATCAAGAGACGACGCAATACGACTTGGGACAACAGGCTCTACTTTGCGTGCAAGCGGCGTTGACTTTGACCTGAGAAAAAAGGAACCATACGACGCATACGCCGAGCTTGACGTTCACTCGAACGTTCTAAAAGACGGCGATTCCTATGCTCGCTCAAAAATCCCATGGCTTGACATGCTTGAGAGCTGCAACATAATTCGACAAGCATTGCAAAAAATGCCAAAGTCCGGCTCCGTTAGAGTAAAGCTAAAACCAAATCCAAAGGGCGGAAACGACGAAGTCTACAAGCGAGTTGAATCAGGCCGTGGCTCACTTGGATGCTACATCGTTTCACGCAGCAAGCCAGAACCATACCGCGTCAAGATGAGCGTTGGTTCCTTTAGAAATCTGATATGCATGCCATATTTGCTAAAGGGAGAAAAATTAGGAAACATGCCAGCAGTTTACTGGAGTCTCAACTACTGGCCAGTGGAGGCTGACCGATAAATGTCCGCCATTGCGCCAAAATTCCGCTTTAGCTATTTCCTAAAATCGCTACTTGATAACATATTTTGGGTAGTTACTCTCTTTACGCTAATTGGAATTCCGCTTGTAATGATACTTTTGTTTTACCTTCCGCTTCCAGTTATCAATGGCACCCGACTCCTAGACCCATACCTTGCACTGACCACCCTGGCTGATCCGTCAAGGCAAATACCGATGCTAAAATCAATTATTCATTCTGACTTTTTTAGAATAACTGCATTTCCAGGATTTGGATTTGCTGCACTGCTTGCCGCTGCTACAATTTTTATCGAAAGAAAAATGCTTGCCAAGCTCCAGCTCAGGGTAGGGCCGTTCTACTGTGGCAAAGTAGAGGGAATACTGCAGCTGATGGGAGACGGCCTCAAACTAATATCAAAAGAAATCATCATCCCTGCAAAGGCAGACAAGCCAATATTCTGGGCAGCGCCAGTTCTCTTTGTTGCAACCGCGGCTGCATTTGTGTCTCTAATCCCTGTTGCCAGCGGCGGATGGGTTGTCGCAGATGTCGACGTCGGCCTCTTGGCAGTCTTTGCAGTAATTGGATTCTTCCCTGTTATTACCGTCTTGTCGGCCTGGTCTGCAAACAGCAAGTACCCGTTCATTGGCGGACTAAGGGCGCTGCACCAAATGGTCTCATTTGAAATCCCGCTAATTTTGTCAGTCCTTGGAATCGTAATTTTGACTGGCACGCTAAACCTTACCGAAATCGTCCAAAGCCAGGATGCCTATTGGTGGATTCTCTTTCTCCCAATCGGTGCAATTGTTTTTTTCATAGCCATACTGGCAGAACTAGAAAGAATTCCATTTGACCTTCCAGAGGCAGAAAGCGAAATTGTCGCAGGATGGCTAACCGAGTTTTCGGGAATGATGTATGGACTGGTTCAGCTAGGATCATATGTCAAGTTATACGCATTTGCAGCGTTATTTGTCGTGCTGTTCCTGGGTGGATGGCACGGACCTATGGTATGGCCTCCGTTCCCAGAAGAAATCATCACAAATGGAATAACGATGGGACCAATAACTGTGCACCTGCCAGGGCTACCGCTACTTGATCAGCAAATGCTCAACGATGTTTTATGGTTTGTGATAAAAACAATGGGTGTAATCTTTGTCATACTGCTCCCAAGGGGTGTGTTCCCAAGAATCAGAATTGATCTTCTACTGCACATCGGCTGGTACAAATTAATCGGGCTGTCCTTTGTTAACATCTTTATAGCACTCGGCTTGCTGTATGCAGGAGTACTAGGTCCAGGGGGAATATTGTAAATGGGAACAGCTACTGGAATTATCAAAGCATTAAACTCTGGAATAAAGCATCTTGCCGTAAAGCGATTCACACTCAGATACCCAGAACAAAAACTAAAGTTTGTAGGGGACGGATACCAGTTTGATCCAACAACCGGTGTCGGAATAGCAGGATACAAGGGCAGGCACATGCTGTTCCACGACAAGTGCACAGGGTGCCAGCTGTGTGCCATTGCATGCGAGGGAGTGGCAGAGGCAATAGGCATGGTCAAGGTGCAAGAGGACTGGAAACAAAACAAAAAGGCAATAATGCCGCAAATCGATTATGGAAAATGCGTCTTTTGCGGACTGTGTGTTGACGCATGTCCGTTTTACGCGCTATACATGACAAACGACTATGAATTATCGTCATTTACAAAAGAGGCACTGATTTACACGCCTGCACAACTGCAGGTAAAGCCGTTTGTGCAGCAAGACGCCGAAATAATATTTGATGCAAGGGGTGCAACACATGGCTGACACAGTGTTTTTGGCAATATCCATTTTGACAATCGGCTCTGCGATTGCCGCACTTGAAGTGCGTTCTTTGATTTACGGCTCCATATCGCTAATGGGAACCCTTGGAGGAATAGCCGGATACTTTTTGCTGCTTGACTCGCCGTTTGTCGCAATGTTCCAAATCGCAGTATACATCGGATCAATTGCAGTCCTGATTCTATTCACAGTCATGCTTGTCAGACGCCAGCTGATCTTCTTCAAAGTCGAAGACAAGAGAAGAAGGTATGCTGGAATCGGATTGATGCTGATAATGATGGTGTCACTTGGAGCAATAATCTTGAGCTCCGGAATAAAGACAATTCAAACCGACGCACCACCAATTGACTTTAGAACAATAGGCGCAGACTTTCTCACGTATTACTGGCCTGCTCTGATACTGATGGCATTGATTCTGGCATCATCTGTAATCGGCGCACTAACACTTGCAAGAAGGGAGGACATGGAAGATGACCAACGAACTAATTGACTTTGTAATCATATCAATTGCATTACTTGCAATTGGGATCTATGGCGTGTCGGTAAAACGAAATGCAATCCGCATGCTTTTTGCAATTGAAATCATAATCAACGCGGCAAACCTGAACTTGGTTGCGTTTGCACGATTCATCCCAAACAGCGCGGGTCAGACGTTTGCATTGTTCTCAATTGCGATTGCCGCCGCAGAAGTGGCAGTAGGACTTGCACTGATCATAGTAGCATACAGAATGTACAAGAATGTGGACATTGCAGAATTTAGGAGCTTGAAGGGCTAATGGAATTTGCATTACTTCAGGCAGTCTTCCTGCCCTTGTTATTGGCACCGGTCGCATACATCATAGGGCGAAAGGTAGGCCCGACTGCGGCAACATGGTTTACGTTTGGACTGCTCCTCTACTGCACATTCCTCGTGATAGATGTGGCGCTGAGCGGAAACTACGAGGAGCATTACACATGGACTAAGCTTTTCGGAGAATTTGGCTTCAAACTAGACGGCCTTGCAATTCCGTTTGCAGTAATAATCTACGTACTAAGCACAATTCTTGCACTGTACTCAAAACCATACATGGTACACAAGTTCAAAGAGTTCTACGAAGAACACACACATCACTCCAGCGGATCTGGTGCAGAACACTCGCATGAATCTGGCGCAGGTCAGTCAACTGCACTGGTAGAGTCCTCTGCCCTGACAAGCTATGTGAACAACAAGTCCGGCCTGTACTTTGCACTGTATCTTGTCTTTGCAATGGGCATGCTTGGAACAGTACTTGCGACAAACCTGATAGAATTTTACATATTTTTTGAGGTAATGCTGATCCCCGGTTTCTTCCTAGTGGCATTCTGGGGAGACGGACCGCGACGAAGAATCTCTCTGATGTTCCTCTTTTGGACCCATGCAGGTGCAGTGGTGCTGCTGTTAGGATTTTTAACAATAGGACTTAACGTTGGAAGCTTCGACTTTACGGCAATCCAGGAATCAAAGATTCCGTCAGATGTAGTGACGCTTGCGGCAGTTGCCATAGTGATTGGGCTTGGGGTAAAGCTTGCGGCATTTATTTTCCACATCTGGTTGCCACATGTCCACGGTGCGGCACCTACGCCAATTAGCGCGCTCTTGTCTCCTGCGATGATCGGAATCGGAGCATACGGAATATTTCGACTAATCATTGAATTCTTGCCAAACCAATATGCGGAAATGGCGCTCTGGCTCCACATCTGGGGCCTTGCCACCATGATTTACGGCGGAGCGATGGCTCTTATGCAAGACGACATGAAGCGGCTGCTCGCATATTCGAGTGTGTCGCAAATGGGATACATTTTGTTTGGAATCGGTTCTTACTCTACCTTGGGACTAGCTGGGGCAGAAATGATGTATGTGACCCACGGACTTGGCAAAGCTCTCCTCTTCATGACTGCCGGCGTACTGATAGTCCAAGTGGGATCAAGAAGCCTGAGCAAGCTTGGCGGACTGGCAGGAAAAATGCCAATCACCGCAGTATGCGGTGTGATTGGCGCACTAACAATCATCGGCGTTCCGCCAACTAGCGGATTCATGGGCGAGTGGACCCTGTTCTATGGCGCACTTGAAACCGCAATTAAAGATCACGCAGCAACTGGCTCTGTCCTAAGGATGGTCACGTTTGGATTGGGATTGGTAGCTACTGTAATTACCATGTCATACATGCTATGGATGCTAAAGCGCGTCTTCTTTGGAAAACTTCCTGAAAACCTTTCCCACGTCAAGGAGGCAAGCTGGTACATGACTGCCCCGATGATGGTGCTTGCAGGATTCACCATAGTTGTCGGCCTATACCCTGACATTTTCTTTAACGACATAATTCCATATATGAAGGGAGTCTTGGGTGCATAGCATGGAACTAGTACCTGGAATCTCATTTGACTCTGGAATGCACGCGTGGGCGATATGGATACTGCCTTTTGTCGCAGCGCTGATACTGCCTGCAGTGGGCAAGGTCTCCAAGAGGGCAACTGGCTGGGTGGCAATAGCATTTGCACTGGGCAGCGCGCTTTTTGCAGCATCACTGCTTCCAGGTGCACTAGAGTCGCACGAGGTACATGACCAAATAAATTGGATTTCGTCAATCGGCATCAAGGCCGGAGTCTTGGCTGATCCGCTTGCAGTGATAATGGCAAACGTTGTCGGATGGATCGCGTTTTTGATTATAGTGTATAGCACCGGCTACATGAAAGGAGACAAGGACATCGTACGATTCTGGTTCTGGATGATGTTCTTTATTGGATCAATGCAAATCATTGTACTTTCAGACAATTTGCTCATGATGTTCTTTGGATGGGAGGGAGTGGGCCTTGCGTCATACGCCCTCATCGGATTCTGGTACCGTGACAAGGCCAAAGACCACGTCGGCGTTCCAGGAAAGAAGGTACTTGGACTGATGGAATACTATTCCCCGACACATGCTGGAATGAAGGCGTTCATCATGACCAAAGTCGGAGACATCATGATGCTTTCTGGCATGTTTTTGATATTTGCATTTGCAGGAACGTTTGGATTTAGAGAATTAATGCATGACACTGCATGGGCAACCTCCATGCAGGCGCAAGGGTTGCTCGTACCTGCAGCTGTGCTGTTATTTGGCGGAGCGATTGGAAAATCCGCCCAGTTCCCGCTAAACGAGTGGCTGCTTGAGGCAATGACTGGCCCGACTGCAGTATCTGCACTAATCCACGCGGCAACAATGGTAAAGGCAGGAGTGTTCCTAGTTGCAAGACT
>DATBQZ010000006.1:0-26062 GCA_036560565.1 Candidatus Nitrosotenuis sp.
CCATACGAAAAAGAATAGAGAGACTTGAGAAAAGCGGCATCATCAAGGGCTACAAGGCAGTGCTAAGCGACGTTGCAGAGTCCAATGATCACGAGGCATTATTTTTGAAATTCAAGGTTGCAAAATCAATCGAGTCCCTAAAGGAGGCAATACGAGAACACGTGGTTTCCATGCCAGAATATCTCTTTGTTGCAAACATGGACGGAGAATGGAACATGCTCATAATATCGCGAATCGATCGTGGAATAAAAAACCCGACATCGAGAATAGTAGAAAAGTTTTCCGACGACATCATAGATTACAGGATAACAAAATGCGATTTCAAAGACGTGAACCTTCTAAACATGTCGCTTCTACTTCTTTGATAACGAGTTTTCCGACTCGGCGATATTTAGCGCGTCTTTGAGTTCCTTGATTGTAAAAGGCTTTTGAATAAATGCAAGCACTCCCACACTAATTGTGTCCTTTACGCGTTTTGTCGTCTTTTCGTCGGCTGTTATGACTATGATTTGCGCGTCGGGTTTTTCCGATAAAATTTTGTTTGCCACGACATCTCCGTTGATGTCAGGCAGGCCCATGTCAAGCAGGATTATCGGATTTGTCTTTAGTAGTTTTTTGCATCCATCCAGTGCGTCCTTTCCAGTAGAAAACGAGCGCGTATTTTTGTACCCAAGTTTTGCAAGATAAGTCTCAATTTTCATTACGATGGATTTGCTATCGTCTATAATTATTACAGGCCTCAGGTCTTCAATGACCGTACTTTTTTTGAGGGCTTTTGATTTTTCAAACGCTGCCTTTGCGTCATCGTATTTTCCTGCCCGAAGAAAGCATTTTGCTGCGCACAGATACGCGTTTTTTACACTGTAATTGTTTATCTTTTTTGCAAAATTGAAATAGAGTTTTCCTGCCTCGGTTATTTCGTCTCCGGTGTCTTTGTTTTGCCGGATTTTGCACTCTGCTGCAAGCACGTACGACAAAGCAGCCTTGATGGAGTCAGTCGCTTTTATCGATTCTGCAATGAGGATAAACTGGTTGTATGCTGACATGTTTTGGCGATTACGCAGATGAGTAAGTGCAAGATCAAAATTAGGCGCTTTTGTTACCACGGTTAGACATAGGGCTTGTTTTATTTTATGTGTTAGCTCGAAATTTGAAAATAACTCACACAAAAAGTTTGATCAAAAGCATTGCCAGATATGAGACTCCGGCACTTGCAGGAATCGTGACAATCCAGGCCCATACTATTCTTTTGCCAATCCCCCACCTAACTGCAGAAACGCGCCTTACTGCACCGGCGCCCATTATAGCTCCTGAAATGGCATGAGTTGTACTTGCAGGAATTCCAGCGTGCGCCAAGACTGCCAAAATTGTGGCACCGCCAGTTTCTGCAGCAAACCCTTGGTATGGTTTTAGCTGCGTTATTTTTACTGCCATTGTTTTTACGATTCGCCATCCACCAAAAAACGTACCAAGGCTAATTGCAAGTGCCGCCATCAGTATGACATAAAACGGCACGTCGAATTTCGTGATAACGCCTTCCGTTAGCAAAATCAGTGCAATTATCCCCATTGTTTTTTGGCCGTCGTTTGCACCGTGGGTCAGTGAAAAATAAGTAGACGACACTAGCTGCAATTTCCCAAAAGCCGAGTTAACTTTGCCTGGCTTTTTGTTTGCAAACACGGTAATGATTACGGTTGCAAGCAAAAACGCGCCAACTAGCCCGACTACTGGCGAGACGATTATGCCAGTTACTACTTTTTCAAGTCCGCCAAAAATTATTGCATGTGTTCCCGCGCCCGCGATGCCAGCCCCAATTATGCCCCCAATCAGTGCGTGGCTACTTGAAGAAGGAAATCCCCAATACCATGTGATCAGGTTCCACGCAATTGCGCCAGATAACGCGCCTATTATAATATGAATTGTCACAAAATCAGGATTGATTATTCCCTTGCCGATTGTTGTTGCGACAGCTACGCCAAAAAGAAACGGGCCTACAAAGTTTGCAATGGCCGCAAGGGTTACGGCCTGAAGAGGCCTTAGCACCCGGGTTCCAACAACTGTTGCAATCGAATTTGCCGCATCATGAAACCCGTTGATAAAATCAAAAAATAATGCCGCAATTATTGCTACTATTGCTAACTCATACATGTTTTTGCCTTAGGTGTATTTTAGAACAATATCTTCGATGACGTCTGCAACATCAAGACATCGGTCAGATGCAGTCTCTAGAGATTCGTAAATATCTTTTAGTTTTATTATGCTGATTGCATCTGTTGTTTCAAACAACTGCCCGACGGCAGTCCTATACAGATCGTCCACGGTGTGTTCTATGTCGCTTATTTTTCTGCAATGATCAATTAGCGACTTGTCGGCCTTAACGTTTTTGAGTTGCGAAATCATCAGCTCCACTTCTTTTACTGCGTTTACGAGCTCTTTTGCAATATCTAGCATGTACGGCGGGTTTGTTGATATGTGATAGCTTACTATTCTGCCAGAAATCCCCTCCATGAAATCAATCACATCGTCCGTTTTTGCAGCTATTCTTTGCATGTCTTCCCTATCAAGAGGTGTGATGAACGTCTTGTTTAGCTCTGCAAATATGGAGCGGGTCAGATCGTCTGCATCGCGCTCAATTTGCTGTATTTTGGCATGATATTCGGATGCCTTGTCAATGTGTGAGAACATTTGGACTAGTTCTTCTGATGCCTCTTTTGCCTTGATTGCAAGATTATCTAAAATTGTCAGGATTTCTTTTTCGTTTGATTTTACCCAAGAAAGCCACTGACCCATGATGAGCTCCGTTTGTAATGTAATTAAAGCCTGTACTACATACACTATATTCCACTATATAGTAAGCGATCCATCATTGGTAATTGGCAAAACGGTTTTTACAGTCAGTAAGTGATGAAAATCATGAAACGCCTTGAGGCCGTTGTTCCAAACAACAAGATGAGCTTGGTTGTTTCTGCAATAGAGGACGTAAGTGTCGCAGGAATAACGGTAGTTGAATCGCGAGGGCGTGGAAAGGGCGCACGCCCGTCTGTTAGAAGCTCAAGGGGCACAAAGATGCAACCAGCGGAATACAACAGTCTGATCACAATCATAACAATTGTAGATGATTCAGATGTTGAGCAGGTAGTATCAGCAATCCTGGATGCCGCAAGTACTGGAACAAATGGTGACGGCAAGATATTCATTTCAGATGTCTCTGAAATAATAGACATTCAGACAAGGCAGAGAGGGAAAGACGTTCTTTAACACAATTTGCTTATCAAATGATTACATACACAGTACACCATTATATGAGTTAGAAATCACAGATGTGTAGTGAGCGACCGAATAACAATACTGCTTGATAGCGACCTAACAAAGCAACTGCGCCAAATTCAGGCAAAAATGATCACACAGACTGGAAAATCAGTAAGCTTTTCCCAGGTGCTAAACCTAGCTGTTAAAGAAGGACTGCCAAAATTAAAGTCAAAGACATCAGACTAGATCTGCGTTCAGATGTGGTTTAGATCGTAAACTGTTTTTTGCGATCTCAGTTTTTCGTCAATGGTAGGCAAACATTCCAAGATGCAAAAGTTGACCAAGTCGCTAAACGACTTTATTTTGTAGTTTGCCTGCAAGAGATCTTTGTTTTGTTCATAGAATTGATCAATTTTTAGAAGCGTGTATTTTTGCAAAGGGACCAGCCTGCTTCTTTTTGTTGTCTGCTGTACAGGCAAGGCCTCTAGTTCTTTTTCTCCTTCAAGTGTGTCCATGTCCACTATTTCAGTCATCTCAGAGACAAAGATCTTGCCGCCGTCCTTGGACTTTATTCCCGAGGACTTTGAGATTATTTCAATTACTTTTTTTGCATCAGTGTCAGGAACGACTAGTTCGATTTTTATCAGTGGGATGCTCTTGAGGCCGGCGTTTCCCACCTTTGGCCCCGTTTGTTTGTCAAAAAGATCATTATTTGATATGTCGTGTTTTGCAATAATATACTGACCAACCTTGGAAAGGCTCACCTTTAGAGTCAAGAAATTTTGAGAGCGGACGATCGCCTCTATTTTTTTCATGCTTTTGGAGGAGTTGCTATTTGTTTATTAATTGTTGGATTATTTCAAGGATTGATAACTGCTCTGCCTATTATTTTTCTTGCCTTTAGGTCTTCTAGCGCGACATTTGCATCGGAAAGCGAGTACCTCTTTGAGATTGTCGGGTTTATCACTCCGCGTTTTGCAAGTCCAATTAGTTCAAGCATGTCATTATAGTTGCCAGTGTATGCACCTTGGATAGTGATTGCCTTTAGCGGAATTGTGACAAGCGACAGGTCAATTGATCCGCCAAAAAGGCCGACTAGAATCATGTTTCCTCGCTTTCGCAAAACTGCCAGTCCCATTTTTACAGTTGGCGGCGCATTTACAAAATCAATTACACAGTCAGCACCCTTGCCGTTGCAAAGCGAGATGATTTTTTGTGCCGCCTCTGGGTCTTTGGAATTTACAACGTTGTCAGCTCCCAGTTCCTTTGCAAGAGCAAGCTTTGCATCGTCGATATCCACACAGATTATGTTGGCGTTTGTGATTGCCCTTGCAATTTGCACACCCATCAGTCCCAATCCGCCTGCCCCAAAGATCACCATGCTGTGTTGCGAGTTGGCGTTTGATTTTTTGATTGCAGTGTAGGCGGTAAGGCCGGAGCATGCAAGCGATGTTGCTGCATCCATGTCAATTCCGTCTATTTTAGCTAAAAACTTGAAATGCGGAACGAGTACGTATTCGGCATAGCCTCCATTTTGAAACACGCCCAAAGAGCGCGGAGTGTCGCAGATGTTGTCATTTCCAACCCTACATGCAGAACAAATTCCACATCCAATCCACGGATACACCAAAACCTTGTCACCTACGCTTATTCCCTGGACTGCACCTCCAATTTCGGACACGGTACCTACAATTTCATGGCCTGGCGTAACTGGGAATTTGACTCCCCTGTCGGTCACCTTCATAAAACCATCACCTGTATCGTATCCTCCCTCCCAAAGATGCAAGTCGCTGTGGCAAACGCCGGTCGCTTTTACTTTTACTACGACCTCAACGTCTTTTGGTTTTGGAGTTTCTATTTCCATTATTTCCAAGGGCTGTTGCGGGGATGTAATTCGGGCTGCCTTCATTATGCATGGACAGCACTAATAACAATATAAGAGTTGACCGGCAAGGGCAAAAAAATAGAGCCCCACAGTATTATTAAACAAAACACATGTTTTTGTTATGAGCGATAGCCAGGCAGAAAATCTTTCTCAAGCTCCAGTGAATGTTCTGTTTAATCCAAACACCATAGCAAAAAAGGACGTCTGGGAAATCAACATTGTTCAAATCCTAGAGATCCTAATTCACATTTTAAAAAAGACTGACAAAAAAGACCTCCGAGTCGCAGGAATGGCAGCACTCTCATCTTCACTCATACACAGAATGAAGGTGGAAAGAATTTTTGCACTGCAAAAGGCCGCAATGGAGAAAAAACCGCTCAGGGGAAGAATGGACGTAGATGTTGAAATGCTCAACATACCATACCGACATGAATCCACGTACCCTGTCACTCTAGACGAGTTGCTTTCGCTTTTGGAAAACCTAATTGGCGCAATCGCAAACCCAAGCTCAAGAAGGGGCGGGCACCTAAGGTTCGAGCCAGTAGATGTTCCGGATTTCAAGGATTATTTCGTATCACTTGAGAACATAATTGGAAAATACGAGGACTTGATTCTAAGAAAAATAGGCGATACCGGTTTTGGATTTTTGCATGCAATAATTGCGGATTTAGACACAGTTGATTCCATCAGGTGCTTTTTTGCCGTTTTGTTTTTGGCTCGAGACCAAAAGGTAGACTTGGAGCAAATCGAAGACGACATCAAAATAACCATACTCACAGAGAGTATCACATAGGTGAAATAATGACAAAAATTGAAGACGACAGTGAGGCAACGGCTCGACTAGAGGCGGCACTGTATTCTGCAGGAAGACCGCTCTCAATTGAGGAGCTAATCAAGGCATCAGGCACGGAATCCAGGACAAAGACGCTTGCATTGCTTGGAGGAATAGAAAAAAAGACAAAGTCGGCATACAAGGCAATCGAGGTGGCTACGCTTCCAGATGGCTCATACGTGTTTCAGCTAAAGCCAGAGTACAACAGCGTGATTCGAAGATACGCATCAAAGCCAATTTTGCCAAACGCGACACTTAAGACATTATCGTACATCGCGTACATGCAGCCCATATCGTCAAAGCAGCTAGTAGAAACAAGGGGCACTGGAGTTTATTCGCACCTTAAGGAATTAGAACAGCTTGACTACATAGCTCACCAAAATGTCGGCAGACTAAAAATTTACACGACCACAATAAAGTTCCAAAAATATTTCGGAATCAGCGGCGATGCGGATGTCTTAAAACAGAAACTATTCAAAAAGGCAAGAAAGGCGCCGTCAGAATCTGCAAGCCCCGAACAAATCACCCAGCAAGCATAACTTTCCATTACACCAAAGCCGATTATTTGAGAATTCTTTCGTTGTGTATAAATTAGAGTAAAAACGGAACGACCTTGTGAAGAGGTCAGTAGAAAATCTTTCAACAAGCAAGATAACAGGTGGAAGACGACATCCGTTACGAACCAGAAGAAAGTATGACATGGACAGATTTCCAAATGAGGCAAACATCGGAACCCAAGTCACAGTAACAAGAGAGGTCCGTGCAAATCACATAAAGACTGGACTTAAAACAATTGATTATGTTAATTTGGCAATGCCAGATAAAAAAGTAAAGAAAACTAAAATTCTCAAAGTTTTAGAAAACGCAACAAACAGCGACTATCAAAGACGTGGAGTGATTTCCAAAGGAGCAATTTTAGAAACTGAAAGTGGCAAGTGCCGTGTTGTTTCAAGACCAGGGCAGCACGGGGTAGTAAACGCAATTCTCTTAAAGTGATTCAATGAAAGATTACGAACACATCGTAGTCTGGTTAGATTATTTCAATAAAACATTGACAAAAAGAATGGGGCGAAGACTCCCAAAAGACAAATGCGTTTTTGATCCTTCCCTCAAAGAACTGACAGATGCCGCAAAAGAAGCTGGATTTGAAACCACTGCATCTGACGAAAAGGTTCGATTCCCAAGAAGGGCATTTGTCAGGTCAGGATACATCACACTGCCAAAAGTTTCCCCAAAAGCAAAAGTTCTCTACAAGATTTCAGAGAAACTCGTTGCAAAAAGAGCAAAACAATCAAAATAAAATTCAATATAGCTCGCAGCTAAAGTAAAGTTGACAGAAGTATATGATTAGCACTTGATGGTTCTAGACTTCAATTGCAGGAGGTAGGGGAAATTATGCACTTGGCCAGTAGCGGCAGAGTCATCATACGACTCAAGGTACCACTTGATGAAGGCAGAATTGTTTGTGACAACACTGGAAGAAAAATTGCCAAAGTAACGGAAATGATAGGCCCGGTATCAAAGCCATATGCTTCAGCAATATCCCTGACAAACAATATCAAAAAATACATCGACCAAAAAGTGTACTCCCTTGACGAACCTGTAATTAAACACGATAAATTTAGGAAGAGAAAAAGATGAACATAACAGAACTACAAACATGCTGCCCAGAATGTAAATCATCACTAGTTGATGATGTGCACAATGGCGAGCAAATTTGTTCCATGTGCGGAATTGTAGTCATGGAACAAATGGCAGACTATGGCCCAGAATCAAAAAGCTCAAGCATCGAAGAAAGAACAAAGCTCACACGAGCAAGCGGACAAACTACTTTTTCGCAACACGACTTGGGAATTGCAACAGAAATTTCCATCAGTACAAAGGACTTTTCTGGAAAGACAATCAATTACCAAGTTGCAAATCAAATGCACAACCTCCGAAAATGGCAACAAAGAGTCAGGGTATCGTCCCCAAGAGAGAGAAGACTTGCAAATGTTCTTACCGTAATTGGCGGAACATGTCAAAGCCTGTCGCTTTCTTCAAACGTTTTGGAGACGGCATCAATGATTTACAGAAATCTTGACTCCCACATGGAGGTAAAAGGCAAATCTGTTGCGTGCATTGCAGCTGCCGTAATTTACATGGCGTGCAAACAATGCGATGTAGTAAGGTCACTTGAGGAAATTTGCAGCGGCACTGGATCGAATAAGGATCTCAAAATGAAGACAAAGCTTGCTGCAAAATACTATAGAACGCTCGTAATGGAGCTTGGCTCAGTAACTGCACCTGTCATAACTATGGACAAGTACATCTCCAAGATCTCAAACATGACAAACACGGATGTGCGAGTAGAAAGACTCGCCTTGGAGATTGCCGAAAAGACAGACGACTCAAGCGTTGCAGATGGCAAAGCGCCAAACGGAATCGCTGCAGCGTACCTGTATATCGCATCTGTCTTGCTTGGACAAAACGTGCTTCAACGCGACGTGTCAAGCATTGCAGGAGTAACCGAAGTCACCATACGTAACAGATGTAAAGAAATTCTTTCATGCTACAAGCTGAATCTGACACTAAGACCAAGTTTAGCCAAAAACTAAACAACCGTCCTTCTTTCTTTTTGTTTTTGATATGATTAGGGTCAGCTAAAATTAGTCGAAATTATATAGACTTTGAAGCAATTAGCAAAACATGGCAGTACTTGAGATTAGGGACTTGCACGTCCAAAGAGAAGGAAAACTAATTCTCAAAGGCGTGAATCTAAAGACAGGTCCAGGAGAGGTCCACGCAATAATGGGCCCAAACGGCTCTGGAAAAAGTACACTTGCATACACTCTGCTTGGTCATCCAAAATACGAGGTGACACAGGGACAAATTCTGCTCGACGGTGAAGACATAACAAATGCGTCAACTGACGAGCGGGCAAAAAAGGGACTGTTCTTAGGATTCCAGTATCCGACCGAGGTATCAGGTGTTGGTTTTTCGCACTTTCTTAGGACATCATACAACGCACTGAGCAAGTCACTTGCATCTAGCGACAGAGAAGTATTCATTACAGTTAGAGAATTTCAAAATTACCTGAAAAAGAATTTGCAGACAGTGGGTCTTGGTGATGACTTTCTCTCAAGATATCTAAACGAGGGATTTTCCGGAGGAGAAAAGAAAAGATCCGAAGTGCTTCAAATGGCAGTCCTAAAACCAAAAGTTTCCATCCTAGACGAGCCAGACTCTGGTCTTGACATCGATGCAGTACAGGCAGTTGCAAAAGCAATCAGCGACGTGTCAACCCCAGATGCAACGATCATAGTGATTACCCATTATGCAAGAATTCTAAAATTCCTCAAAAAATTAGACTACGTGCACGTGTTTGCAAGAGGACAGGTCCTAAAGTCAGGAGACGCATCACTTGCAGACGAGCTAGAACAAAAAGGCTACGACTGGATCGTAAACGCATAATCTAGATTAGTTGCTATACCAAGTACACGTCGAGTTCAACTCAGATTCCATCACGGTAGAAGGTAATGAGATAACGATTGGCGTAAAATCAAAACCAGTCGACGGTCAGGCAAACAAAGAAGTCATAAAAAAGCTGGCAAAACATTTTGGCGTATCTTCTGGAAATATATCAATAAGAAAAGGGCACAAGTCAAGGGACAAAATCGTCGAGATAATCTAATTTAGTTTTGAATCTAGGTTTTCCCGGTGCTTCTTTTCCCTTTTCTCAATTTCCAGAAATTCGTTTAGGCAGTAATAGTCAAAGACTCGCATTTGTTTTTCGGCTGCTTTTTCTTTGAACTTCAAAATGTCCGGCACTAACAATCCTTGGGCTGCCAAAAACGCCTCGTCTGGCTTTCCTAGTTTTGTGTATGCCTCTGACTTTGCAAGTCCTGCCTCTTTGATTGTACTATCGACTGACTGCACCTTGTCGTAGATCGGTATCGCGTCTGCATATCTTTGCAAGTAGGACAGGGTGATTGCCTTGTTCATGAGTGCAGTCGTGTTGTTTGGGTTAATTTTGAGCGACGCATCATAGTTTGATATTGCCTCATCGTGTCTGTTTAGCTCATTTAGTGCCAACCCCTTGCTGTCAAGTGTCCAAGAGTCACTTTGATTTTTTTCCAAGAGTTTGTCGCAGCATGAAATAATTTGCTCGTGCTTTTTTAGTCGCTCCAATGCGAATATTTTGTTTTTTAGCGCGTACTCGTCAAGGGGGTTCATTTGCAAGACAGTGTCGCAGTATGATATCACATCATCGTATTTACCGACCTGCAACAAGGCAGTCGCAATATTTTGCAAAGCGACCAAGTCCTTTGGGTCAGACTCCAGCATGGTTTGACAGTATGTGAATATCTCATGCCATTTTTGCTCAACATACAGTTTCTTTATGACGTCTATTGGATTTCCAAGATAGCTCAATGGATACCATATGGGAATGGTGCAAAATTAAGCTTTCAAAGTATTGTAGGAAGGCATCCTTTTCTTTGATTTTAGCCGGTCATAGATGTCAACTACAAAATGAAACACGATCACCTTGGCAAACACTATTGCAGAGATCAGCGCCAGAGTCGTCTGCCCAAGATAAGCCAAGTATGCTGTAACCCCGATTGCGGTCATCAACTCAAGTCCGGTACACGTGCACAGAAACAAAAGCCGATGTTCCATACCATATGACATACAACAAAACAGATAAGCATTCATCCAATTTGGCGTAAAGCGATTTCTATCTTGAGAAAATGGATTATTGTTAAATATGGTCATAGGAAAAACCAATCATGGAAGAATCAAAGCGGACGTTTTTCAATTTCTCGTTTTTCAAAATAGACCCAAAGTGGAGATGGATGGCAGACCTTGCAAAAGAAGAGTCTGCAAAAGAAATAGAACATGTGATTCGAAACTCCAAGGTAAAGTTCAGGTCTTACTCCACACTTGGATTAAGAGATGATGCCGAGTTTTTGTTCTGGTTTTCTGCAGATAATGTAGAGGTGATCCAGGAGGTAATCTCAAAGATATACCTGACAGTGTTTGGAAAATACATCGTTCCGTCTCACGTTTACCTTTCATCAACCAGACAGTCAATGTACGCAAAGGCAGGCAAGGTCTCATCCTTTGTTGAGGGGAATGATCCGCAAAAATATGCAATTGTTTATCCGTTCATCAAGACGCGAGAGTGGTACCTCCTGCCAGTTGAGCAGAGAAAGAAAATGATGGACGAGCACATCATGGTTGGCCAGAAATTCCCGCAAGTTGTGCTAAACACGACTTATTCTTTTGGAATCCACGATGAGGATTTCATGTTGGCATTTGAAACGGATGACCTGCACGCGTTTCAGGACCTGATAATGGAGCTGCGCGAAACCCAGGTCTCAAGGTACATCGAGCGAGACACTCCGATGATTGTCTGCGTCAAGAAAGATATTATTCCGCTAATTGCAAGTCTTGGATAGATGAACGGATTAAAGGAGTGGGCTACAGTTGTCAAGGCACTCGAATCAGGAGACCAGACAGTTATTTTGCGAAAGGGCGGAATACTCGAAGTCGCGTCAGGATTTTTAGTCGAATCAAAAAAGTTTCTCCTGTTTCCGACATATGAGCACCAAACGTACGACAATCTAAAGCCGCAGTTTCACAAGTATTTGGATATTGCAATGGGACAAAAACCAAAGGATGGACAGAACAAAATAACATCATATGCAGAAGTCTTGGCAGAATCAGACGTATTATCGGATGATAAAATTAATCGGCTATCCCAGTTTCACATCTGGAGTGACCCATACATTGCGACAAGAAGAAACTGGATGCCAGACAAGCCGATGAAGGCAGTGTTCCTCAAAGTTTTCAAGGTGCCAGAATTTGAAATTCCGCTAAAACCAGAATATCAAGGTTGCAAATCTTGGATAGACATAAATGCAAATCTCATTTCTGGAGAATCAGTTTTGAGCAAGACGGAACTTGATTTAAGATTAGAAAAGTTCATGGAGATTGTTAATTGAAATACAAGACGCTTGGAAAATCAGGAATCAGAGTATCCGAAATAGGATTTGGGGCATGGACTATTGCACTTGACTGGTGGGGCAAAAAAATAGAAGACGACGAGGCAAAAAGAATGCTCAAGCGTGCGTATGATTTAGGAATCAACTTTTTTGAGACAGGCGACATGTACGGCAAGGGAAAAAGCGAAAAGCTGATCGGCGAGGCGTTCAAGGGAATGAGAAACGAGATAGTCATATCCACAAAATACGGTTACGAGTTTGAAGGGGCGCAGCAAATTGGTCACAGCGAACTGCCGCAAAGGTTTGATCCATTGTTCACAGAGCACGCGCTGGAAAAAAGTCTTGAAAGACTGCAGACAGACTACATTGACGTTTACGGACTGCACAATCCAAAAATGTACCACATTCAGGACGATGTGATATTCCACACACTTGACAATAAAATCAATGAAGGGAAAATAAACACGTACCAGGTTGCACTAGGTCCCGCAATAGGCTGGACGCAGGAAGGCCTAGAGGCGATGAGTCGAAAGAACGTTTCTGCAGTCCAGACAGTATACAACATTTTGGAGCAGACGCCTGGAAACGAGCTAATCGATACAGCCGAGAGAAAAAATGTCGGAATCTTGGTTAGGGTTCCAGACGCATCAGGCATATTGACAGGAAAAGTGTCAGCAGACACAAAAATTGACGAAAAGGACCACCGCTCTGTTCGAAAGGGAGAGTGGGTCAAAGCATCACTTGCCAAAGTAGAGCAGCTAAGGCCAATTGCCAGCAGAAATGGCCTTAACATTACGGAGCTTGCAATCAAATTCATCATATCAAAGAAGGCAGTCTCATCTGTCTTGCCAACAGTGATCAGCACAGAAGAAATCGAAATGTTTGCCGCAATGTCAGATGGAAAATACCTAAGCTCGCAAGACATGAAGGAGATAACAGATTTGTACAATTCTTGGCCCCCGTACGAGATCAAGTCAACAGTACAAGCGGCATGATTTCTGATTTTCCAATTTGGAATCTGAATTTTGTCATTATTGCGCAAATTGCATGAAAGGTCAGATCAGAGTTCCATCATATTAAATAGCGGAAAAATCACTTTTTAATTATGGATACTGAAAACAATGCCAAACGTGCATTGCTTGCTTTTGCAGTAGAAAGTACGCTTTTAAAAATGGGAAAGCCGGAATATGAAAAAGTTGCCTCCAAGTTAGAAAAAGACTACAAATGTTACTTTCCTGATTGTCATGAGAATCCAGAATTTCTAAAAAGAGTCCTACAGGACATTTTTGGTGACGCCTATGATGACATCATAAATGAGATAAGGGCAGAGCTAGGCGAGTTTATCTCCCAAAAGTACTTTGATGATTTTATCAAGGCACTAGCAAGATAGAAAACCAATTAAGATCATACGTTCACATGTCTATAATTATGCAAAAACTCTCACAGAAAGAATTTTTGCTATTATCGCTAGTATCAATGGTAGTGATTTTTCTTCTTGCAGGCTTTTTCCATGAAGATGATCACCCATTAATTGAAAACCAGTTCTACTATACTGACATATTTTTTGTTACAGTGCCGATAATTGCTGTCGCTTTTTCAATAATCTTAGTCATAAGGCACGGCCTGACTGGCAATAACGCCAAGGCGTGGATCCTATACTGTGCGGCTACGATAATTTGGTTTGCGGCAGACCAGACGTATTACCATTTTGGGGAATATGCAGCAGAAAACAACAACTCGTATTTAGTCGACTTGCTTTACTTTACCAGTTATTTTCTGTATTTTGGGTTTATGATTTTTTATCTGATTCCAAGAAAAAATAAAATTACAAAAAAGAATGTTCTTCTTGCGGCCATAATTTCGACCAGCTTCATAATGCCAGCGTTTTACTTTTTCATACAAAGTGCACCTAGTGACAATTTCGAAACGACGATAAACTTCGTCTATCCATTTCTTGATGCGCTAGTGTTTGTTCCTGCGTTTATTTCAGTAATTCTGTTTTTCAGAGGTCAGGTCAATTTTCTGTGGGTCACAGTAACGCTGAGCTTGTTTTGCATGGCAGCTGCAGATACCATCTTTTTGGTAGAGAGGTATTACGGTGTGTATTCAGCAAGTAGCATTGCAAACTTGTTTTTTGCCTGGAGATGGATACTTTTGATTTTCGGCTCTTATAGTCATATCCAAATTTTTGGCGCCACAAAGAAAAGTTTCGCTGACTAGATAGTGATGGTTTCTTCGATTTTGAACTCGTTTTCTGTAAAATATTCAACTCGTGTCTTTTTGAATTCGCGTGAGCTGAACAAAATTCGGTAATCATCCACCTTGATCTGCTGCTGGATTTCTTTTGCCATGTCCTCTGCTTCTGGAATGGACTTGCAGTGCACCATTGAAAACACGTTGTACTGCCAGTCCTGGTACGATGGTCGTTGGTAGCAGTGGCTCACCTGCGGAAACGCGCCAAGAATTTCACCCACCTCCTCAATTCGAGACTCAGGTACATTCCAGACAATCATTCCGTTTGCGGTAAATCCGACGTCTCTGTGTCTTAAAATGGCAGCATATCTTCGCATGACTCCGATTTTCTCATATTGTTTTAGCTGTTCAAAGACCTGATCCTCTGTCATCCCAAGGTTTTTTGCCGCTTGCAAAAACGGCCTGTCTACTACTTCAAGATCTTTTTGCAGCTGCCTTATGAAGTCCTTATCTTTTTCAGTTGGGGAAAACTTGGTTTCTATGATTTGCTTTTTTTCCTCAGATGGCTTTACTTCCTGTTTTTTCTCATCGACCATCTCAAGTTTTACGCCAATTTTGAATAATTTGATAGTTGGAAGCAGTCTGACTTTATTTATTCCGCCAAGTTTTGAAAACTTGTCAACCTCGGTCTTAAGATCAGTGCCAGGAGGGGTTGCTAAGGTAAACCAGAGATTGTATTCGTGGTTTCGCTCATAGTTGTGGGAAACTCCAGGATGGCGATTAATTTGATTTGCAACATAATCCAGCCTATCTGGGTCTATTGACATTGCGACCAGTGAGCTCTTGTATCCAAGTTTTCTCGTGTCAAAAATTGCTGAAAGCTGTCGTAGAACTCCAATTGATTTTAGATTAGTGATTCTTTTTTTCATCTCATCAGCGGTGAGGTGAAACCTAGCTGCAAGCTCCTTGTATGGCTCAGACACCAGTGGAAACGACCATTGGATCTCATTTAGTATTTCCTTGTCAAGCGAATCCAATGAGGTCATACTGGCTTTAGAATTAGTTTTCAATTAAAAACGTAACGAGAATCTTGGAATCCTATAAATACAAAACCAGATGAGCCGGATCGTGATTGTTGACCTCAACTTGAGGGGAAAATTGGTCATCGTGGTAGGTGCAGGTCAGGAAGGCCTAAAAAAAGTAAATTCACTCCTGACCCAGGACTGCCAGATTTTAGTAATTAGCGATTCTGCAAACACGCAGATAACAAACTATGCAAAAAATGGCAAAATCAAGTTCAAGAAGACAAAACTAGACAATGCGGATTTTCTAGACGAGTACGATCCCATTTTGGTAATGGCTGCAACAGACGATAAAGAGCTGAACAGAAAAATAGTCCAAAAGGCAAAAAAGAAAAGAGCGTACGCGTATGCTGCAGACGACCCGGATGTTAGCGACTTTGCACACCCGTCTGTGATAAATATCGAAGATACTGTTCAGATTGCCATATCGACTGGAGGCAGAAGTCCAGCGATGGCGCGAAAGATAAAGCTAAAGGCAGAAAAAATATTCAAAGAGATAATCGACAAAGAGGACATCTACCAGATCAAACTGCAAAAAATAGCAAGGGATATGGCAAAAGAAAAGATCCCAACTACCATTGAGCGAAAAAAGTTCCTTTATTCGGTGTTAAATAGCAACAAGATAAAACAGTTATTAAAAGAAGGGAATTTGCAAACTGCACAAAAGGAAATGATCAGGATTTTGGGAGACTGGAAATGAGCAACATAGTAAACGCGCGAGTCACGTTTCACAATTCGCCAATCCACATTTTGGAGAAATTTACATTCAAGAACATCGATTCGGCATACGAATATTTCAAGGAATATTCCGGACTAAAAGAATGCGTCATACTGCAAACGTGTAACAGAGTCGAAGTTTTTGGCCTGTCAAGCGATTTCAACATTCAGAAAATCAAAAAAACTTGGGCATCCCTTGCAGGACTAGAAGAAGTGGCATTCAAGGAAAATTTCGAGATATCGGAAAACATTGACGTTTATTCGCACTTGCTAAAGCTCACATCGGGACTTGATTCCATGGTTGTGGGAGAAGAGCAGATCCTCGGCCAGATAAAAGAGGCAATAACAAATGCAAGGGAGATCCGAGCATCAGGCGAATACCTAAACACGTTATTTGACAAGGCAATCAGAATAGGGACCAGGGTAAGAAACTCCACTGGAATAAGCAAAGGAAGCATCTCGGTCGGCTCGATGGCAGTAAAGCTCGCAGAGGAGAACATTGATGATCTAAAATCAAAAAAGATTCTCCTCATTGGAACGGGCGAGGCTGCCACGATGGTTGCAAAATCACTAAACAGGCGAGGGTACGAGTTTTTTGTGACAAGCAGAACGCTAGACAGATCAAAGGCATTTGCCGAGACAGTCGGAGGAAACCCTATTGGTTTTGAGGACGTACTGGCGGGATTTTCAAAATATGATGTGTTGTTTGTCGCAACAATCGCGCCGTACTTTTTGGTCACATTTGATAGAATCAAAGATGCGATGAATGACAAGAAAACTGGAATGATGATACTTGACTTGTCAAATCCAAGAACAGTCGATGAAAAGGTCACCACCATCCACGGAATAAAGATGATGAATCTCGACCAAATTGCAGAAATTGTCGATAAAAACATGAGAAACAGGGTAAATGAGAAGACAAATGCAGAAAAAATAATTAGTGAAGAGATATCAGTACTTGAAGCCCAAATGAAAAGACTAGAAGTAGAGCCCGTAGTCAAGGAGATATTCAAGGACATTGACACCCGCAGAGTAAAGGAATTGGAAAAAGCGCTGTCAATGCTTGGCGAAACAGACCAGGAAAAAATCAAGATAATTGAGGATTTGACAAAGGCAGTGGTCGAGGGAATAATTTCAGAGCCGATGAACAACATTCGACGCGCATCGGAGCAGTCAGATGAGGAACTACTCAAAGCAGCTACAAAGCTTTTTGATTACAAGAAAAAAAGCGAGTAAATTTTCCAAAACATACCAGACTAGAATTATATTGCTTTAGATGGGATTTTGTTCATGACGTCTTCTTTTCCCACAAGACGACTGCGAAGATTGCGTAAAAATGAAAAAATGCGTAACCTAGTTCAGGAAATTACATTTTCTCCAAACGATTTGATTTGTCCGGTGTTTGTCCAAGAGGACCTAAAATCAAGAATCCAGGTAGATTCCATGGCAGAAATCGAGCGACTCCCCCTATCAGATGTCGTAAAAGAGGTAGAGGAGATAAAAAATCTCAAGATTCCAGCAATCATGCTATTTGGAGTCCCGACAAAAAAAGACGACGCTGGAACATCCGCATTTGTTGATGACGGAATTGTCCAAAAGGCAATATCAGAAATCAGGAAAAACTTTGGCGACAGCATTGTCATCATGGCAGATGTCTGCCTTTGCCAGTACACCACATCAGGACACTGTGGGTTGCTCAAAGGAAATCATATCGATAATGACTCTAGCAACGAGACGCTTGCAAAAATAGCACTCAGCCAGGCAAGGGCTGGAGTAGACATCGTATCACCGTCTGCGATGATGGACGGACAGGTAAAAGCAATCAGGGAAAGACTAGACAGAGAAGGGTTCACCGACGTTGGAATCATGTCGCATTCTGCAAAGCATCGCTCCTCATTTTATTCTCCATTCCGCGACATGGCATCATGTGCCCCACAGTTTGGGGACAGAAAGTCGTACCAGGTTCCATTTACCAACCCAAGGGAGGCAATGCGCGAAATAGAATTAGACATCAACGAGGGAGTCGACATAGTAATGGTAAAGCCCGCACTTGCATACCTTGATTTGATTGCGGAAACAAAACGAAGATTCAACATCCCAGTAGCTGCTTATTCCGTGTCAGGCGAATATGCACTGGTCAAGGGCGCAGCAAAGCAAGGATGGATAAATGAAATTGATGTCATGTCTGAGATTTTGTTTTCGATTAAAAGAGCTGGCGCCGACATGATTGTCACATATTTTGCAAAAATGATGGCAAAACAGTTGAACAATCCATGAGAAATGACGAGCGCTTTGAGATAGAAAGAGCGTACGATTTACTGCCGCATGTAGTAGGCGCAAGCTGGGCGTGCATATGGTTCCGGCTAAACAAGATAAAAAAGCCGACAATCGAAGAGTTTCGCCAAAAGACAGTCGAGTATTTTGTAATGATAGAGAAACTAGACGAGGCATACCAAGACGACGAGTTGTTTTCTGAGATAAAAAAATACATGAAAAACCGCTACAAGGAGGAAATTGAGAAAATTATCATTGGGAAAAACCCGGAAATTGAGAAAAGGTATTCCCGTTATGTCGATTACGGCTAGATTTCCTGCCTTAGTTCGGCGAGAAACACATTTAGGATTTTGGTCCTGCGCTTTGCCTCTTTTTTTGCAAACTTGGTGTTCATCTTTTTTTCAAGAAGCAGAAGCTTGCGGTAAAAGTGGTCAACTGTCCAGTTTTGATCATCAGGCGTCCTGGTGCGGCAGAAAGGATCAGTTACGTGGTAAATCGGCCTATTTTCCGCACCGCCCACGCTAAATGTGCGTGCTATTCCAATTGCTCCAAGGGCGTCAAGCCGGTCTGCATCCTGGAGAACCTTTCCCTCTATTGTTTTTGGGGTCTTGTTTCTTGAAAAGCTGTGATCTGCGATTGCATCGATGATTATTTTTATTTCGTTTTGTGTATAATGATATTTTTCCAGTATTTGTTTTGCCTTTTGCGCACTTTTGAGTGACGAGGTTTTTGATCTTTTGTCTGATTTTGGAAATGACACTATATCGTGGAGCAGTGCAGCTGCTAAAACCAAATTCAAGTTTACGTTTTCGTGTTTTGAAATCTGTTTTACATTTTTGCAGACCCGTACAATATGTTCAAAGTCGTGTGCCGGATCGTTTTGGATCTGCTTTCGTACATGGAGTTCTAGTTTTTTCAGATTGTTCATTTTATACTCTCCAAAACTTTGGCTTGACAAATTGTACTTTTCTTTGTGTTATTAACAGGTTCCAGTTTATGCATGCAAAAAAAACTAGCATTGCAATGGTTATTACATCTACAAGTATGATTCCCAAGAGCCTGTCCTCGAATAATTTTGCAAACGGAGTCAGGATAACTTTGCTAATTGAAATCATCACATAGTATGAGATGGCACGCCCGAGCCAAAACCCAAGGTAAATTTGCGCACTTTTTGCCCTCATCAGGCCGTATCCGATAAAGAGCATGTTGCTTGGGAGCGGGGTTGCTGCAAACAAAAACGAGGCAAAAAAATATCCGAGCCTTTTTGATTTTATATAATTTGCAATTTTATCAAGGCTTGACTTTCTTTCCTCGCTCATGAATCTTCTAAAAAATCCACTTGTGTACATCAGGGCAATCCTTCCAGCCGTTGCGCCAGTTGCTCCGACTAGTGCAAGAAAGATAGGGCTTAGCGTTTCATCCAGTGCGTAAAACGATGCCAAAATAAGCCATGTTGGCGGCATCAGAATTGGTGCAGTGTTTACCAAAACAAGGAGAAGAAATATTCCAAAATAGGAAAACTGATTGAAAATCGAAAAAACGTCCATCATGATGTGAATTTTTGCGCCTCAACTAAATTAGTTTGCAGCTTTGAATTATACTGCAATACATCGATAATTGTGTAATTTTCGGCGTTTTTGATCCTATTTTACAAAAAAGTGGACCAAATATCCACTATACTTAAATTTTATGAACGCTATATTATACCCATGAGTGCCAAGATGTGGAAGTGTTATAGATGCAACTTGACATTCAAAGAAGAATCCTCAGCAGATCTTCACAAGAGCCTGTCGGATCATAGCGTGTCATCTGTTGACGCAATCGAAGTTTAGAAAGACTAGTTTCTGTTCAATCCCATAAACGGCAATTTTGTAAAAAAAGAGTGCAGAGGGTGGGATTTGAACCCACGAACCCCTAAAGGAAGGGATTTCTTATTTTTTGATCTTGAGTCCCTCTCGGTTGGCCGGGCTTCGATACCTCTGCAAATGCATTTTTCAAATCTGAGTATATAACTGATATAGTGGCAAAATACGCAAATTTTTCGCCACCGGTGTAAAATTTATAGAATTTTTGGTCTAATTTCAAGAAACTAAAAAGCTTATTACTGGTTTATTTCAGATTTGATTTGTGGTAACAACAGCAGAAGCAAAAAACATGAGAAACAAAATCGACATAGAAGGAACAGTCGAAAGAATGGAAGCGCCACGAACAGTCAATCTCAAAATGGGCGGAACTACAGATGTATGCAATGCATTTCTAGTTGACGCAGCAGGAGAAATCAAGCTAACCCTTTGGGGAGACGAAATCACCAAGGTAAAGAACGGCTCAAAGATCCTAATCAAAAACGGATACACAAACACATTCAAAAACGAAGTTTCTCTTGGAAAAGGAAAATACGGCGAACTAGTAGTAAAAGAATACTAGACAAAATTAGAAGAACGGTTTTTTCTATAATCAATTATAATTATTATTATTCCAGCTATGGTTGTTACGATTCCTGCAATGAAAAAAGTTCCAGATGCTGCAAGCGGAAGAAGGGATTTGCCAAGCGGGGAATTCGGATTGATTACCGATTTAGAATCATCCGGGTTTTCTGTAAACATCATCACCAGTGTAACTGGATTGACACCTTTGTTTTCTACATTAAAATTGTAAACATCCGATCGTGTAATTTCCAATGTTTCAAAAAACACGGGCTGATTTGTCGTGAATTTTCCAAAATCATCGCCATAAATATTTGAGATGGAAATCACAAGATTTTCGTCCATTTGGGAATCCATTACCTGAAATCCCCACAGGAGTGTTCTCGTGTCACTTGACGCATCAAACGAAAAATACGCAGTTTCCCCAGGCTGGATTTGCGTTTTTTCAGACACTTGGTCAAATGCATCCTTTAGCACTTCTGGAAGCAAGAACTCGTCACCAGTCATTCCAGAACTTTCAAGTATTGAAATTGCGATGGAAAACGAAACTGCAAGCATTGCCATTCCTGCAAGCGAAACTATGATTCCTCTTTTTCTCACGTATAATGAAGTCAGGTCACTGTTTTATAACGTATGCATAAAAAAGTCAGAAAATTAACGCCTTGACTTTTTCTTTTGTTTCTTTGCTGATTTCTTTTTTACCGCTATCTTCTTTTTTGGTGCAGTCTTTTTCTTTGCTGATCTCTTTTTGGCAGCAGCTTTCTTTTTGGCGGCTGCCTTTCTTGCCGCTGCTTTCCTTTTCGCAGCTGCTTTTTTAGCTGCGGCCTTTCTTTTTGCGGCGGCCTTCTTTGCAGCTATTCTTCTTTTTCTTGCCATTTGCTCTGCCAATTTCTTCGATACCACACCTAGGATTTTGCTGACGTTTTGTTCTTTTTTGGTGGCCGTATCAACGCGTTTTTTGAGTCGCTCAGAGTCAACAGTACTTGTTTTAATTTGGTTTAGTAATACTGGTTTTGTTTTTGCCTGCTTTTGGATTTGATGCGAGGTCTTGGTTTTTGACTTTTTGAATCCTTCTATCACATTGACGAGTTTTTCTGCGGCTGCTTGTCTTTGCTTTGCCTCCTCTTCTAGTTCCTCAATTTTCTGAATAATTTGCTCTAGTCTTTCTGCAGCAATTTGCTTTGCCCCCTCCGTTTCGGCATTCTGCAGATCGGTTTCGGCCTGGTCTTTTGCGGCAATCTCTTGGGTCAGTCGTTCCTGCGCTGCAGATGCGAGCCTCTCAAGGCTTTCCTTTCTTGCCAAAACATGGTTAAATTCGGCATTGATTTCGCCTAGTTTTACCTTAGAATCCTCCAGTCGGTGTTCAACTGACGATAGACCAGATGACGATCGGCGTGCCATTGAAACTGCTTCTTTTAGCATTTTTTCTTGCAATCTTCGCTGTTTTGCGGCGTCTGACTTTTCCTGTTTTAGCTTTTGCGCTAGTTTAGCTAATGAGGCCATTGAGAATCATCATGTTTGATTATCGATAAGGTGTTACTATAATCAGTATTTGACTTGTAAGTTAAGAATTTTAACACTCGATCACGTGGTTTTCTGGTATTTCCAGATGAATTAATTAAATTGCACACATTTGTGATTTTATGGAGTTTCACCCGTCGCAGATACCAATTGTAAAAACATTTGTCGCAAAAAATGAAAAGGACGCATCTGATTTTGCATCCGAAATGGTAAGACTTGGTTTTGAAAATCAGAAAGGAGGATACAAGGTACTGATGCCAAAACAAAAAGACATGGCAAAAAGAATCGGGTTCATCGTAACAACAGATATCAACTATATGCTAAGGCAGGCAAAGCAGGAAAGAAATCTCAGATACTGGACATACCATCACGATGCTGAAAACTATGCCATCGTTCTGATCAGCCCCAAAGTTTTAGATGAGCTAAACTTGTGACTTTTTGAAAAACTCGCCGAGCTTTACTTTTTTGCTTATCAGATTTGCAATTATGATTCCGAAAACAGTTCCGCCAAAAACATCCATAGGATAGTGTTCCAATACGTATACTCGGCTGATTGACTCTAAAACTGGAAACAGCCACATCAGATATCTGCCCCTTGGGAATCGCTCAGACAGAGCATATCCAATCACAAAGGCCACGATTGCAGCACGTGTAGCGTGTCCGGATGGGAAAGAGCCATCAGTTCCAATAACAAAGGTGTCCTGACCTACAGCATATGGGAATTTTGAGCCCAAGTATTCAAGGTCTGGGCGTGGGCTATCTATTACATATCCTTTGAAGTATCCAGATGCAAGCGTTCCAATCACAATGCACAGTAAAAGCGTGATTCCTATCCTTCGCGTCCTGCGTATGATGGCAAGGATTACGCTCAAAAGCAGAATAGATATGACGTTTCCTATCTCAGTCATGCCCCACATGAAGAGATCGACTGCTGGATTTCCCGCTATTGACTGAAAGTACAGTATGACGGAGCGGTCAAAGCCGGAGGTAATTTTTGCTTGCACCAGAATTGACATTACGACAAAGGCGAGCACAAAGAGAAGAAAAGCCCTTGATCTAACAGCAAACAACCAATTTTGCAACTATATCGCATCCATACATGGCATTTTTAATTTATCTCAAAGCGTCTAACCATATCGTACTGTAAATTGTTTTGCAGGAATGACTCTGATCGGCTGAAAGATTTTAAGCTGGCAGAAAAAGACAATGGATGTGAAGATTCTAACCCTTGACGATTTCAACTTGAAGGGAAAGACTGTTCTTTTGCGTGTCGACATGAATTGTCCAATTGATCCTGTAACTGAGGAGATTTCAGGGGCCAAAAGAATCGAGGAGGTAATAGAGACCATCAAGGCACTAAGTGACGCAAGAGTTGTCGTCGTATCACATCAGGGGCGAGTTGGAAACACGGACTATGTTGGAATGGAGCAGCATGCAAAAATTTTGGAAAAATTATTGGGTAAAAAAATTATTTACGTTCAGGACGTCATCGGTTCGCTTGCACAATCCGAAATAAAGAAAATGAAAGATGGCGATATCATGTTATTGGATAATCTTAGATTTTGTGCAGAAGAAAATTACGAGTTTTCTCCAAAGGACGCGTCAAATACAATAATGGTCAAAAGATTGGGCAAGCTTTTTGATTTGTGTGTCCTGGACTCGTTTCCAAGTGCTCACAGGTCACACCCGTCACTTGTCGGATTTTCACATGTGATACCGGCATGTGCTGGAAAAATTGTAGAGCGCGAGGTGCGAAAGCTGGACGAAATACTGACAGTTGCAAAGGCTCCCCATGTCATAGTGCTTGGAGGCTCCAAGGTAACTGACAGATTGGAGGCAATCAAGATGCTCATAAAAAGGGGCAGGGCAGATCAGATTCTCTTAACTGGCCTGATAGGCAACGTTTTCATGCGTGCACAGGCACGAATCAAGTACCCGCTTGGAATCAAGGGTGAAGATGAGGCAGTTGCAAAGGCACACGCCCTGATGGGAGAGTATCCAGATGTCTTCTTTACCCCAGTCGATGTGGCAATAAGCAAAGACGGCGAAAGATACGAGCTTGACGTCAGGGAGCTAAACAAGGGGGACCAAATCTACGACCTAGGTCCAAAAACAATCGAGCATTATTCTAAAATAATATCAAGTGCTGGAACTGTCTTCATCAGCGGACCTGCCGGATTTTTTGAAAAAGAAAAATTCAGCTACGGTACAAAGGCACTCCTAGAGGCAGTTGCAAACTCGATGGCAACTACCATAGTAAGCGGGGGACACCTCACATCGGCACTTAAAAAATACGGGTTGGCAGAAAAGATAACCCATATCAGTACGGCAGGCGGGGCGCTGGTACTATACCTGACTGGAGAAAAGCTTCCTATGATCCAGTCCTTAGAGAGCGCAGCTCAGAGATACAAATCTAAATAGAGGTCTTACATGCGGGACAAATTCGTGATTCTGATTTTCCAATAGGAGATTCAGCGTTGCAGGAATTGCACTTTACTTTTTCCACGTCGTCAAATAATTTGAAATACTGAGTGGTAAAGTTTTGCGCAATGTTTCGCATCATTCCAGCATTGCACAGTTCTGTGAAATATTTTTCCATGTCGTCTATTACAAGGGATTTGTCAATAGAGTTGTTTTGCTGCAGTATTTCGAATATCTCGTCGTTTGTGAATTTAATGTCTGGGTTGTTGTATTTTTCAAAAATCACTTTTCGTATTTCTAGCGAAACGTCAGTCAAGGCAATACCTAGTAGAGTGCCGAAGCCTCTTGCTTTAGCGCATCTGCATTTGTGTCATTTAGGTGATTTGCAAGATACGTGTAGATGCCATACTTTAGTACTTTGAGTGACAAAAGTGCGCATTTTATTCTGACAGCTTGGAGGTTTTGGAGGCCAAGCTCGCCTAGAATATCGTCTTTTTGTATCTTTTTGACATCGTCTATGCTTTTTCCTTTGACAATTTCAGTCATAACAGAAGAGCACGCCATGCATATGGCGCAGCCCCTCCCGTTGAACTTGATGTCAGATACCTTGTTGTCTTTAATGTTCATGAAAATGTCAATGGAATCTCCACACAGTGGGTTGCTGTCGTGATATGTCACGTCTGGATTTTCAATTTTCCCAAAATTACTTGGGTGCCTTGAATATTCCACAATCATCTCATGGTAAATATCGGCATTGCTACTCATAGCTTGAACAGCCTCGCTGCCTTTTCAAGTGACTTTATCAAAACGTCGACTTCTTCTTTAGTGTTGTAGATGTAAAAGCTTGCACGTGATGTTGCTGCGACATCCAGTCTTTCCATCAACACTTGTGCGCAGTGATGGCCTGACCTTATCGCAACTCCTTCTTCATCTATTATGGTTGCAAGATCGTGGGGATGAATGTCTGCAAAGTTAAATGATATCACTCCGCCCCTCTTTGAGATGTCCTTTGTTCCGTAAATTTTGAGTCCCTTGATTGCGGACATTTTTTCAAGCGCGTATTTTGTTATCTCAATTTCGTGATTCCTTACAAAGTCCATCCCCAAATTACTCAGATAGTCCAACGCTGCTGAAAATCCAATCACGTCTGCAATATTTGGAGTTCCTGCCTCAAACTTGTATGGCAAGTCATTCCAAGTGGTTTCGTATTTGTGGACCTCGCGTATCATGTCTCCTCCTCCGTGGAATGGGATCATTTGTTCCAGCAGTTCCTTTCTTACCCACAAAACGCCGACACCTGTTGGGCCCAGCATTTTGTGTGCAGAAAACGCAAAAAAGTCGCATCCAAGACTCTGCATGTCAACTTTCATGTGCGGAACGGACTGTGCGCCGTCAACTAGTACCCTTACTCCTGCCTTTTTGCATTTTCTCATCACCTCTGGCATGTCAGTTATGGTACCCAACACATTTGACATCTG
>DATBQZ010000007.1:0-1579 GCA_036560565.1 Candidatus Nitrosotenuis sp.
AAATCACTTCATATCGCAGGTCAGTTAGATTGGAAGGAGATGGAAAAATATCTGGAAAAATTTGGCTCATCAAGTCTCTGCCAGAAAATTGGGTACCTCCTGTCTCTTCTCAAGGAAACTGAATATGAATATCCACTTGATTTCATCAAATATCTTAAGGGACGGATAGGAAACAAAACGAAGCTTGACTTTAGCCAGAGCGGGGGCTTGTACAACAAAGAGTGGATGATCACAGACAACATCGGAGAAAAGAAACTTCTCTCGTGGTGGTACAATGGTTAGTCTAAGGGAGGCACGGCAAGCTGCAGCGAAAACCGGTATTGGACTTCAGTACGTTCTGAAAGAAGCCAGGGTCTTTGACATCTGGAGTAAGATATGTCCGGCACTAATATCAAAGAAGATGACGGACCAAGCAACCGTCATCTGCAAAGGAGGTACGTCTCTTAACAAAGTGTTTTTGGGAAAAGTCCAGAGATTTTCAGAAGATATAGACATGGATATCTTCTTTAAAGAAAATCTGGAAAGAGACGACAAGATTCAGTTTATCAAAGATAACATAATTCCGCTTCTGAGCGACTCTTACACGGTTCCAAAAGAGGCAAGAAGAAAAAACATAATCATGTTCTTCTGCCAGTTCCAAAATGAAATAGGAATGAAAGACAACATACAGCTAGAGTTTAACATAAGCGAAACTAGGACGGGAAAGAATGATCTAGTTAATGCTCGCAGCACAATACTCCCGTTACGACTCGATAAAATACCAGTATACACGTTTGACACACTTGTAGCAAAAAAGCTAAAAGCGTTTTACGAACGGGAGGAAGGAAAGGATATTTACGATCTGTATTACAGCCTGAAGTTGAATAGCAACGTCGCCAAAATCATTCCGATACTGAAATCCGTTCTCAAATCAGCGCAGATAGACTATGATGAGTTCAAAGAAGAGATTCCAAAGAAACTTGCAGATTCAAAAATGATGAAGAGTTTACACGCATCAACTAACCCGTACATTCCCAAAAATCTTAGGATAGACTTTATGAAATCTTCAAACTACATATCAAAGAAGATTGCACCGTATCTCTGATGATGCCGATTTGGAACATCCATTAATGTAGAAAAAAGAAAACTGATCATCTGCCACAATTTTAGGTTTGAATCTAGATTATTTTAGCGAGTTGAGCGTTCTTGCCAGTTTGATGTCGTTTGCTGTTATGCCGCCTGCATCGTGCGTGGTAAGGTACACTGACAGTCTGTTGTACACGTTTGACCATTCCGGATGGTGGTTCATTTTTTCTATGTGGAATGCCGCCTTTGTCATAAAGCTAAATGCCTCTACAAAGTCTGCAAATGCAAATTCCTTGTAGAGTTTTCCGTTCTGGATTGTCCATCCTTTCAAATCGTGCTCTTTGAGCTCGTTTTTGATTTGATCCTCAGGTAGAAGGTGCATGTCCTGTGATACCTGAACAAGAATATAACTTTGGATCACTCAAAGTAACCAAGTACGGATGCAAGGTCAGTTGCCTCTACTACTTTCATTCCGTATTTTTCCTCAGTGATTGGTGATAGCGGCTTTGCCTCT
>DATBQZ010000008.1:0-1767 GCA_036560565.1 Candidatus Nitrosotenuis sp.
ACGAGCGCCATTTACAAACGGAGTGATGTAATCCCATTTCCAGATATGACGTAATTCATCAGCTGGCGTCAGAACTTCGGATTCGTCAATCATGTCAACATTTGCTTCCTCGAGAACCTTTGCCTCATACACATGGCCTATTCTGCACTTTGCCATTACAGGTATGGTCACTGCATCCATTATCTCCTCGATGACCCTAATGCTTGCAGTCCTTGCAACTCCTCCTGCCTTTCTGACATCAGATGGAAGTTTATCCAAAACCATTACAGACACTGCACCTGCCTCTTCAGCAATTACAGCCTGCTCTACTGTGGTGACATCCATTACTACTCCATTTTTGAGCATGTGTGCAAATCCCCTTTTCAGGGTGGACGTGCCGCGAAGTATTGAAACAGGCCCTACCTTTTCGCTGACTCTTCCCTTTGCCGAATCAAGATTGCCAGAGAGCGGAATCATAAGGACTAGTCGCGATTTGTATATTTATAGGAATGGTGAAGATCAGTACTGCTCAGTTAACAGTTGATTGTAATTCACGTTAATTTTAGGCTGATAGAAATAGATCATAATTCCAATATCTCGTCTTTGATTTTTTTTGTAATTATTGCATAAAATTCTGGTGTAATCTTGGCTATCCTCTTAGTAATTTTATCCGATCTAACCGTGACTATTCTTTTACACATAACTTGAGATTTCTCTTGTAACTCTACATTCTCAACATATTGAGGCTTTATCGGTATTAGATACGGATCTGGTTTCTGATTAGTTGTTATTCCAACACAAACAAAGAAACCACTATTTTGATGGAATAGTGATTTTGAGATTACGATTAATGGTCTAGGTTTTGGTTCGGATTGATCTGTATAATCAGGTACCGCTATAACGATATCACGAGAAAATATGTCAAATTTAGATACCAAGTAGGTTAATCCTACTGATCTTTCATAACGGTTTGTGTTAAAAGATCCAATGATTTTTCAGCTTCTTCAATTGGTTCATTTTCTGGAATACCTAAAGAGACGTGTGTCTTTCGAATCTTTGTTGTTGTACTCATGTGTCATATATGGCATGTTGGTTATTAAAAACTTGTTACACTAGGTTACGCAATCGTACATACGTGCCAACATATGGTTCTCAAATCTATGGCTAGTTGAATTTTTCAATTACTCGTTCCAGCTCGGATTCCACCATGGTGATGATAGGCGGAACAAATGTGGATGTTGCATTTCCCTCAGACCACTGGATTTGTTTTGTGTTTCCATTCAATGTGACCTTGAGTGAAAATTTTGTGTATTCAGATACGGACTCGTCAGCCGATATGGAGTCAATTGGGATGCTCATAAAGCCAGTTTCCTTTATCATGGCAGTTAGTTTTTTCACCTCATCTTTTGGAATGGTAAGGGTTTTTTCAGGCAGTGGATGCTCGTTTTCAGTAACCAGATATCGGACGTTTCCCTCGTTTGATATGATCAAAATTTCAGACTTGATTGGACTGAGCCTGTCAGTCAATCCAAATGAGATTTTTTTCAAATCGTATCTGGTCAGTTCAATTGAGATTCGGTCATCAGAATTTGTAGCACTAAACGGAATCTGCGGGTTTATGATCATAGGTATGGCAATCATCCCTGCAAAGATTATTGGAACTGCGGCTATAATCAGTATGAGTGGTTTTGCCATTACACAGTTCCCCTTTGATTCAATAATAAATCTAGTTTCTTTGGATCCAACACAGAGAATAAATCCAAGCCCCTGTTTTTCTCATTTGTGGGG
>DATBQZ010000009.1:0-2966 GCA_036560565.1 Candidatus Nitrosotenuis sp.
TGAGCCTGCAGCAAAACCTCAACGGTGTCATCAATTTCGTCTTTTTGGCCCTCCCCTGACTGCCTGTAGATGATTGTTCCAGTAGGATCAATGATTAGGATGGTAGGCCATGCGTTGACTTCGAATTTGCGCCACACCTGCATTTCCTTGTCCACCAGAACTGGATGCTTGATTTCATATCGTGCTACTGCACTTTGCACATTGCCTGCTTCCTGTTCTGTAAAGAACTTGCCAGAGTGTACGCCGATGAACACCACTGGCTTGTCGCGGTATTTTTCCTCAAGTTGTACAAGAGTAGGCAATGTGTGCATGCAGTTAATGCAGCAATAAGTCCAAAAGTCCAAAACAACTACGCTCCCCTTTAGTTTTGAAAGAGTTAGCGGCTCATCAGTATTAATCCACTCAAAATTTTCTGGAAAGTCAGGCGCCTTTGCAAGCGGCGGGAAAAATCCTTCAAACATGTTTTATTTCAAATATTGAAAGATAAAAATCGTGCACGGATTACTTTTCTGGGAAGCATGAAGCAACTTTGGCTGCAGCTAGCCTATAGTTTGATAATGCCCAGTATTGCCCAAGTTCGTGTTTTTTCTTGACGTCATCGCAGCTTGCGGCCTCAATTTCTGCAGCTTCGCTTAGTATGAGTGGCTTCATCACCACTTCCTTGTGATAGACAACGTAAGCCCCAATTGAGCTTGCAAGTACCAGAAACGCAATACCTATGATGAATATTGGATCCATCGGTAGCCGTTAATTTGGTAGGTATTTGAGTTTTATGATGAGCCGGAAGATCTTTAGCTCCAGATTTTTTCTTTGAACGTCCACTTTTTGTTCAAGAGGAAATTACTCAGTGCAGTAGACAACACCGCCAAGATGAGTGCTATCGGGTACTGTATGTGATACTGATCAACTAGCACGTACACCATACCTATTTGCGCAAGTGCTCCAAGTGAGCTAAATCCAATGAATTTTGCATACTGCGTAACGGTGTGCCTTGCAGCAAAGTTACGATCCTCAAATGTCCACACCTTGTTTAGCACAAAGTTGCTTGACATGGATACCACGATTCCAATTATTGTTGCATGCAGATACCACAGGTTTGAAACAACATTTGTGAACAAGGACGATACCAGATAATTTGTCACAAGTCCGATTGCGCCAACACTGTAGAATCGTCCGGCCTTTGAGAAAAAGCTGACAGATGTTCTTTTTTCCTCCTTTGCCGCCTTTTTGCCGTATCGGTATAGATTCCATACTGCCTTGGTATAGTCCACGACTGTACGGGCATCCAGCTTGCTTGAGCCAAATTTTCTATTTGTAAACGTATAAGGGATTTCCAAGACGTTTGCATTCTTTGTTTTGACCAATATCTCAAGGAGCATCTTGTATCCTATGGCATCAAATTTCAGTCCCTGAATCACCTGGCGCTTAAACGCAAAGAATCCAGACATCGGGTCGTTTGCGTTTACGCCAAGGCCGCGCTTTGCAATCATCGTTGCGCCCTTGCTTAGGAGTTTTCGCTTTACTGTCCATCCCTTGACTGCACCCCCGTTTACGTATCGCGACGCAATCACAATGTCCCATTTTGGCTGCTTGAGGGCATCAATTATTTTTGGCAGAAGGCTTGGAGGATGGGAAAAATCGCTATCCATTACAACGATAGAGTTTCCAGTCGCATACTGGATGCCTTTTAGAATCGCGGAGCTGAGTCCGTCTTTTGTTTTTCTGTGTATAATGTCAATAGTGTAACCGGCAATTTTTCTGACATTTTTCATATAGTCTTCAACAATTTTCCCAGTCCCGTCAGGCGAGTTATCATCGACCACTATTGTTTGCGCGGTGATGTTTTTGGGGATGTGCTCCTCAATTGATTTTAGGACATGAAGTATGTTCTGTGACTCGTTATACGTCGGAATTATGATCGAAACCTGAGGTTTACCTGAATATGCCAGATCTCTCGTTGTTGCCATGATTGCACTTACTCGATTTTGTGGATATTAATTTTTTATTAAAGCTCGTTGACGTTTGTGTAAAATCGTTTAAAAGCCAGCCTTGAGGGGGTCGGAAGGCTTCATAATCTCTCGCATTATCATTGTTGCAAACGATCCGCGCTGCAAGGTAAAGCTGACAGTGTTTTTTTCAGTAGAGAAATTTGTGCAAAGGATAGACGCAGTTCTAAATCCGCCCTCTGTGCCGATTTCCTGCATTTCCTTGAAAAAAAAGTCCTTTGGGTCCACCTGCTCGTCTTGCAGGATTTTTGAGATGTGCAAGTCAAATCTGGTTTTTTTAAAATAAGAATGCCCCACAAGAGGTATTGCAAGCTGCTGGCTTGGATCCATCTCGTATTTTCCCAAAACTGCGTTTTTGCCATAGCACACGTCTCCTTCTTGGGGCAAGAACAATTCCTCGCCATACTCAAATGCCTTGCCAATGGTAAGATTGAAGATAAACGACTGGTACGCATCCACAAAAAGCCGCCTAATTGACAGGGGCAGTTTTTGGAATGCCTTTTGCGGGTCTTTGTGCTGCATCATTTCTTGCAGTGCTATTCTTTCTAGGTCCATCTTGTGCGGCAGGACTTTCAGCGCCTCGGAGTAATTGGATTGGTCTGACATTAATTTTCTAATCTTTGTGTTCTCGTCAGAGTCATGTTCTGATGTAAATGACAGCAGCAAGGTTATGGCGTCATCGAACCTTCGCTGGACTAGCGCCTTTCCAATCAGATGGGTCACGGGCCGCTTTGAGCCAAATCTCTGGTATCCATAAAAATTAAAAACTCTATCAAACTCGGCAAAATCAGTAAAGTCCCGCTCGGGATCAGTGACAGTAATGACAAACTTGTTTCCGACCATGTCTTTTGCAGAAAGCGGTTTTTTCAAAAACCCAATTCTTTCAAGCGATATTTTGCCGTCAGCATAGTTTGGAATGGATTTGTTTTGCCCAAGCGAGCAGACAAACTGTTCTGTTAC
>DATBQZ010000010.1:0-28661 GCA_036560565.1 Candidatus Nitrosotenuis sp.
GCTATTCTATGAATATTGTAATTGCACCAAGTCAAAAGAACTGCTCGCAGATGAAGAAATGACAAAAAGCCTCAGTCAGATTCTAGAAGTAAATGATGTGTCAGTGGTTGCCTATCCAAACTCAGTAGTAGATTATGTCAATCAGGTTTATGACAAGTACGTTTTTGTGTTTTATTATGATGGGTATAGAATAGCACTCCATACAAATCAAAAGTTAGACGCTGGGTTGGCACTTGTTAGGGAATTGCTAGATTTTGAGAAAAACAATGCGCGGTCATTGATAGATTAACCCTTTTTCATGCGATACGGATTAATCCAAAAGTCGTGATTCAATAGTCATATTTTGAAACTTTTAGCTCGTGTTTCTTTACCTGTTCAATGGTTCGCTTGAGAAATAATGTGTAGAACAATTTAAGAGTCTTAAAATCAAAACAACAGGTAACTTATGAAATATTTTGGAATTTCCTTGTTTTTGATTAGTTTTGTAGGTTTTATCATTCCTCAAGCATTTAGTGCTGAAGAAAATTTCTTTTATGGAACTGCAACCTTTGAAAGACTTTCATCAACCATTGTTTCAAACACCCCTACAGAATTTGAAATAAAATTCCATTATACTGCTGGTTCTTATGCATTAGAGAGTCTCACTCCAGTCATAGAAGTGAACCCTGAAGGTGCGAGATCTAAGGTTCATTTTGATATAAAGCCCGTAAATGCGTATCAAAACGACATTGTTAGAATTCCAGTTACGATAACAGTAGATCCAAGCATTGAATATGAAAAAATATTTCTCAGTATTTCCTATGCAGGTATTGGTCTTCATAATGTACCATTCAAGAGTTCGTGGTCAGATTCAATAATTTTTGATGTAGATCATGCTTGCTCAAAGCCCAGCGACTTCATCAGGGGAGCTCCTTGTGGATTCCACTCTTCAGTGGACGGTAAAGATAGTGACTCACCTCAAGGGATTTGGGGCGGCTTTGTAGAAATTCCAAAGTTGTCACCACCATTACAACAGTTCAAGTCTAGAACTCCAATAGAGGAAATTTTGTGCAAAGAGAATCTTCAACTCATGGTCAAAACAAGCAATGGAAATCCAGCTTGTGTAAGACAAGAAACGATGCAAAAACTAATCGAACGTGGCTGGGGCACTAAACTTGAAACGACGCAAGATTCTAAAACATCGACTAAGTCTTTAGATAAAAACTACACATTACAAATTAATGATAATATTTTTGAAATCAGATATTCAATTATTGGATCTTTATTACAAGAAATAATTGTGGACATCGACGCTAAATCCCTCATCGTTAACGTGGAGGGTTTGGATAATGGACACATGGTTATTGAAATTCCTAGGAAGTTAATTGATGCTAGAGTTGGACCAGACGGCAAATCTGGAGAGGATGTTGATTTCTTTGTATTGGTTGATGGATCGGAGGTAGACTTTGAAGAAAACAGTTCCACAGATACTCGTACCTTGACAATTCCATTGAAAAACGGCTCATCTCAAATTGAAATCATTGGAACAATTGGGCATCCCTAAGCCAAGTGATTCAATAGTCATATTCTGAAACTTTTAGCTCGTGTTTCTCTACATATCAGGGGTTTGCCTTAGATAATCAGTAGTAGAGCTTAAGAATTATGAGATCCTAACCTATTTGTGCAAATCAGTAGAGAACTCACAGATTCGGCAGTTAGCCTCTTCAAGGGAAAGAATTTCGCATTCATAGCATCACTGATGAACGATGGCGCTCCACAGATAACCCCGGTCTGGATTGATTATGATGGTCAATTCTTTCTAGTCAATACCGCAGAGGGAAGAACGAAGCAAAAAAACTTTGAACGGGACTCACGAGTTGCATTATCCGTAGTTGATCAAACCAATCCTTACAACACAGTTAGCATTAGAGGAAGAGTAGTAGAACAAACTACAAACGGTGCTGACGAACACATAGACAAGCTTGCAAAAAAATACCTAGGAGTAGACAAATATCCATTCAAAGCACCAGGTGAAAAGCGAATCATTTTGAAAATAAAGCCAGAAAAGACCTTTCACATGTCTAGTTGAGATTTTGATGCAAATTACACTAAAATCTAGAAAATAGCAATACGGAAACTTTTAGCATGTGTTTCTAGGCAGACATCTGTAATCAAAATAATAGAAAACGAGTGTCAGCATTGGAGACCTCGCTTCAGACCTAAGTCCTGCAAGACAACGCTGACGCTTTCAAATTTAGTATATCATTAATCATTTATAAATCTAATAGCTCGTTTGGCACGTTAATCCAGAATAGTTTTGAATTAGATGTCATTATCGAAATGCAATCATGGAACTTATCTATTCTGAATCAAGAGTTCTTGAATCATGTTAAGATCAGCTGTGTTTATTGATGCAGGATATCTGATTAAACTTTGCCATATTAAAAATATAAAGATTAATTTTTTAAAATTGTCTAATGAATTAACCTACAATACAAATCGTATTAAAACGCTTTTTTATGATACTCTGCCAATCCCAAATTCTCAAAAGGGAATTAAACTTCTCTCTAAAACTCAGAGATTTCACAGTAGCATCAGAAAACTCGATAAATTTGAAATAAGATTAGGAAGGCTGCAACAAATTCAAGGAGAATTTGTCCAAAAAGGAGTTGACATGAGATTAGGAATTGATCTAGTGCAAATGAGCATGAATAAGGATATTGAAAAAGCGATCATCGTTACCGCAGATAGCGATTTTGAATACGCTGTAGAGAAAGCTCAAGAGGTAGGAGTAAAAGTAAGTTTAGCATATTTCCCCAGCTCACAAATAAATTTACAATTTCTTCAAACTGTGGATGAACAAATTTTGTTAGAAGACGCATTATTAGATAGGTGTAAACTATAACAGCAAGCCATGCATCTAAAATTCACTTCATTAATTATGTTCATATTTACAGGAGAATTTAGCCAAAATTGTGTCACGATGCATTAGAACCATCTGAAACTTTTAGAACATGTTTCTAGGCCTAGATAATGATTTGTGGATAATAATCAAATAGCACAACTTAAGAGTAAAAAGTCCATCACTTGAATTAACTTATGAAAAAATCACATTTGGTCATAATTGCACTTGTTGGAATAGCAATATCAGGCACCGCAATGATGATTTATCTAAATTCCTTACAAACAAGCGCATTGGAAAAAACAGTAAAAATAATTCCAGAAAATGTGTCCGATACCCCTAAACAAAATATTGAATCTAATGTACCAGACGTTCCGCAAGGTTCTGTTTTGAGAGATGCGCATGAACATGCATCCATACTTGTAAGAATCTCTGGGGACAAGTTTGATTTTTCAGGCATCCAGTTCCAACTAATGAGCCCATGGATTCACTTTGAGGGATCAAACGGCAACACCATTCACAGACATTCAAATGGAATAACACTTGGTTATCTCTTTGACACCCTGCATCTTGGACTCTCGCAGGATTGTTTTGTATTTCATGATAAAAGGGAATTTTGTACCAATGACGACTATGAGCTAAAGTTTTACATCAATGGAGAAAAAGTTTCAGATATACGAGATTATGAAATATTTGATAATGACAAAATTTTGATTTCCTATGGTTCTGAAACTCCAGAAGAGATTGAAGAACAGATTGCAGAGTTAGAATCTCAAGAATTGTTTAATTAGTAAAAAACGAGAGCCAAATTTTATAATCAGTATTGCGCTCATTACCGCTTTGAATAGTTCGTATGATCAGATTGCTAGTTGAGTTTGTTCCAGCATCTGCCTGCTAACTACAATCAAAAATCATATGTGGAATATTCTTTTTTTCATTACCCACTTAATCAGTGGAGAGCTTGCAACGATTAGTTCAATCCCTTTCTTTGTTATACTATATTCCACTTTGAATGGAGGAGTTTTCCCGTATCTTGTACGCGTTATCAGCCCACTTTTTTCCAGGCTTTTCAAGGTAGAAGAAAGTGTAGAAGGAGAGATTCCAGCAAGAGACGACAATAACTGATTAAATCTCATTTTTTTATTATTACGTAATTCCCAGATTACACCAAAATTCCATCGTTTGCCTACAAAGCTGCTTACTTCACCAAGATAAGGTCTAACATAGTCCTGTTGCCTAGCTGAAAACATTTCCATGGCTATACCATGAGAAATCTTGTTTTTAAGAGTAGTCTTATTCTCTTAGGGCACTCAGAAAATCTTTAATTTCTTTTTCGGAGGTAATTTCCCCCAACTCAGATTCCAAGTCATCCAGTATTCGATCATAGGAATTTTCATAAACATCCTTTAGTACGTTTTTCAGATATTCTGGATGCTCAAAACAGTCAGCGATTTTACATTCATAGTCTCGTTCTAATCTTGAAAGGGCCAAGAAATATTGTGGCCCATTTGTTCTCATCAAAACAACTTCGATCGATATTGCAACCAATGCCTTAAGATTATTGTTTTGCATACAGGGTTAACTTCAAACTAGTATAGAAGAGATAGATGTTGATCATTTAGCACATACAGATTTGTTTTTATTTAATATTTACAGTTTTCAATTTAACTTCGATTCATCGAAGTTTATATGTTAAATAAGTTAATTACAACAAAATTTTGGCAGATGGCAAAAAAACGTGTGACAATTACTATCGATAAAGAGATCGACGAAAAAATTCACCGCCTACAGGCAGAGTTTATTTCCAAATCAAGTAGGAATTGGAGTTTTTCTTCAGTTCTGAGCGTGATTATTGAGGAGGGCATGAAAACTTTGAATAATAAAACAAAAAATTTAAAGGAAGAAAAACGCTTACAGCGACACGCTAATTAAAAATTTAACTTGTACATGAACAAAACACTTACAGCGATTGTGATAGATGACGACAAAGACGTGCTTGATCTTTTTTCAGAATATTTGAAAATAATCCAAGTCGAGGTTGTAGGAAAAGGCAATAATGGCAAAAAAGCAGTTGAATTGTATCAAGAAAAAAATCCAGACATTACATTTGTGGATTTGGCAATGCCAGAATACGACGGTATTTTTGCACTGCAAAACATTCGAAAAATAGATCCGAAGGCAAATGTCATCATAATAACAGGCAATTTACAAAAAGACGCCTCTGAAAAACTGGATTATTTGAATCCGGACAAGATATTGCAAAAACCGTTCGAAGTGGATAAAATCACAGATGCGATAAACAAGATCAGAAATTCAAAATAATAGCCAGATCAAGGTATTGAAAATCAGAGTAATTTTAATGTAACAAGAGATACGAATCAGGTAGGCATTTACTAAATCGGCATTCCACGTACAATTGTTACGCAAAATTTTTTAATTGCCTTTTTAGAGAGTCTACGAAATGAAGTTATTAGTAATATCAGCGTTGGTCTTGTCAGTACTGCTTTTTGCTGCACCGCACAGCCATGCATTTGCAGAGGTAAAAGGAACCACAAAACTTGATGTAAAGTCAATTATCATTGCACACAAGATTGCAGTTGAAAAGGCAAGAGCTGATTTTAAGGCAGCAGTTGACAAATCACAGGCGGATGCAAGAAATGCAATATCAAAAGGAATACCGACAGATAAGATCAATGCAGACTCCAAAGCTGCAATTGACAAGGCGAGGCTAGACTATAGTACCGCAATGAAAAATGCCCACGCCGAATCAAAGACAAGTCTAATCCAAATGAAGGCTGCAATCGACAAAAAACTATCAAAATAGACAGTTACGGGAATTTTCTTTCATATTTTAGGCAGTGGCTATGTCCTTGAGATCTGGTTTTTTAGATCATCAAATGCAGCTTGGATTTCGCTTACTGCTGCGCCATCTTCAAGCGTACTGATATCGCCGGTGTTTTCATTGCTGGCCATTGCCTTTAGCAGTCTTCTCATTATCTTGCCACTCCTTGTTTTTGGCAGCTTTGATACAAAATAGATTTGTTGTGGAGTTGCGATTGCTCCTACATCTGACCTGACTTTAGACATAATTTCGCTTTGAAGGGTCTCTGAAACTTGGACTCCTTCCTTTAGTACCAAAAATGCAATTATTGCCTCACCCTTAATTTCGTGAGGAATGCCGCATACAGCTGCCTCTGCCACCCCCTTGTGTGATACCAAGCTGCTTTCAAGCTCAGCAGTGCCTATTCTGTGTCCTGCAACTTTTAGGATGTCGTCTGCACGGCCAAGCAGCCAAAAGTATCCGTCACCGTCCTTTATCGCATAATCCCCAGTGTAGTAAAAGTTTGGATATTTCGACCAGTAAACTGACTTGTATTTTTCATCATCACCCCACAGGGTCAAAAGCATTCCAGGCCATGGTTTTCTGATTACAAGATACCCTTTTGTGTCAGGCGGAATTTCTTTTCCGGTTTCATCAACCACTGCAATATCAATCCCAGGAACTGGAAATGTTGCAGAGCCAGGCTTTAGTGGAATGGTTTCAAGACCAGGCAGCGGAGACAGCATCATGCCACCAGTTTCGGTTTGCCACCAAGTATCAATTATTGGGCATTTGTTCTTTCCTATTGTTCTAAAATACCACTTCCATACCTCTGGATTTATCGGCTCTCCGACAGTTCCCAACAATCGGAGTGATGACAGGTCAAACGAATTTGGAATAGAATCACCATATTTCATAAACATCCGGAGTGCAGTTGGAGTAGTGTAAAAAATTGTAACCTTGTACCTTTGTATGATATCCCACATTCTAGACGGCGACGGATAGTCAGGTGCTCCCTCATACATCACCTGTGTTGCGCCGCACAGTAACGGACCGTATGCCACATAGCTGTGTCCTGTGACCCAACCGATATCGGCAGTACAAAAATACACGTCAGAGTCTTTTATGTCAAACGCCCACCTATAGGTAGAATATAGATGAGTCAAATATCCACCAGTGTCGTGCAGTACTCCTTTTGGCTTTCCTGTCGTGCCAGAAGTATACAGGATATACAGAGGGTGTGTGCTTTCCAGAGATTCGGCATCACATGTTGGAGATGAGTTTTCTACAACATCCTCCCATAATACGTCCTTTTTGTTTTGTGTGATTGGAATTTTTGCCCGTTTTAGCACTATTACATTTTTCACAAAGTCCAAGTTTTCGACTGCAGCATCAACTACTTCTTTTAGTTTTACAACTGCTCCCCGCCGGTATCCGCCATCGGCAGTGATGATTATTTTTGATTGCGAGTCCAAAACCCTGTCCCGGATTGATGCTGCGCTAAAACCTGAAAATATCACAGTGTGTATTGCACCAATTCTTGCACATGCAAGCATTGCCACCATTAGCTCTGGCACCATTGGAAGGTAGATTGTTACTCTGTCGCCTTTAGTTACGCCAAGCGATTTTAGCCCATTTGATACCTTTTGAACCTCATAGTACAGATCCCCATACGTGATTGTACGCCTATCCTCGTTCTCACCCTCCCACAAAATGGCAGGCTTGTCCTTTTGATTTTGGTGAATGTCAAGCGCGTTATACGAGGCATTTATCTTTCCGCCAACAAACCAGCGGGCAAAAGGAATGTTCCATTCCAGGGTTTTGTCCCATTTCTCAAACCATGCCAGGTTCTTTGCCTGATTTGCCCAAAATGCAACATAATCATTGGATGCATCAATTCTTGTTTTGGTATCATTATTCCCAAGACCGATGGAAAATTCAGATTCCACGATTCTTGTTTTGATTAGTCATTTGTAAATGTTAAAGATTATAAAAAAAGAGTAGTGCCTTCAAATGTTATGCAGGTTCCATGCTTGCAAACCAATCAGTCCTGCTTTTGTCAGGTGTAGGTTTCACAGGTGTGGAAGGATCATCAGTGTTTTGGCCTACTGGTGACCGCCAGGTTTCCTCTCTATTTGATTCGGCCGGAGAAGGAGCGCTGGCAGATGCGCCAAGTGGTTCCACATGATGTTGTCCCGAAGCTTGGCTTACTTGCACGTTTGTCTGATCAGGATGCGGTGCTTCAGCTTTTACTTCGTTTGCATGGTAGGAAGGCGGTGTGTGAGATTCGACTTGTTTTCCATCGTTGGTCACAAGGTATGAAACTGCAGATTGTTCTATTTGCTCTTTTTGGTTTATCTGTGTTTGAGCTCCATCGAGTGACATGTCAGTCATTCTTCTTTGGATGTTGACAATCTCTGCTTTTTCGTGATCAATATGCTCCATTATTTCACCAGTGTTGGTCTTTATGAGGTCATATTTTGATTCAGAGATTTCGTTGCTCTTGAATTGAACCTTTGCGTCAAATAGCAAAATCTTGACTGATTTTAGTTGGCCGTTTAGTTCTTCTAGTCGTTCTGTTAGTTTGTATGTGATTTGTTTTTCGGCTTCCTCAAGTGTCAGCAGTTTTGACTTGTACTTTTCATGGATGATTTCTGCGTCGTCTCGCATGTCGTCGTTTTCTGAAACGATATCGATTAATGCCTTAAGACGCCTTAGTGTGAGCCCTTTCTCACGCAGGAATCGTTGTGAATCGAGTCTCCATTTTGGTATAAAGATCACGACTTCGCCTTGAACTACGAGTTGTTCAAATGGTACTTGTCGCAGTCCTTCTAGACCGCAATCAATTCCCACAGTCTGTACGGAGCCATCAATGTCAGTTATTGTTCCAATAACCTTACCCATGTGGGTACCGTACATGTCTTTGACTTGCTTGCCGATAATCTCTATTTCGTCCTTGTTCATTGGTGAAACTTGAGCGTTTCATATAACCTAGGAAGTGTTAACAAGCTTTCTAGTTTTGGTAAGAACAATTTAACAAACCCGTTTTCGCAATTTTAAAATGCAAAGTCGAAAAAACACATTCCATGATAGAAAAAGACGGATTAGACCAAATTCTTCACTTTGTGTCAAAGCGCTGGATAGAGTTGAGCCGGGATCCAAACAACGAAGCAATGAAAAACCTGCCGACCGATTTTTGGATGAATTCAGTTGGTGGTCAAGCCGGGAAAGGCCGCTGGATTACAACGCTAATGTATACAGAAAATGAAAGTGACGCAAACGCGATGAAAGAAGTGTTGTTAAGATGGCAGTCCAAGGCAAAGACTAAAGGACCAGATCTGATTCAAATAAACCGGAAATAGTTTATTTAGAATCAAAAAGTCTTGGATCTGTTGACAGAGTTCAGTGCATCAGAGGAAAAAATTCTTTTGGAACATTTCTCAAATGCTGATGATTCGGTGTTTGCAATAATCACACCGCAGCAGGTGGATCGCGGCGCCCTTATGTCACGATACAGCAGGACTGACAAAAGCATGAGGCGCATATTTTTAGACGAATTCTTGGTAAACAAAAACCGCGGAGAGGAATTCTACAACAAGGTCTTAATCGAGTATGGTGATGACTCTGTTGCAGAGCTCGGAATTGCGCAGATCGCAATTGAGGGAATATCAAACATTGCAGTAAAGAAAATCGAGGATAGGAGAATAGGCATGTCGTATTTGGAAAAGTCGTCGCGCTATGTATCTTGGGACAAAAAAATCAACAACGAGTACAAATTTTACAGGGATCCCACAATAATGAATTCAAAATTTGCCGACAAATACATAGAGTCGTGCAATTTGGATTTTGAAATTTATTCAAAAAACATACAGCCGATGATTGATCACATCAGGGGAAAGGAACCGATTGCTAATTTTAAATTCAAAGACTCTACATCTGGAGAGGAAGTAGTTTTCACAAAGCTAAAAAATGAATCGGACATAAAATCTGCCACTTTCATATACAACGCGTCAACTAAAGCAAAGGCACTTGACATTTTACGGGGACTGCTTCCAGCCTCAACCCTAACCAATGTCGGCGTGACTGGGAACGGCCGAGCCTTTGAGTACTTGCTTACAATTTTGTTTGGGTCAAGCCTCGAGGAGGAAAGAGTGCTTGCCCAGAAAATCAAGCACGAGCTTGATACTACAATCAGGTCGTTTGTCAGGCGCTCAGACGACAAGTATGGGGTAGCCATGCAGGAATACCTCAAAAAACTGCAAAAGACAGGCCTCAGTCTAGCAAAGAAGGTACGGACCAAGGCAGCAGGGCCACTTGTACGTTTGGCAGAATCAGAACCAGAGTCAGATGCAATAAACAAAATAGTTGCAGCTGCAATGTATGAGCAGTCACAGGGTTCGTCATACCAAGATATTTTATCATCTGTAAAAAAGATGACTCCTTTAGAAAAAATCAAAATCATAAACACGTTTGTAAAACTAAGGCAGAACAGAAGGCAAAGACTGTCGCGCGCCTTTGAGATGACGCAGTACACGTTTGACATTATTGGCAATTTCGGAATGTTCCGAGATTTGCACAGGCACCGAATCCTCACACTTGAAAGACAGCTACTTACAGCAGATCACGGTTATGTCACGCCAAAAGAAATTAGCGAGCTAGGAGTTGAAAAAGAATACAAAGAATGTATGAACACTTCAAGACAGGTCTTTGATTCATTGCGGGCAAAATATCCAGATCAAGCTCAGTATGTAGTGAACTTTGCATACAACTATCCGTTTTTTATGAGATTAAACTTGCGCGAAGCAGCCCACCTAATCGAGCTAAGAACAATACCACAAGGACACATAGACTACAGGCAGGTGGCGCAAAAAATGTTCTTGGCAATAAAGAAAATGCATCCCAACTTATCAAAGATCATCAAGTTTGTCGATCTTAACACGTACGACCTTGAACGATTCGAATCAGAAAAAAGAATTGAAGAAAAAAGAAAAAGCCGCAAATAAAACCGGAATAACCCTCTAATACTTTGTACACATATGGATTTCATGGATGAGGTTTCAAAGTCTGACCAAGAATGGAAGCAGATCCTCAGCCCAGAGGAATTTGGCGTCTGCAGGAAAAAGGAGACGGAGGCGCCATTTACAGGAAAATACACCCACAGTACGGAAGATGGGATTTACAGGTGCACTTGTTGCAAAAATGAATTGTTTAGCTCAGACACCAAGTTTGATTCTGGGACTGGCTGGCCTAGCTTCTTTGAGCCACTAAAGGAAAACAGCGTAAAATACGAAACAGATACTGCTTACGGCATTACCAGAACAGAAGTAATGTGTGCAAAATGCGGCTCACATCTGGGACACGTTTTTGATGACGGCCCCAAGCCCACGTTTGCCAGATATTGCATAAATTCAGTTTCACTAAAACTAGAAAAAACAACTGACAATAAAACCAACCAAACATGATTAGCAATACCATTAATAAAATAGCAATAAAATAAGACGATTGGAAATGAGATGTCTTTTGTGTTATTTGTATTGGAGTAGATAGATTTGCGCATAATTATTTGCGGGTTTGGAACAGTTGCACAAAGCCTGGCAAAGCTGTTGGTTTCAAGAACGGACGACCTGTATGCAAAATATGGGCTAAAGCCAAGAATAGTTGGAGTGTTTGACAGCAAGGGCGGAGTGGTAGAGCCATCAGGACTTGATCTTAACAGACTAGTCGAGGTCAAAAAAAAATTCGGTACGATAAAAAATTACGATAAACCAAAGAAAAACTGGTCAGGACTAGACATCATAAACAATGTTGAGGCAGATGTGCTCATCGAGACCACTGCAAGCAACTACAAGGATGCGGAACCTGGCATGTCACACATCATATCTGCAATGAAAAATGGAATGCATGTGATATCTGTCAACAAAGGACCGCTTGCACTGGCGTTTCCATCACTGATGGAGCTTGCAACATACAACCAAGTGTTGTTAAAATTCAGCGGAACAGTTGGAGGAGGAACACCAATTTTGGATTATGCAAAAAACAGTTTACGTGGAGAGCAGATAACGTCTTTTGCGGGAATCCTAAACGGCACTACAAACTACATTTTGACTAACATGGAGCGCGGCATGAGCTTTGTGGAGGCCCTAAAGGACGCAAAGTCAAGAGGCTATGTAGAGGCAGACGAGTCACTTGATTTGGACGGTTTTGACGCAGCGGCAAAGCTTGTGATTTTGGCAAATTGGGTAATGGGCATGAAGGTGACAATGCCAGACATAAAAAGAACAGGCATACGAAACGTGACTACCAAAGACATCAAAGACGCAGCAAAGAAAAACTGCGCAATCAAGTTAATCGCATCCTGTGACAAGGAATTAGTTGTCAGCCCACGTGAAATATCCACAGACGACCCGCTTTGTGTAAATGGTACGCTAAACGCAATCTCATTCACATCGGAGCACTCTGGTACTCAGACCATCATTGGTAAAGGAGCAGGAGGTACCGAGACTGCAAGCTCCATACTCAGAGATCTGCTAGACATTCGCAAGGAAATATCAAGAGATTGAAATCAAATCTCATTTCAAAGACTGAAACTACCGATGTCCTAAAGGAGATCAGTTCACAATGGAAAATGGAGCTGCCAAAAATAAAGAATCTAAAAATTTACGAATTAGATGAGGGTGCGAGAATAATAATTGGTGAAGGTTTGACTGCGCTCAAGATAGGAGAAAACTATCTTCCATTTCTGACAGACGCAAAAATACTGGAGAGATTTCCAAGTGTCATAGTAGACATGGGCGCAGTAAAATTCATGTGCAATGGCGCAAATGTCATGAGGCCCGGTGTGAAGTCATTTACAGAGTTTGAAAAAGGCCAAATCGTGTGCATTGTCGAGGAATCGCAAAAAAAGGTTCTTGCCGTCGGACGTGCACTAGTGTCCAGTAATGAGTTACCAGGTATGGCAAAAGGCCAAGTTATTGAAAACATGCACTATATTTCCGACATGTATTGGGAAATTAAAAAATTGCTAAAAGATTAGAGTTTTTCTGGAATTGCAGTTAGATGAAGATATGCAATAAAAACGACTTTCTAAAAATCAGTTAATGATTATCGGCATTCCGATTGCTGCAAAACGATCACATCCGTCTATCCCTCCAGCTGGGTGAATGGTCCATAGGTAATATTCACCAGGGGAGCCGCGGAAAAAGACTGAGCCTTCCCAGCCTGCCTGACCGTCAAGTTCTGGAATGCTATTCTTATGGGTAAATGAGCCTTTTTTCTTGTCCTTGTTTTGTATTACGTCGTCACCACTCAAAGGAAATGGAAGTGGAAGTGCGCCGTGAGATAAGGAAATAAGATCAATTCTTTTGTTATCGTCGTTTGAGCCTGACTTGAACCACTGTGTCCACACATCAAAGTTGGTAAACCATGTTCTGTCAAAATAAAAAAAATCAGTAGTAGAAAATCCCAGTTTTAGTTTTGCATCGGCATACGTGCTTCCATCCACACATTCGTCTAGGATTTTGTAATCAACTTTGTAAACTTGGTTTGAGTTTCCAGTATAATGGGCCCTGACGTAGTAGTCAATCAGATTGTCATTGTTAAAGTCAAAATCATCTGAGCTCTTGTCAGATACATAAATTGGCGCATGTCCCTTTCCCAGAACTGTAATGTCGGCCATAGATAAGCTGGCAGAACCAATCATCAGTACAATACTAATCAGAATCGATGCTAAGAGTAGTCTAAATCTCAACTAGGAAGTATCGGCTTACGACGTATAAAAAACCATCACCTCAAGAGGAAGTCATGAGTTCTAAACTATAGTTTTTTGACTAGAGCTTTTCTGTGAATTCTTTTATGCCTTGTTTTGTAATTACAAGGACATCGATGCCATCACCGCTAAAAGAGTCCCTCATGGTTGCAGCCTTGATTGATCTTATTGCAAGGTCAACTGCATCTTTTTCTGACATTCCTTCTTTGAATTGCGGATCCAAAACACCAAGTGCCATTTCTGCACCAGTTCCCACTGCAGCATATTCATCAGGCAATACAGAGCCTAACGGATCAAGGGTATAGATTGCGGGCTTGTCAATTATTCCGCCAACTATTACCTGTGTGAGAAGGGGATAGAATCTGCGCTCATACATCAGATTTGATATCATTTTTGCAACAGAGTTTGGCGGAACGTCACGTTTTAGCTCCATTTTTCTAATTTTTGTGAGTGCCCTAATTTGTAAAGTGAGAATTTGCATGTCTGCCACCAGTCCTGCGCATGCTGCCCCCACCTTATCTGTGAGCGGAAATGTCTTCTTGGTCGTTTTGCTTACCAGAAAGTTTCCATATGCGATTCTTTTTTCGCTTGCAATAACCACACCATCATTGAATGTAATTCCAACAGCTGTCGCGCCAGGCATATACATTGCAGTCATGTTTTCAACCCCCTCTATTGCACATTAAAGTCTTTTCGGGGTAATTACGCATGATCGATTAGTTGTGTTTTGAAAACTTGTCCATGATCAGGCACATGCATTTTGTGGTTTTCCTCAAGAGATCAATTCTTGCAAATTCGTTTGGCGAGTGAATTCTTGAAAACATGTACGTAGAACCAATTGAAACGCATGGAGCCCCAAGCACATTTACAAATGAGTACATCGGTCCAGTTCCGGCATTTGATACGTTTACTATGAATTTACCAAACGATTCTTGTGCGGCCTCTTTAATTTGTGCAACAAACGGATCAGATGGATTTGTTCTTGCCGCAGCCTCGCCGTGGTACATTTTGATTTTGACATCAGAAAATCCATTTTGTTTTAGGTGTTTTTGAAGTCTAGCAAACTGTTTTTTTGGATCCATTTTTGGAACAAGTCTAAAATCAATTTTGACAAGTGCTGATGACGGAAGGACTGTTTTTGCGCCCTCCAATGTGTATCCAGATACAAGTCCGGCTATGTTGCACGTTGGGTCTCCTGCGAGTGCTTTTTTGATTTCAAGTCCGCCTTTGCCGTTCACAAACCCTTTGATGCCATATTCATTTTTGAAAGAGATCTCATCAAATGGCTCTTTGTTTAGTAGTTTCAAGTCGCTTTTACTAAATGGCACTACCTCACGATACCAGTCCTTGATGAGAATTTTGCCAGACGAATCCCGCAGTGTTTTTAATGCCTCAACTAGACGCCAGGCGGGGTTTTTCATAATCACCGCAAGGCTAGAGTGCGCGTCTCGGATTGATTCCTTTACGGATAGTTCTACATACAGTAACCCTTTCATGCCAAGTCCAATGATTGGCCTTCCCTTAGAATCCACGTAGCCAAATTCCCAGATCACTCCATCACATGAGAATTTCTGTCGGAATCGTTTCAGATATGCTTCAATGTTTGCGCTTCCAGTTTCTTCCTCGCCCTCTATTACAAATTTGATGTTGCACGGAACATCGCCAGTTGTTTTCAAAAAGGATTCCACTGCCTTTATTCTCGTTATGAGCTCACCCTTGTCATCAGCTGAGCCGCGGCCAAAAATCTTGTTCCCCCTTACCTTGCCACTAAAAGGGTCATCATCCCACAGATCAAGTGGCTCCACAGGCTGGACGTCATAATGATTGTAAAACAGAAGCGTTTTGTTTGGATTTTTCTTTGACTTTACTTCCCCAAAGACAATTGGTGCTACGCCTTTTTTTAGGCGAAGTATTTCGGATGAAATTCCAGATTTTTTTAACATGTTGCTTACAAGTTTTGCGCATTCTTCGATTCCTTGATTTTTTGCAGACACGCTTGGCTGCCGTATCAGGGTTTGGAGGTCTCTGATTAGACGGTCAATGTTTTTGTCAACGTATCTTAGTGTTTGGTTCATTTTATTATTCTGTCAAACGGTTTCATTACTGCAGGTATGTTATCTATCAGATCAGTTGCTACAATGTGCAGTCCGTTCTTTTTCTGTGCCATCTTGCCTGCCATCCCGTTGATGTAAGACGCTGCAGCCGCAGATTCTAACGGATTGCGATTCCGGGCAAGCAGTCCTGCAACTATTCCAGACAGCACATCTCCTGTTCCTCCAACTGTCATCGATGCGAGGTTCTTTGGATTTACATAGGTTTGATTTCCATTTGATATTACGTCTGTGCTGCCTTTGAGAAGGATTGTTACGGAATGTTCTTTTGCAAATTTTTCAACTATTCTGGTCCTTTCTTTTATTGAGGAAGGAGGCATGATTCCAGACATTCTCTTAAATTCGCCCGCGTGCGGGGTTAGTACGATATTTTTTTGCGGAAGGTGAGGTAAAATGTAGCTAACAATGGCACTTGCATCAAGCGATATTCTCACGTCTTGCGAAGCAAGTGACTTTACAAGCAGTTTTAGTGCCTCCTCGTCAGGTATGGAAAGCCCCATTCCTATGGTAGCAGAATCTAAATCGCTTGGAGTTTGTCCAAGCAGTTTGTTTGCAGCTCCGCGCGTAAGCTTGGCATCCACCATCGGAATAACGATAAGATTTGGAGATATTGCGCGAACAGACGAAGTAATAATTTTTGGAACACATGTGTATACAAGATCAGTGCCGGATCGCAATGCCGCAAGAGACGCCAAAATTGGTGCGCCGTGATACATGTAGCTCCCACCAACAACCAATACCTTCCCGTTGTCCCCCTTGCGAGAAGTTTGCTTTCTTGGGGGAATAAATTTCCTAATTGTTGTTGGTTGCAGTCGTGTTACCACACATGGAGTTGAAACTAGTACGGATAAATTTTCTTCTATTTGGAGGGTGCCTTGTCCTTTCCTTCGGTGTGGATCATTTGCCTGATTGTTTCAATGACCTCTAGTGACTTTATCTCCACTTGTTCGACAAGCCAATCTCTTTCCAAGGTCAGCTGTTCTTCGGAGTGGCGTAATTTCTGAAGTGTTTCCTGCAGCTGCCCATTTAGATCATCGGAGCGTTTCTTTTCTTCTGCCAGTTGGACATTTGCCTGCTCTAGCTGGGTTATTTTTTCATTCAATGCCAGATTAAGTTCATGCAGCATTGTTTCCTTCCATTTTTCCTCTTGCTCTTGGCGTTCAAGATCACGTATCTTGCCGTTAAGAAGACATGATAGGTCTTCTAGCATCTTTTCTCTTTTGATTGACTTTAGTTTACTGATGTCTCCTGCAAAGCTAAGCTTTTGCAGATCCTCTTTTGTCACATGATTCTCAGGATTGATCATTCCAAAATTGTTTAGATTTTGTTTTGCCTTGTTTACCTGAGAAAGGACGTTGGATTTTTTAGATTCCGAGGGCAAAGCACATCAAAAGTACAACAGATAAAAAGACTATTAGATCGTGTTTGTGCGGTATGCCCAAACAGCGAGGGTTACTCGTCAGGGGTTTCTTTTTTCTCTTTTCGGTCATAGAATGCCTTTCTTGCAAACGCAAGATAGGTTGTATGTCCTATTCCCCTAAAAGAGTGGCGTGTTTTTCCTTCCCTTGCATCGATTGTTCGCAAAATGTGTTCGGTGCATTCGATGTCTGTAAATTCATTTTCCACCAGCCCCATGGTCAGCTTTTCAAGTTGGTTCATGGTGGGGCAAATAGCAATAAACGCGCCGCTTCCTTTGAGCATTTTGCGCACCTGCGGCAGAACGACCCAAGGATCGCCAAGGTCAACTACGGCCACATCGGCGTCAGCTAGCGGCATTTTTTTGGCAGTCTTGATATCAAGCTCGTTCATTGTCACGTATTTCATCATCCCTGCTTTGGTGATGTTTTTCTTGGCAATTTCCATGAATTGCGGCTCTACGTCAAATGTGTGCACGTGCCCGCGCGGCTTTACTATGCTTGCCAGAAAGGTAGTCAGGGCTCCGCTCCCGGTTCCAATTTCAAGTATTGTTTGGCCGCTTTGAATTCCAGCCCTTGCCATGATGTATCCTAGGTCCTTTGGGTATACTATCTGCGTCCCATGCTGGCTCTTCATTACAAAGTCATGGATTGTTGGCTTGATGAGGTAGACGTACTTGTCCTTGTTTGTGCGCAGTCTTGAGCCGTATTCTTTGCCAATTGCGTCACTGTGCCTGATAACTCCAACATGTGTGTGCAAGACCTGCTCCTTTGAGATTTTGTTTAGCCATTTTTTAGAATCGTTATAAAAAAACAAAACATACGAGTTGGTTTTGATCTTATTCATGATTTCGTGAAAAAATTTTTTAGATAAGAACCTAACTAATGGGAGTTTTTAGAAGGTTTTGGCCTTTTGGATTTTTCTTAGCGCATCAAGATAGTCACGTATTTGTGCGTGTGTTGGATTGAGATCTTTGAGATTTTGTACGTCGACGTTTAATTTTGTAAGCTCGTCGTATATGTTCTTGTCCTCTATGGTGTCAATCAAATCTTGAAGGCTGAAGGGTTTTTGCAGAAGCTCCACGATTTGTTTGAGGTTCTTAATCGAGTCAATCAAAGTCTCCTGCACATACGCAGATGCAAATATTATTCTCTGAGACGGATTGATTGCAAGTATTTCTTTTGCCGCGTCAAGACCATTCATGTTTGGCATGGAGTAGTCCAGGACTACTGCGCCAAACGGATTCTCTTGGCTTGCAGCATATTCTTTCGCATAAGCAGTTACACACAGTTCTCCGTCAGGTGCAGTCATAACAAAATGGCCCCGATCCTCAAGCATTGTGGTGTACTGAGCAAGCAGGTCTGGTTCATCATCGGCCAGCAATATTCGCATATTTGGTGTGATGGACTTTCACACATATAGGGTTTGCCAGTTACTGCGGGATTGTAACTATGCCGTTATTGACCTTGTGTATTGTTTCAATGACGCTGTCAATTTCGTACGGTTTGTAGATTACTGCAGACGCATTAAACTCCTTTAGCTTTTTTTCTGTGTCATACGTGAGATCAGCTGTAACCATTATTACTTTGGCCGCAGGATTGATTTTTTTGATGTTTGCCAAACCGTAGAACCCGTCATAATCAGGCATCATCACATCAAGTAGGACAACATCAGGCAGTAGGCTTTCATACAGCTCAACTGCTTTTTTTCCGCTGTGTCCTCGGCCAACAACTTCGATGTCTTTGATTTCCAGATACTCGCAGAACACCTCTACGGTGTCTACATCATCATCTACTACAATTACCTTTACCATAATAACCACCATTATTTTTTGTTAAATCATTCCAGCAATTTTCGTGATACCATTTCCCGTCATACAGGACAGTCCCGTCTGTAACGGTGACAGATTCGCTACAAACCCCACATACACTACATAGTTTAGGTACGTACAACTGTGTCATGATACAATTTCTAAAATTAATTGATATTATTCCCTAGTTTGTTTAAAGTAAACATACGTGCAACTACATTCTAGTTGGAGTTTCAATGCCAAGCAGGCTCAACGCACCCTCAAGACAAGACTTGAAAGAGTAGACAAGGCAAAGTCTCGCATTAATGGTATTGGCATTCTCAGAATCTAAGACCTTGACATGTTCGTAAAACGCATTAAATGTAACTGCCAAACCATAGCAATATTTTGCAATTACTTTCGGGGACAGGTTATTTGCTGCATCCTGAACGATTAGGTCAAACCTTCCAATCAGTTTTACAAGGTTTGTCTCGTATTCACCATCAAGTAGTTCGTATGATGCATCAAAGTTAGGCTTTGCTTGCGCCTTTTCAAGGATTCTTGCGGCTCTGGCGCACGCATATTGGATGTATGGCGCAGTGTCACCTTCCAAACTAAGGGACTTGGAATAATCAAACGTTATAATTTTGTCAAGATCCTGCTTTATCATTTCATATCTGAGGGTCGCCACTGCAACCTTGTTTCCAATTTCGCGCAGATGTTCGTCAGGAAGACTTGGATTTCGCTTCCTTGTTTCATCTATCGTCTTTTGTTCCAGCATGTCAAGTACCGAGTCAGCATTTATGTAAAGACCTTTTCGGCCGGACATCTGAGTGTCTTTGCCTTTTGTATCAATGCCAAGCGCATTTGCAGTATCTGCGCTAAGCGTAACTGATTCGTATCCTAGGTGCAAGTATGATTTTTGTGAGGAGTCAAACTTTGATATCAGTTCAGTAATTATGTTTTGTAATCTTGCTTGCCTTGAATCAATAACTGTCACCACCACATTACTTCTAAAGTGCTGCTTTGGGTCATTGTTTTTTTCCAGCGTTGTCTGCCACAAAACTTTGTTGTTTTTCTGAACGGCGTATTTTTTGTAGTAAAAGGGGTCATCCACCAGTCCAAGCTTCCATGCAGCATAAGGGATGTCTTTTGCAATGTATGTAGCAGTGCCATTACTTCGCACCAACACCTTGTCTTCGTCTTTTGACAAGATTACCCAGCATCCGGCATTTTTTCCCTCTGTCTCATATTTTATGAGGCTCATTTGCTTTAGTTTCTCAAATATTTCAGGCCAAAGGTGCGAGCGCACTATTTCGGATTCAAAGTTCAGACAGTCATAATGCGCGCCTAATCGCCAGCAGGTCTTTAGCTGCTCAGATAGAACCCGATTCGTGATGTCTTTCCCAAACTTTGCGATTTCAGAGCTGCCATCTTCTAATTCTTTTAGGATGTTATTTCGAATTTCTTCAAGACTTTTGTTTGTGGCGTATTGTTCGGTTGTCTTGACATAGACCTCGTCTCCGCAGTAATGATCAAATTTTTGTCCCGCTGAAGGCGTTTCTGAAAACCCCAAGTGCTTGAAGCCAACTATAATGTCGGCCACCTGAAGGCCGGAATCATCCACGTAGTTGAGCACCACGACGTCATGATTTGCCTTTGCCAGAATGCGCGCAATCGTATCCCCTATCACAACATTTCGAACATGGCCAATATGCAACGCCTTGTTAGGATTTACGCTGGTGTGTTCTACGATTACTTTGGATTTTTTCCCAATGTCTATTTCCCCATAGTTTTTGTCTTGGGCCGCAGTTATTACAAGTCGGTTTAGCGGCGCGTTGTTTGCATGAAAATTCAGATAGCCAGATTGATGTGGCTCTACTTTTGAGACAAGTGAGCCCAGATTTTTTTGGTACTCGTCAGAAATCAATTTTGCGATATCATAAGGGCTTTTCTTCAAGTGCTTTGATACCAGAAACGCAATGTTGCATGTGGCGTCTCCAAATCCAGGTTTTGCAGGCTCCAACGTAAAAGGGACGTCCGGAATTTGTAGCTTTTTTGTAATTTGCAAGAGATTTGATCGTATCTCATCAAGTAGAATTCGAAAGCTCATTTGCTATATCTCCAAAAGACTGGGAGCGAGTTTATCGAGGGCTTCAATTACGCCGTCTCCGGCGTGTGCGGAAACTGACATTGTTGCATGCGATTTTACTTTGTCAGAAGCATTACCAACTGCAATGCTAATCTTTGATACCTTAAACAATGGAATGTCAGTGTCACTATCTCCTATTGAGATTACGTCTTCGTGTGAGACATTGAGTTTTTTCATGACTTCTTCAAAACCCCGTGCCTTGTTGATCCCAGCAGAATTTATGTGAATTGCATATTGGCTATCAGACAATATTACATCCAGTTTGTTGTGTTCTACAACTTGTTTTGCCTTTTCAATGTCAAATGTACGCTCAAGTACCACTTCGGTCATTCGGGGAAATACGGGTTTTTCTACAACGCCACTCATTTGTAAGCGGATCATTTGTAGTGCGTCAACGCATTTTTCCTTGTTTCCAAGAAGAATGTGGTCATTTGCGCCATATGTGATACAGCCACCATTTTCGCCCACAGCAATTGTGTTTAATCCCCCATACACAGCAAGAAGATACCCCTCAACGGACGAGCGTCCTGAGACAAAAATCACATTATGGCCCAGTTTTCGGATGTAACGCAGTGAATTCAATGCATCAAGATTTATTCTGCCACCTCCATTTTCTGTTATGGTTCCATCAATATCGACTGCAAACGTCTTGCGTTTCACAGAGGCATTTACACGCTCCCAGATAATAATCAATCAAGGAAAAATAAGATTTTATTAAGAAAAGTAAAATTTGGTAATTAAAAATGGGAATTCCTGAAAAAATAAAAGCAATTCAAGACGAGATATTAAAGACTCAGCTAAACAAGGCAACTGAGCATCATGTAGGTTTGCTGAAAGCAAAAATTGCAAAGCTGAAAAGAGAGCAAGAAAAAGTTCAAACTAAAAAAAGTGGAATCAGTTCTGACGGGTTCGATGTCAGGCGGACGGGAGATGCGACAGTGGTGTTCATCGGACTTCCAAGTGTAGGCAAATCAACTCTTCTCAACAAACTAACAGGATCAAGGTCGGCAGTAGCTGCATACCAATTCACAACACTAACAGTAGTTCCAGGAATTTTAGACTATCGGGGAGCAAGAATCCAAGTGTTAGACTTGCCTGGAATCATAGAAGGCGCATCAAAAGGAAAAGGTTTAGGAAAAAGAATTTTGTCAGTTGCCCGAAACGCAGATTTGGTTTTGCTCATACTTGATGTTTTTCAGCCGTATCACGAAGACGTGCTTAGGACTGAACTTAACAACATAGGAATAAGGCTTGACCAAAAACCTCCAAACATAGTTATAGAAAAAGCTGCAATTGGCGGAATTTCAGTAGCTCAACAGGTAAAGCTTACAAAGCTAACCGAGAAACTTCTCAAAGAAATTCTGCACGTTTATGGAATCACAAGCGCAAGAGTACTGATTCGAGAAGACATTACCGCTGAGCAGCTAGTTGACCACATCACAGGTGACAAAAATTATGCACAGTCCATTACAGTGCTCAACAAGATTGATCTAGTTGATGAGAAATTCCTAAAAAATGTAATGACAAAAATAAAATCCGAAGTATTGCCGCTTTCTGCAGATTCGGGCATAAACGTCGATTTGTTGAAAGAAAAAATTTACGAAAAACTTGACTTTATCAGAATATACATGAGGCCAAAGGGCGGTGAAACTGATTTTAAGGAGCCACTCATCATCAGAAGAGATTCCACAATAGAAGATGTCTGTAACAAGCTGCATCGCAGCATGAAAAAAGAATTTCGTTATGGATTGGTATGGGGCAAGAGTGTCAAATTTGCAGGCCAACGCGTTAGCATTCATCATATTTTAGAAGACGAGGACGTCTTGACAATAATAAAATCACGCTAAAAAAATTAGAATGCGATCAACATGGATCACGAAACTGAAAACAGATGGTGCAAATTCTGCATGGCAAAAACAAAGCAAGAGATTGTTTTTCTCCCTCAAAATGCAACATACAAACGTAGAAGACAATACAAATGTACGATTTGCAATCATACAAGTTGGTTACAAGGAAAAAGACCGTCAGCTGAAAGTGTTTATTGAAAAAATTGCGATCTGAAAAAATATTTTTGCTAAAAAATCGTTTACTATTTGTAATCACTTTGTGTAATTTTGTTTAGTTTAGCTATAGAAAAGATAGTAAACGCTATTTTATGTAATGGCTACTAAACGTAAGTCAAAAGCTAAACGTGCAGCACCAAAGCGAAAGGCAGCTCCAAAAAGAAAAGCAGCTCCAAAACGCAAGGCAGCTCCAAAGCGAAAAGCCGCAAAGAAAACTGCAGCTAAAAAGCGACGACGATAGATTCGTCAACGCAAAAAAAATTTCGTCAATCACAATTGACGTAAATTTACTATTTTTATAAATTTCTCAACTAAACATTTGACCAGGTGGCGGTGTGTGCTTATCGTTAGTGTTTTTCTCAACTGAAAACGTTCGTTCACTTGGAATCACAGTTATCTTTATCGAAGTGTTGACAGCATAGTGTGGCGTCCCATCAGGATTTTTGTGATTTGTCGCAATGCCTACACGGTCCAGATCAACTTTAACTTTAACAAGCGTTCCATCTTCTAGCTTAAATGCGACAAAATCATTTCCAACTCGTTCGTAGTCAAGCATCTTAAATTCAATTTTAGATTTTGTTTCGCTCAATTTTTTAGCACCATCACAGAGTATTTAGTAAAGATAACTCATTAATTTTATTTGCTCTTCAGTTGTAATCATGTTCTTGGTAGTAAGAATCTCAAGTAATTCTCTGAACAGCGCTTTTTGTTCATCAGACATGCCAGCTTGACCGGTTGGACCTGGTGGACCGGGTGGACCTCTTGGACCCTTGTCACCTGACGGACCCTGCGGGCCTATTGGGCCTTTTTCTCCAGCTGGGCCTCTTGGACCTGGTGGACCGCGTTCACCTTGCGGACCCTGAATGCCTTGCGGGCCTTGCGGGCCTTTTTCTCCAGACAGTCCCTGTGGGCCAATCTCACCCTGAGGACCGTGCGGGCCAGTTGGGCCCTTGTCGCCTTGTTGGCCTTGTGGACCAGTTAGTCCTTTTTCTCCGGCTGGACCCTGTGAGCCCCTTGGGCCACGTTCACCTTGCGGACCTGGAACTCCAGTTAATCCTTTTTCTCCGGCTGGACCCTGTGGGCCCTGTGGGCCCTTGTCGCCAACTTCGCCTTGAGGGCCACGCAATCCCTTGTCGCCAATTGGGCCTAATGGTCCCTGTGGGCCCTTGTCACCAATTGGACCCTGTGGGCCTCTTGGGCCAAGTTCGCCAGGCCTGCCAGATATTCCTTTGTCGCCAGGCGGGCCAGAGGGACCTGTCGAGCCTTTGTCGCCTTGCAGTCCAATCGGGCCAGTGACTCCCTTGTCGCCTTGCGGTCCAGGTGGACCGGGAACTCCTTTGTCGCCTTGCAGACCCATCGGGCCAGTGACTCCTTTATCACCGGCAGAACCTAATGGGCCCTTGTCGCCTTTGTCGCCAGGTGGACCAGTTGATCCTTTGTCTCCCTTGTCTCCCTTGTCGCCAGTTAGACCTTTGTCTCCCTTGTCTCCCTTGTCGCCAGGTGGGCCAGTAACCCCCCTGTCTCCCTTGTCGCCAAGCGGACCGGTTGGACCTTTGTCTCCCTTGTCGCCAGGTTGGCCGGTTGGACCTTTGTCTCCCTGGTCGCCTTTTTCTCCAGGCTGACCCTTGTCACCTTTGTCGCCAGGTGGACCGGTTGGTCCTCGGTCTCCCTTGTCGCCTTTTTCTCCAGGCTGACCCTTGTCGCCTTTGTCGCCAGACGAACCCGCTGGACCTTTGTCTCCAGTCGGACCCCTAAGTCCAGGCAGACCGCGTTCTTCTCTTACACTGTATTTTTTATCATCATGTGAGACAGTTTCAACAGGCTCCGGTATTGACTCTCTTTTTCGTGGCTTTGGAGGAGCATCTTCAGTTGACCTAATTTGCACCTCAAATGCAGAGTATAATGATGAAAATTGGTCACGTACGACTATCCAGACAGAGGACAGATCAAAGACAGATGCAGGTATTGGATTACTATCACTTCCTAAAACTTGGGAAAACGTATTGTCCTTTACATGTAAGTGGAAAATGTCCTGCCATAAAGCGCCGAATCTCTTGCTCTTGATTTCTTCCGCAGACGGTTGAGCACCGCAAACTGAAATTTGAACCTCATATACGCCAGATTGTTTAAACGGTGCCGCGCCCTGAATTTCTAATTTTTTCATGTCGCTAGGCAATATACAACCATTAATGTGGAACTATTTTTGTATTTTCTATCATTTGTCTGTTTTATGACGAGTAAATCAGGAATAGTATTTATTCAAAAGACATACCATTAGTGGTAAATGGACGATCCGGCCAAAAACCTCCCAGAAGTCGCAGACAAGAAAGAGACCAGCATTGTAAATCCAGATTATCAAAAAAATAAGCTCTTTAAGAAAGGCATCCACCTGATGGCAGATGAAAAACTAGAGGACGCAGTAAAAGTCTTTGAGCAGATATTGAGGCTTGACGCCACAGATACGGAGACGCTCTTAAAATTAGGATATTCCAAGTTCCATCTAGACGACTATGCTGGGGCATTGCAGGCCTATGACAAAGTCCTAGATATCGACGTGGCAAATAGCGAGGCTTGGAACCTAAAATCGCTTGTTAATTATGAACAGAAGAACTACGGAAAGGCGCTTGATTGCGTAGAAAAGGCAATAGAGTCAGACCCGACTTACGGTATGGCATGGTACAACAAGGCGTGCTATCTTTCATTGTTAAACGAGGTTCCACATTCCTTGGAATCATTAAAGCGCTCAATTGAAATCGACGTAAAAAACGCAAAGCGGGCAGTCAGGGACAAAGACTTTACAAACGTAAGAATCGAGGACGGGTTCAAGAGAATTATAGAAGTGGTAGTTTTAGAATCAATCAGACAGGGATACCACACAATCGGAGCAATAGTCTGGACCACGTTTATCAGTAAAATCGAAGCTGAGGAAGGATTAAGAAAATTATTAGAAAAGGGAATGATCATCAGAAGCGAAAAAAGGCAAGGACTAAACAAGATTGATACTTATGACCTGGTGCCTGAACTTGCAAACAAAGTTGGAGCCGAAAAGAAGAGCCTCCTTGGATCTGCAAGAAGACTTCCAAGCACCATCAAGAGCCTAAAAGAAGTTAGTCAGGCAATCCAGACAACAAAGATGGTAATTGAAGAAGAGAATACCGAAAAGCTGACCAAAACTTTTGACTCGTTTATTGATCCTGCCAAACTAGGAGGTCTGATGATTGATCAATTTCTAGAAGAACACCGAGAAATCAGACTTCTCAAAGTTAGAATCGACGAAAAGGGAAAGGAATACCTAAAAGAAAACAAAGAAAAAATCCTCAAACTTTTTGACAATCTTGAAGTCACAGTAACGCAAAAGCTGCGCGGATAATTTTTTATCTACTCTGCAGACAGGTCCCAATAGTCGGCATTTTCCTGCTTTATGATTGGCTTGTTCAGGGATTTCCATTCCTTAAAGGAGCGAACATACAGCTTGACGTTTGGATGATCAATTGATTTTAGTGCATAGTACGCAAGTCCAGACAGGGTGCCGACGCTCCCGCAATATGTTATGACTTCGGCATTGTCTGGAATGCCCCTGTTTTGGAGCAGTCTTTTCAACTCATCTTTTGGACGCAAGATTTTGTCTTCGGATGCAAGTGTTCTATATGGAATGTTAACGGCACCAGGAATGTGCTGCTCCAGATAGTTTAGGCGCTCGCGATTATCAAGTACAATTACATTTTTGTTTTCTTTTGCTTTCTCAAGGTAGTCTGCTGTTGCCATGATCTCAGGTTTGAGTGACATTGAGTGAGTTTTTGCCCCAATTGACGGCTCGTTTGCGTCCGTTTCAAGGCCAAGTGATTTCCACTGGCCATAGGTCATTTCAAGCAATGACACGTCACTATGACCCAGATACTGAAGTGTCCATGCAACTCTAGAAGCCAGAGCGCCAAATGTATCATCATATGTGACAACTGGAGTTTGATCATCAATTCCAAGAGATTGTGCCATCTTGAGAATACGATCAGGGCTATCATCAGACAGCAGATCTGCCAGTGGAAGATTGACTGATTTTGGAATGTGATCTTTTTTGTAATCTTCTTTACGCCTTACGTCAATTACTCTAACACTGTTATCCCGAATCAGCGAGCGCAACGAGTCGGCATCCATTATCGGCTTGCCAGTCAAGCAGCGCACTCACCCTTGCCAGTCTTGGTGTGATAGCTTGAGTCACTTCCATAGTCGGCATAAAAGTCCTTGTCGTCAGCAATGGACGGCACAACAGTAAGTGGCAAGAGAATTTTTTTGATGTCAGCAACAGATTTTGCATTAGAGTCACTGTGACCAGTGACAATTTTGTGGACCCAGGACTTGAGAGTGTCATTTGGCTTTTTATCTGCCTTGAACGTTTCTATGATTTTCAAAATTGCGGGGATTACTCTTTTTGCAGGAATTCTAAGCACGTTGACCCCAAGCATTGTCTCCCCGTCTGATCTGCCGCCAAGCGAGAGCTGGTAAACAGGATACATGTCTTTGGTTTCGTTTCTTCCACCGCCCCCAAAGAATCCAATTGTCGCGATTTCGTGTTGGCCACATGAGTTTGGGCAACCGCTTATTTTGATATTAGAGTCCCTAAGATCGTTATCTTCATCCAGTTTTAGTTCAATGAATTTTCTTTGAATTTCTTTAGCCAACCTATGTGAATTTGTCAGTGCCAAATTACACGATGTTGTGCCAGAGCAGCCAACAGGATGCGCCATTGTAAGTGAGCCCGGGTTTGCCAGCCCTATTTCCAATAATCGCGAGTACAGTTGTACCAAATCAGATTCCAGTACCCACCGTATGAGCACGTCTTGGTTAAATCCAGTTCTTGCATAGCCTTCTGCTGAAAACTCCCTGGAGACGTCAGCTAATGTTCTGAGTTGGCTTGCAGTGATGTCTCCTGCTTCAAGCGTTAATGACACGGAATGATAGCCCTTTTGCTTTTGCTCATACGTGTTGTTTTTTCGCCATCGTGAAAACCCATCTGGGACAGACTTTCCATCAGAGCCAGAAATTCTAATTGGATTTGAAACTGTTGCGGGGGCATTGTCAATGTCTAGTGTAACCACAACGGACTGGGTCGCCCTAACAACCGCCCTTTCCTTTAGGACCAAGTTTTGGAATTGTTCCCATCCCATTTGATCAACTAGATACCTCATTCTGTTTCGTGCGCTGTTCTTCCTATCGCCAAGTCTATCAAATATTCTAAGTACTGCAATTGAGGTGTACAGTAAATCCTCCTCCGGCGTAAAGTCTTCAAGCTGGTGTCCGACAAACGACTTGTTACCAAGACCGCCTCCAAGGAAAATCTTAAATCCTCGCTGAGGTTTTCCGTCAACTGATCTTATTTGTGGAATTAATCCAACATCGGTCATTCTTACCATTCCGTGTTTTTCACAGCATGTGAAATTGAATTTGAATTTTCTCGGCAATGCTTGATTCAATGGGTTTCTAAGGAAAAATTTTGCAGTTGCAATTGCATATGGAGTTGCATCAAACTCTTCTGCATCACAAACTCCAGCAAGCGGGCTACACATTACGTTTCGTACTGCGTTTCCGCATGCCTCCCTTGAGGTAAGACCGACATCTGTAAGGCCACGCATTATTTCAGATACGTCTTCTAAGACTACCCAGTGAAG
>DATBQZ010000011.1:0-1537 GCA_036560565.1 Candidatus Nitrosotenuis sp.
ACAAGGATGGATTTTACTCCCTTACCACGTATGGCAAGACCATCTGCTCCCAGGTGCCATCTATCGTGTTTCTGTCCCAGAACAGAAAATATTTTGAGGATCATGACTTTGGCGACATTCCAACTAAATTTATCATGAGAATAGGGCAGCTCTCCGCAGGCAAGCATCTCAAGGGAATCTCTTACACACTGGAACAGTGGAAGTCAATTTACAAAAATGCAAACCAGTACATCTACGAGACGGTATCCGAGATTCCGCTAGACAAAATCGAGCCGCTAGTCAAGCGGGTCAAAAAGGGAGTCCAATACCATTATGTTTTGTCCGAGTCAGCAGTAATCCCAAAGGGAAGGAAAAAACTACTAAAGGAACTAGAGTTTGACGGGCTAATCGACGACGGACTAGTTGAGCGAAAGATGGCAAAGACGGTCCAAGTGGTAGTTGTATTAAACGAAAAGGAAGCATCAGTTGCGTTTCCAAACATTGACGGAGAATCGGACATAACAGAACTGTTCTACTCTGATGATACGATGTTTCACGAGTGGTGCCTTGACTACTTTAGGTACTGCTGGTACGGCTCTGATGTTTTTCATGAAAGTAAAATCAAAGAATGATCTGCTTATCATTTAAATTGTCTTTGCAGTCGCCATACCAATAATGTCGTCAATTACTCCAAAAAAAGTTGGAAACATGCAGTATCGAATCGAAGCTGACTCCAGCAAGGGCATGAAGGTGCCAGTTACCATATACGCAGACGAGTCACTCATGCAAAAAATGATGACAGACAGAACCATTATGCAGGCAATCAACGTGTCCACCATACCTGGCATTCTAGGACACGCGATAGTTCTGCCTGATGGGCACGAAGGATATGGATTTCCAGTCGGAGGAGTAGCCGCAATGGATGCAGAAGAGGGCATGATCAGTCCTGGCGGTGTGGGATATGACATCAACTGCGGAGTGAGACTGCTTCGAACCAATCTGACAGAAAAGGACGTTAGACCAAAGCTAAAAGAAATTGTAACTGATCTTTTTAATTCGATTCCATCAGGTGTTGGCTCGCAAGGAGCTGTCAAGCTAAACTATTCTGAACTAGACGAGGTCCTGGTACGGGGTGTCAACTGGGCAATCGAGCACGGTTACGGGACAACTGATGACGCAGATGTATGCGAGGAAAACGGGCAGATAAAAAACGCTGATCCCAACAAGGTTTCAAACACGGCACGAAAAAGGGGAGCACCGCAACTGGGAAGCTTGGGTTCTGGTAATCACTTTTTAGAAGTTCAAAAAGTTGAAAAAATTTACGACGAAGAGGCGGCAAAGAGAATGGGCATACAGGAAGGCAACGTAACCGTTCTGATTCACTGTGGTTCCAGAGGATTTGGGCACCAGATATGCAGCGATTATCTTAGGGTATCCGAACAAGCATTGCAAAAATACGATATTCATTTGCCAGACCGGGAACTAGCATGCGTTCCAAATTCGTCTGAGGAAGGCGAGTCATACCGAAAGGCAATGTTTGCAGCTTTGAACTTTGCGT
>DATBQZ010000012.1:0-17520 GCA_036560565.1 Candidatus Nitrosotenuis sp.
TGAGAAATGATCGACGGCATGACAGCCAAGATCATTTGCTGATTAAGGCTGATTGGTTTTTGGCTGGTCAATAATTTTTTTGATGATTTTGCGTGTTTTAACGTATCTTTGAGTCATTTTAAAACGTCCTGGAAAAGCAAACCCCGATACAGGCAAGAAAAATGGATATTTGTATTTATTAGGTTAGAATGGACATCAGCTGAATTGAAAATTGCAGTGTGTGGGATTGGTGTTGCAGGAAGCTACCTGCTTTCAAGACTAAAGCAAGATCATGAGGTCGTCGGATTTGAGAGAATGCCGGAGGAAAGACATGATTCCATTTGCGCTTGGGGCACATGCAAGCCAAGGATGGCTGAGCTGTGCGCAAAATCAGGAGTGGATTTTAACAAGTATGTGATTCATGACGGAAAAAACATGTACGTCGAGATGAACAGCGGTGAAAAGTTCAACATCGGTTTGCACGGCCTTTGCACTTATGACAAGATTAGATTGATCAAGGACTTTACCAAGGGCTGCAAGGTCAACTACGGTGTAAGCCCGAAGCTTGAGGATTTGGAAGCTGAATTTGACATCATAGTTGATTGCACCGGATTTCACAGGGTGTATCTGCCTAAACTTGAAAAAGACTTCTTCTTGCCAACGTACGAATACAAAGTTGAATACGAAGGTAAAGTTCCATTTGACGACTTTTTCATAAAACCGTTTGCCAACATGACTGGTTATTTCTGGTATTTCCCGCTTGGTGACAAATTCGCCCACATTGGTGCAGGAGATTACATGAAAAAGCACATTGAGGAAACGGACAAATTCCTCAAAGAGTACGGTGGTAAGGTTATCAAGACAGTTGGAAGGCCAATCAGGCTTGCCACCCCAAATCTCTGCAAGCCGTTTTACAAGGGCAAGGTAGTCGGAGTCGGCGAGTCAATTGGGACAGTCTATCCTCTCTTAGGCGAGGGAATCATCCCAAGCATGGAATGCGCGGACATTTTTGTTAGGAATCTTGGGAACAATGAGAAATACGAAAAAGAGGTAATGGAGCATTTCAAGATTTATGGAAAGGTGTTTAATTTTGTACGAAGTAAGCTGAGCAAGAACTTTAGTTTATTAAAACAGCTAGGAGACATGTTATCTATTTTCAGATACATGAAAAAGAACGAAGCTCGTTTTGGAATGGAAATTCACATGCGAGATTTAATGAAAGTGGCAAAAGCCTAAACGAAATTAGCCAGACTGAACCCTTCCCTTGTTGTTCTGGTGTATTTCATGTTGTAATCGTAAATTGTTACGGAATATTCTTTCAGTACTTCTTTCATTGGATCAAGTGTCTCAGATAGATAAAACCCAGGACAGTCACCAGTAAACTGAAACGTCGAGTGCACACGTGCCCGGCTATTGTCGTTTTCAAGCCATGTTGAAAACGGATACAAATAGCACACACCGGGCCTATCAGGATGCATGGAACATGCGCCTTCCTTGTCAAGGAATCTGCACGAGATGTGAGTTCCATCGTCTGCCTCGGTTTCATCGGATTTTCGCTTTAGGTTAATTGATGTCATTATGGTATTAGCCGATGTCGGCCCTGCCTCCTGCCATGTTGCAATTAATGTTTCTTTTTTGATAAAGTCAGACGTTTTTTGGTATTTCAGTCCCTTGCCAATGGTAACCAAATCATCTGACGTAAGAGGCAGCCTTCCCTGTCTATCACAGCAGTTGTGGCAATCAGGCCAGAAACATTTCCATAAAATGAATTTTTTTTCATTTGCCAGATACGGAATGTGAAATATCACGTCCTTTACCTTGACTGGATAATCAGAAACATCCGTGCGCTTTCCAAGCATAAAGTCCTTGAGGATAGGATCAATTTGCCAATTCTTTTCTAAAAGCTGCAGAGATTCTTCAATTTCTTTTTGAAACAACTATGCAATTATAACTAAATTATCCAGATGTTATTAACGTTGAGTGAAAAGGGCAAGTATGCATCTGGAACCGAAAACAGGAGGCTCGTATGGAAGGAGATCGTGTGGCCTCTCATACTGGAGCTAAACAGTGTTGCGTTTACCTTATCAGAATATCAAAAAAAGCGTGATGAGGTTTGTGCAAAGTTTGGAATCTCGCTCACGGTTACGTCAAGGGGACTGGTATCGCTTTTGCAAAAAAACCTCCTGTATAAGGAAAGGGATCTTTATTCCATACACTACAGACTAATCCCATACATGAGACTAAAGGCAGAATGCGATTACGCGACTGCGATTAAAGAAGTACGAACAAAATAATAATTTTATATCCAACACATATTGCAGTTTTTTCAGTAGCCCGATAGTCTAGCGGTCAAATGAATTTCAGGCTAAGGATTCTGCCCTCTGGATCTTATGAGTGGATAGGCAGAGACGGCAGTTCGAATCTGCCTCGGGCTACTCTATTATCTAGATGCTTGTGCTATTCTTTCTAGCTCGTTCTTTTTCTTGACAGACGGTGCGTTTCCATCGTTTGTCGATGCCGCAATGAGGTGGTCTGCGAGGTATTCTTCCATCGAACGTGGATTTGAAAATGTCGCTTCTTTTACTCCATCTGCGATAAATCTTAATGCCAGATCAACTCGTCTTAGAGGAGAAACATCGACTGATACGTGATATGCAGTGCCACCGTAGACGATTCTTGTTGTGTCCTCGTTTGGTGACGAGTATTCGACTGCTCTGACTAGTACCTCAACTGGGTTCTTGCCAGTCTTTAGGTGAATGATATCAAATGCAGCTTTTACAGTGTTGATTGTGCGGGCCTTTTTGCCTCCCATTCTTCCGGTGTTCTTTGCATATTTCTTTCCAAAGTGCATAAGCTTGTTTGCAAGTCGCTCTACAATGTTTACCTCGAGTTTGTTAAATCGCTTAAGTGAGGATCGGCCAAATGTCAGTGGCATTACTGATTTTTTAAGTGAGATTGTAGTTTTGAGGCCAGGATCCTTTATTTCAATTCCAGTAAGATCCCATTTTCTAAATAACAAAAGATTTGGTGCGTCTGTCATGTCTATCTCCTTGGCTTTTCTTTTCTTCCTCGGACTAGTTCTCTTAGGGAAGTTCCGTTTACCTTGAATACCTTGAATCTAACTCCAGGAATGTCGCCCATTGCGCCACCTTGAGTTGCACCCATTCCTTCTAGGTGAACCTCGTCGTGTTCGTCAATAAAGTTCATTGCTCCGTCTCGGGGTAAAAATGCGGTAACTGTTTTTCCGTTTTTGATTAGTTGTACTCTGACACATTTTCTTACAGCAGAGTTTGGCTGTTTTGCCTCAACTCCTACTTTTTCTAAAACGATACCTCTTGCCTGTGGTGAGCCTCCAAGCGGGTTTGATTTTCTGTCAAGGCCTAGAGTTCTTCTTTTATATACGCCGATAGACCAGCGTTGTCTTTTTCTTTTTGCTTTTAGTACGCGACCTGCAAATAAACCGAGTGGAGACTTTGCCATACTATCACTCCATCATTTTATCAGGACTGTTAATTAAAACGCTTGTAATTTCAAAATATCTTTTCGCAAGCAAGCGTGCCTTTTCGGCATTGCGTCCTTCTCGCCCAACTACAATTCCCTTCTTTTTAGGATCAACTATGACTATTGCCTGAGTTGTTCCGTCAAGTCTTTTGTTTAGTTTTACTTCGGTAACAAGTTTTGGATTTAGCATATTTTTCAAAAATTCAACAGGATCGTCTGAATATTCAACAAGCTCGACGCTTTTTTTAATAATGTTTTGAAGATTTCTAATGTGTGAGCCGCCCTTGCCAATTGCAAGTCCCATTTTTCCCTCGCTGACTACAAAGATAACTCGGTTTTGTTTTTCGTCTTCCACACAATCACGTGCTGATGCGCCGGTAACATTTTGGAAAAGCGAGATTAAACGCATTTGATCAGTTGTAAGTTTGATTGTTTGTGGCATGGTTGCTGATTATTACGAAGCTCTGAGAGTCTCATTTAAACTTTGAGTGTTGTTTGAAAAAATTTTGTCGATCATTGTTTTTCTGATTCTTTGATTATTGCTTTGACGTTTGCTTCTGGAATTGAAGTCAATGATGCTGCTGAAACCCTAAATTGTAATCCGCATAGTCTGCCAAGTGCAACAGATGAACCATCAAATGGTAATGTGGCAACCTTTTGACTTTTGGCAGAATCTTGGATTTTCTCTAATGAACCTTCCGAAACAGATCTTGACACTATCACAAGTTTTGCGGCTTTAATTGTCTGCACTACCTGCTTTGTACCCAATACGCATTTGTTTTCCGATAGTGCGTCCTTTAGTGCTTTCTCAAGTAATTTGCTCATATCTCACTGCGTAATGTCGATCCAAAATTGCTCCTTTATAGATTTATCACTTGAAAAATCGAACAAATGACCAATTAATTTCAAAATAAAAAAAATAATATAAAAATAAAGAGAACTTACTGACTTGCTACAACGGTGTAGCTTACAGTGAATTGTTCTGTGTTCTTTGTGTGTACCGCAAGTGCGTTTCCTGCAAAGTTCCATGTTCCTGAAGCTTGTTGCGTGTCAACAAATGTCAATGCAAACTTGGTTTTTCCATCTGGTGACCAGATTGGTTGACCGGTAGCCTCGCCTTCAGCTAATGGCCCATGTAGGGCTACAAGCTGGACTGGTTCGGATGCTGCATAAGTAAGAGTGCCTTTGTAGATCTTGTTACTTGGTGGCAAGATAACTGCAATCTGGTGCGATTCATGACCCGCTGCCGGATCCTGAATGGATTGCATTGTTTTTGTGACGACTAAAGATTGATGTATTTTTGCAGAATCCATCATTTTTGGTTTGGATTCTTTCATTGGTATTGATTTCGTTTTTAGTTCCATCATGGTGGTGGTTCGTTTTGTTTTTACATCATTAGTTGCGTCATAACATAGCTCCGCACCACAGACTTTGCTTGTTGTATGCGGTCCAAATAATTTTTGAGGCAGTGTATTTTTTGACTTGACAGCATCTGCTTGCCCCATCATACTAGATGAAGCTACAAATGCTGCTGACAAAAGAATTGTGACAGTGAACAAGACTGAAAGTGTTGTTTTAGTCATTAAACAAACAGTCCTGCATCATTATAAAAAATATACTAGTTACAAACGGGCGTGGATTCGTGTTTTGAATATTTATTTTACAAAAAACGACTTGACATAGCTTGACACCAGTGGAGACGGATCATTTAACGACTTCCAGACAAACGTCTCTATTTTGTAATTGCCACTTTCAGTTGGAATCCAGGATTGTGATAACTCAAAATTCTGAAGTTCAGATAGTTTACCTACTATCCAAGAAAGCGAGACTATTCTGTTTTGTTCATCGGTGATTTGTACAATAGATGTGAATGGCTGTGAGTAATCCTGGTTATTGCGTATGTGGCTTATGATTTGGATTTGATTGTTCTTTGTCAATTCGCTTATTTGTTTTCCAGTTGAATCTGCAACGTAAAGTTCGTCTATTGATACTCGTTGTATGCTTGGAATGCCTGAGCCTATAGAGGACGTGGCAGTTATGTCTAAATCATCAGATATGCCATATGGCAGAGGCAGTGTTCTGTCCTCATATTTTGCAGTGATAGAATCGCCCGGAAACGCGCGTATTCTGTTGCCGCTTGACACACCAGTCTGCGTTAAAGAAATTGTCGATTCAAATATCCCAGAGTCGTCCTGCGTTTCAACTGCAACGACAGAGATTCCAGCAGAGTCAGATTCTGTCGATACTGTGATTTGAATTTGATCTAAACTTTCAGGGTTGAGATTCATGTCAGGATCATTTACTTGAATTTTGATTTGTTCATCAGGAAGATAGCTGAGATTAGAAAATGCAACTTCTCCCACATTCCAGCTAATTTTTATAGATTTTGTGAGCACTACACCGTCTGCAAATTCAAACGATACTGTAATGCCGTCATCTCGCTTTGCTTCAAGCAATCCGTTTGTTGGACCGTTGCCAGATGTTCGCGGGGTGGTATCAGATGCCCCATCACCGTCTACATCATGCGAAAATCCAGTTAGCGTTACCTCTCCTGCAAAGGTTCCGCTGTTGGGTGATGTTTCTGTTAGTCGATATGGCCCAAGAGAATTACTTGCAGTAGATATTTTGACCTGATAATCTCTGTCGTCTCCAATTGAGTCAATGGCATGTGTGTTTTCATTCCAAGCCGGAGAGACAATTGTTATGTGTACTTTGTCAGTCCAGGTGTATACTTGCTTGTCAGTGTATATTGGCGCGTACGGCTTGTAATAATCAGGAGTATTTTCTGCAAAAGACACACATGTGAACAAGCTAACACATGTAACTAAAAACAGTAGTTGACTTGTTACCACAATAGAATTTTCACCAGTATCGGATTTATCAGTTTAGAAGGATTTGTCCCAGAATCCCAAATGTCACACAACGAAAAACTTGCAAAATTTAAGGGTTGGATTTTGAAGGACTAGCTTTTGGAGACCTGCATGAAGAGGTCAACGGTACCAGAGCCAACTGGAATGTTGCTTCCAACGATTACGTTCTCTGTTACTCCTTTGAGGTTCTCAACTTCACCAGTCAATGCTGCGTCTGCTATAGTTGGGACGGTGATTTCGAATGCCGCCCTTGCCAAGACGCTGTCTTTGGTTCCTGCAATTCCGTGTCTTCCTATTTGTTGCAAGTATCCACGTGAGCACATCATATCAGATACCAACATGATGTATCTTGCATCAACTTCCAGTCCCTGGTCTTCCAGAGTTGAGGATAGTTCGTTAATCATTGCGTTTCTTGCAGCCTCGATTCCAAGTGTTGCTGCGATTTCAAAGACGTTGTTTGTCCTAACATTTCTTTTGTCAATTCCATCAATTTCGAGTACCTTTGGCAAGTTAGATCCGGTTGTCTGGATGACCCACTCGTCATCTTTTTGTGCAACTGTAACTCTAGTGATGTCTGGGACTCCTTTTACTATAGTATTCAAGACCTTGTTTCTAATTGCAATCACAGTTGGCGCGTCGCCTTCTTCTGCAAGATTTAGTGTCAGGGTGTTTCCACTTGTTTCAATTTTGAATTTCTTGTTTGATGCCAGTGCTGTTTCAACTTCTTCCACAGTGCAGCCTCTTTGGTTTAGTGCGCCAGGACTTACTTCAAGTGTAATCTCATTGGTATAGTTGGTATCTACGTTGGACAGCAATGCCGATACTTTGGTTTGCAGTGTGTTTCGTGCAACCTCGATTGCTTTCTCTCTAGATTTTTTGTATTTTTCCTCAAGGTAGATGTCCATGGTTGGTGTTACTGGTTTCTTTCTTGCATCCACTAGTTCAATTAGCCTTGGAAGACCCAAGGTTACGTTTCTTTCTCTGATTCCTGCAAAGTGGAATGTTCTAAGTGTCATCTGGGTTCCCGGCTCACCGATTGACTGGGCAGTGACTATACCGACTGCTTGTCCTGGCTCTGCTTTTGCCTTGTTGTACAAGTCAAGTGATTTTTTGAGGACCTTTTCTATTCCATCTCGCGATAATTTTGATTGGGTGATTCCTTCCTCGACTAGCCTTGTCAGTCTTGGGTTGAATGTCTTGGTGTATTTTTTGAGTAGTTCTTCTTGTTCGTCTTTTACTGCTTTTTTACCAGTATCAACAATTGTTTCTGATTCGATTAGTCTAGTAATGTTAAATGCCTCACCATGGTCGCTTTTTTGGACGTCAACTCCGTCTTCACCATACAGGAACTGGATGATGTGTCCGTGTGGATCTCGTACGGTTCCATCATATTCTAGTTTGATATGTTCTAGTGCATTGATGAGTCTTCGCTGCATGTAACCACTTTGCTGTGTTCTGACTGCAGTATCTACAAGTCCCTCTCGTCCACCCATAGCGTGGAAGAAGAATTCTATTGTAGACAAGCCATCCCTATAGTTTGATTTTACAAATCCGTGTGCGTCTGGATTATCCTCATTTTCCTTAAAGTGAGGCAGTGCACGATTGCTGTATCCCTTGTTTAGTCTATTACCACGAATTGATTGTTGGCCCAATGCACCTGCCATCTGACCGATGTTTAGCGAGGAACCTCTTGCGCCAGTTGTTGCCATGATTCTTGCCGCATTCTTTTGGTCAAGTTGTTGGTCTGCGGTGTTACCTGCCTTGTCTCTTGCCTTGGATAGTTCGTTTACGATGTATGCTTCCAGCGCCTCATCTGCTGATAGACCTCTTGTGAGCTTCAGTGTACCTTTCTTTGCCTGTGAAATCAGATCATATACGGTGTCGTATGTTTCCTGAATTCCAGTGTGAATGTCATTCTTTACTTTATCTGATAGCTCAAGATCTGCATAGCCATAGCTGAATCCATAATGAGTGATGAATTGTTTTGCGATAATTAAAACAGAGTTTAGGAATTGTTTTCCGATTGCATTGCCATAGTCCTTTACTATTCTGTGCAGCACGCTTTCTGGCTCTTCAGCACCAATCGATGCCTTGTCGATTACTCCGCTGATCAGTTCCCCGTTTTTAATGACAACATCCTTTGCTTGTCCCTTTGTTCCTTTGGACCACTTGGATGTTAGAATATAGTTAAAGTCCTTTGGCAGGAATAGTGAGAAGAGTTGTTTTCCTGTGTACATTGGTCCGTCCTTTCCTTTGGCAGTAGGCGCCGGTAGTGCGCCTTCGAATCCGCCAAGCATCGCATAGTTTGCAAATTCCTGCGGCGGGATGACAGTGTCGTCCTTTGTCATCAGGTATGATCCAGTGATAAAGTCCCTTAGTGCGCCAATGATTGGGCCTCCGTATCTTGGAGATATGATTTGGTCTTGTACTCTCATGAGCAGGATTGCTTCTGCTCTCGCTTCCTCGCTTTGCGGTACGTGCAGGTTCATTTCGTCCCCATCAAAGTCTGCGTTGTATGGTGGACATACTGACGGGTGAAGTCGGAATGTCTTTCCCGGTAAAACGCGCACATAGTGAGCCATGATTGACATTTGGTGGAGTGACGGTTGTCTGTTAAACATGACAATGTCTCCGTTTGAGAGATGTCTTTCAACAAGATATCCGACCTCTAGATTTTGAGCTATAACAGAACGGTCCTCTACGAAGTCAAGTCTGATTTTTACGCCGTCTGGTCTGACAATGTAATTTACTCCTGGGAATATGTCAGGTCCGTTAATTACAAGTTCTCGCATTCGTTCAATGTTCCATTCTGTGATAATTTCTGGAATCGTCAGTTTTTTCGCAACAGCCTCTGGCACTCCTACCTCGGATAGGTCTAAGCTTGGATCTGGTGAAATTACGGTTCTACTTGAAAAGTCGACTCTTTTTCCAGAAAGTGATCCTCTGAATCTTCCCTCTTTTCCCTTGAGTCTTTGCGTTAGTGTCTTTAGTGGTCTACCTGAGCGGTGGTGGGCCTGTGGGATTCCAGATACTTCGTTGTCAAAGTATGTGGTGGTGTGATACTGGAGCAAGTCAACCAAGTCCTGAACAATGAGTGGAGGAGTTCCCGCATCCTTGCTTTCCTTTAGTCTTTGGTTAACTCGTATGATGTCGACCATTTTGTGAGTAAGGTCGTCTTCTGATCTTATTCCAGTCTCAAGAATAATTGATGGTCTTACGGTTACCGGCGGAACAGGCAATACTTGCAAGATGAACCATTCTGGTCTTGCAGTGTTTGGGTCATATCCAAGCAGTCTGAGATCTTCGTCTCTAATTTGCGTGAATCTTTCTCTAATTGTGATTGGGAGCAGTCTGTGCTCTCCGATTTCTGTTTTTTCGATGAAAATCGTCGGCTTTGTGAAGATCATATCGTATTGGGGCTTGCCACAGTGCGGGCATTCTTTTGCCTTTTTTGCCTTGTCTAGAATTTCATCTGGGATTCTTTTCTGTGACAGAATCGTATATGCTGCCTTTTGCTTTTGAACCTGGGTGTAGTTGTCAAGGTCTTCTTGAGGAAGCTTTAGTCTTGAGCAAGAGCGGCATGTTGCCAAGAGCAACTTGTGAATATTGTCAATAAATGCAATGTGTAAGACTGGTTCTGCCAGTTCGATGTGGCCAAAGTGTCCAGGACATCTTGCCGCTGTGTTTCCGCATGTGAGGCATTTTTGCCCTGGCTCTAGGGTTCCTAGTCGTCCATCCATCAGCCCGCCTTGGACTGCCATTCCGTCCTCATCGTATGTTTCAGGTGCAGTAATTTCAGCAACGGAATATTTTCTGATTTCAGTTGGAGACCAAACCGAGAATCGGATTCCGTCAATTGCTTTTACTGTTTGAACTGACAATTACACCCTCTCCTTTATCATTAGTCTTGGTGCTACATTGAGGCTCTGCATTTCTTGGAGCAATAGCTTAAACGCATATGCCACAGAGACTGAAGAAACCTTTGCCTTGTCACCGCAGACTCGGCAGACGTATTTTCTTTGTTTAACATCATGATATGCTACCAGCCCGCATCTTTCGCAGACAAAGATTTCAGCTTTGTCGGATTCATCAAGTAATCTGTCTTTTAGAATCATTGATGCACCGTATGCGATAAGGCAGTCTCGTTCCATTTCACCAAATCTCAGACCTCCGCCTCTTGCTCTTCCTTCCGTTGGTTGTTTTGTGAGCATTTGGACTTGGCCTCTTGCTCTTGCGTGAATTTTGTCTGCAACCATGTGGTGAAGTTTTTGATAGTATACTACTCCCATGAAGACCTCTACTGGGAATGCTTTTCCAGTTCTTCCGTCATACATTACTTCCTTACCAGAATATTTCAGACCGCTGCCTTCTAGTGCAATTTTGATCTCGTCCATTTTTTCTCCGACAAATGCAGAGCCGTCAAATTTGGTTCCTCGCTGTGCCGCTGCCTTGCCTGAAATTGATTCCATGAACATTCCAACGGTCATACGGGACGGGAATGCGTGCGGGTTGATCAAAACGTCTGGAATTACTCCTTCTGCAGTATACGGCAAGTCCTCGTATCTTGCCAGAATTCCAATGACGCCTTTCTGTCCGTGTCGTGATGCAAATTTATCGCCAATTTCTGGAATTCTCATGTCTCTTACTCTAATCTTGTACATTTTTCCGCCCTCGTTGGACTGGGTCATAACAACAGTGTCTACTACGCCAGTCTCTGACGGTCTGACACCTATCGAGGTGTCACGTCGGTATGGTCCCTTTGATTCAAACTCGCGATATTCCTCCATGAATCTTGGTGGACTTGTTTTTCCAATCAAGATGTCTCCTCCAGTTGCTGGAGATTCGGTAGCGATGACGCCGTCCTCTTCTAGTAATCGATATGCTTTTTCTCCCTTGTAACCCCGTATGTTATCTTCGGCATTTGGAATTTCAAAGTTATCGCGCATTCCGCCAGGATACTGCTTTGCTTCTGCCTCATAGATTCTAAAGAAAAATGTTCTTCCAAGACCCCTATCTACTGCTGCTTTGCTAATCACAATCGCGTCTTCAATGTTGTAACCGTCAAATGGCAATACTGCGACAACACAGTTTTGTCCTGCTGGTCGGTCTTCTAGTCCAAGTAGGTTCATTGCTTTTGTAGTAACAATTGGTGTCTGTGGATACCACATGAAGTGTTGTCTGACATAGGTACTTGTGTTCATCATCGGAGTTGAGAATCCAAGACTTTGTTTTGCCATTGCGGATTCGTATGTGTTTCTTGGGGATTGGTTGTGTTCTGGATATGGGATGATTGATGCACCAGCTCCCAAGATTGCAGATGGGAATATCTCAAGGTGAGTGTACTTTTTGGTGTCCTTGTCATCAAGTGTAAGGAAGCAGTTTTCCTCCTCGTTTGCGTCGTTTAGCTCAATTACTCCCATTCTAAGAAGGTCGTTCCAAGACATCAGTTTCTTTGATACTTTGTCAATTAGATCTGGTGTCAGCAGGGATTTTCCGTCTTTAATCACAATTAGCGGACGCAGTACACGGCCTGCGTTGCAATTAACATAGAGCCTCTTTGTCGCACCCTCGACATTTGATTTGTGAAATGAAATTCCAACGTGTGGATGTATTTTTGAGCTTCGTCTTAGCTCGCGAAGTGATTCTACTAGTTTTTCGCCGTCTTTGTAATAGCCAACTAGTCTTCCATCTACGAATACTCGAGTTCCATCTCGTTTTAGGTCCTCTTTTGCGTCAGTAAAATGAACAGAGCCCAAGTCATAGAGTTTTTCTATGATTTCTTCTGGCGATACGTTTACTGAGATGATTGCAGATAGTGCCAAGTTCTTTACAAGACCACAGTTAGAGCCTTCTGGGGTTTCGCTTGGGCAAATTCTGCCAAAGTGAGTTGGGTGTAGATCTCTTGCCTCGAAGTTTGGCTGAGTTCGAGATAGTGGGGATTGAATTCTTCTTAGGTGAGAAATAGTAGAAAGATAGTTTGTTCTGTCGAGCAGTTGTGTTACGCCGACTCTGCCTCTGCCCCAGTTTCCTGTTGCAATTGCATTGTTTAGTTTGTCTGACACTATTCCAGGACGGATTGCAGCTGCTACTGCATTGATGCCTCGCTTTTGTCCTGATCTTTCCAGTTGGTATTTCATGTCCCTAACCAGATTTCTAAATGCAGTTCTAAACAGATCAGCTAACATCTGGCCTGCAAACTTGATCACTTTGTTTCCATAGTGATCCTTGTCGTCAGGTGATATCCAGTCAAGTTTTAATTCGATTAATTTACATGCGGCCTCTCCAAGGAATTGTGCTTTTTCTCTCCTGTTTTCTTGGTGTTTTCCTAGGTGCGGTAAGAGACCCCAATCAAGCAATGTCTCTGCTCTCTTTATCTGGAATTCTTCTAGCATTCCAGGCGCGATTCTCTTACTAATGTATACAATTGCATCCTTTGTTGTTTGCACGTCTGCTGCCTTTTCAAATGATGCTTCCAGTTCGTTTTGAAGGCTGTCTACAAGTGATACTGCTGCTGCAACCTCGCGGTCTGCCTCAAGACCAAGTGCTCTCATTAGTGTCACAACTGGAATGTCAACAGGAGAGCCAGGGATTCTTGCAACAATTAGTCCGTCATTTTTCATAACGAGTTCTAGTTTTGCGCGATAACCTACAATTGATGAATATACTTTAGCTTTGAACACGTCGTTGCCGCCAACTTTTTCCTTGTCGACAATAATTTTGTTGTAAGACAGGTCCTCTAGTCCGACAATCACCCGCTCTGATCCGTTAATTATGAAATATCCGCCTGGGTCGTTTGGATCCTCGCCGTGTTCGATTAACTTTTGAGTTGAAAAGTTGTGCAGTATGCATGCGTTTGATCTGACCATCACTGGGATGTCGCCGATGTGGACAAATCTTGATTCTAGAATTTTTCCGTCCTCAACTACACTTGCCTCCATCATTATTGGTGCAGAGTATGAAACATTTCTGAGTCGCGCTTCTGCCGGAGTGATGTGAGTGATTGATCCGTCAAGCTCCATCATTCGCGGTTGTTGTAATTTTACTTTGCCAAGTTGGATTTTATACGGATATTCCGCGTTTTCAATTTCAATTTGTGCTACTTCGTCAATTATGCTTTGTAGTCCACGTTCAAGGAATTCGTCAAAAGAGTTTAGGTGCTGTCTTGCGATTCCCTCTCGCTTTAGAAGATCCTGAATGATTGGCCAGCGTTTGTTTGAAGTGTCAGACATTTTCTAAACCTCCACCACGTATCGGTAATAGATGCTCTCTCCAGCAGTTGGACTTTTTCTTGTGATTTTTATCATGTCTCCCGGTTTTACACCAAGTCCGATGATTGCCGGATCATTTGCAAAAATAAACGGCATTTCAGTTGGTTTGCAGTTGAATTTTTTCAGTATTTCTTCTGCCTCTTTTTTTGACATGATCTCATGTTTTGGAACATAGACGTGATCTGGGACGAGAATGTGACTCTTTTTAGTTGCCACTTAGAGACCACCTTGGATAGCATTAGCTAAATATACAAAATTACCAAACAAACTGTAAAAACTGCCCCAAGTGGTTTATATATATTTAATCAAGATCCCAACAAGAAATCAATATTTTTTGTCTTTAGTCAATGATTTTTTTCTTAAGCTTAAATAGTATTCGTTAGCACGAATAAACAAGATGAGTACTCTGTACACAGTAATAGCATTGTTTGCAATTCTGGCTACAGGTGTGAACGTAGCACCAGCTTTCGCTCAAATTGTAGATGCAATAACAGTAACCACAGACCAAGAGTCGTATAATGACGGAGACGTAATATCGATATCAGGCCAAGTCAGAGAAAGACTGTCCGGTTATCCTGTAACTCTCCAAGTCGTAGCAGCTAATGGAAACTTGGTAACTGTAGAGCAACTAGACGTTTCAGAGGATAGTACCTATGGAACTGAGATAGCAGCTGGTGGAGCTCTGTGGAGATCCCAAGGGACATACACCATCAAAGTACTCTATGGAACCGATACAAGAACAGCAGAAACTACCTTCGAATTTAGCGGTAGTACCGGAACAGCACCTTCAGGCAAAACAGTCCCAGTAGAGGGCAATCCTGAACTGTTGGTAGGCTACTCTATAACAGGAGGCAGAATAATCAGCATCGAACCAGACATAGCAGCAAAATCACTGCTAGTAACAATCGAACCTACCAGTGACGAAGGCGGCCAAGTCAAGCTAATGATACCAAGAGAGGTAATTGATGCTAAAAACGGCCCTGACGGCAAATCTGGAGAGGATGTAGATTTCTTCGTACTAGTCGATGGATCGGAAGTAGACTTTGAGGAAACCACAACAGCATCTGAACGCACACTGACAATTCCGTTCGAGGGAGATACTTCTCAAATTGAGATTATCGGCACCTGGGTAATTCCGGAATTTGGCGCAATGGCAGCAATAATTCTCGCAGTAGCAATTGTATCAATAATTGCGGTTTCTGCAAGAACACGACTTAGCATAATGCCAAGATACTAAGATCAATCAACTTTTTTCATTTTTTAAATATACATAAATAGTCAATACTCTAATCGCCAATCAAGATGAATAGTTATGCACTATACGCGCTAATTGCCATAATGGCTGCAGCGGGCACTTTAGCAATAGTACCAACTTATGCATCTTCCTTCGACGAAGAAGCATGCCCAGATTGTGGCAGCATGGACATATACGAAAAAGCCAACCTAGCTAGTCAAAACGACTTGCCAATTAGGATTGTGACTGAAAACAAAGTATATGATCACAATTCCGAAATTCATGTACACGGATATGTTGCAAATCTTAGAGGCGATGCTCCAGTTACGATCACAGTGACTGGACCACAAAACAACATTGTGACAGTTCAGCAAGTAGAAGTATCTGAAGACAACAGCTTTGAAGCAATGTTAAACACAGCAGGTAATCTTTGGAAACAAAACGGTATGTACACCATCAGAGCTCAATATGGTCCACAACAGATCAATGATAAAGCGATGGTAGAGATTACCGGTGAAGTAGCCGAAGAGGCATCAGCATGTGTTGCAGACGAGCTTGTAGTAAAAGGTGGAGGTCAAGTATACTGTGTTCCTTTTGACATAACAGGAGGCGTAGTAGAAAGAAATTCCGTCAGTTCTAAGACATCTTCGCTTACTTTGATGATCACAACAGAAAGTGACGGTTCAGTATCTTTGCAAATTCCAAGAAATGTACTTGATGCAAGACAGCACGGAATGGAAGGAGATGACGCCGATTTCATCGTACTAGTCGATGGTGAAGAAGCAGACTTTGAGGAAATAGACACCACTTCAGACGACAGAACATTAGATATAACCTTCCCAGAAGGTGCTACACAAATCGAAGTCATTGGTACCTGGGCAGTCCCAGAATTTGGCACTACAGCAGCAATAATTCTCGCAGTAGCAATTGTATCAATAATTGCGGTTTCTGCAAGAACACGACTTAGCATCTTACCAAGATACTAAGATCAATCAACTTTTTTCATTTTTTAGTATGATTATCTAGAAAAGGAAATATACGATTATAGTCCAACTTTGATAATGAATAATCTTCACGGATTAGTGTTATTTTCAGTTTTAGCGTTAGTTGCAATTAACGTAGTATCGGTACATGCGCAGGAATGCAAACTGTGCATTGCAAAAGAATTCTACAAGCAGGGCGACGCAATTGTGATATCCGGTAAAGTTGACGCAGTCTTGGAAAAGACGCCCATAATCATACAGATATTCTACGGCACAAACATAGTAAACATTGCCCAAGTCGAAGTGTCTCAGGACGGAAGCTACACCCACACGGTAATTGCAGACGGAATATACTGGAAGAGTGATGGCAGATATACAGTAAAGGCAACATATGGAGTAAGTGGCAATGTCTATGAGACGGGGTTTGATTTTCAGACCAAAAGTACAGCAAACGACACAACACAAATTTTTGAGGTAAAGGCAGGAGATTCTGGAACATTTGATATTCCATACACAATACGTGGCGGAACGGTAAAGGACATAATTGTTGATCCGCAGATACTTGGATTTATCGTAACAATACAGTCAGACAATGACGGATCTTTGACTTTGGACTTGGGAAGAGACTGGATTGACGCCAAAACAACAACTGGTGATGATGACACATTCATAATTTACATTGATGGCTCCGAGGTGCAATACCAAGAATCTGCAGATGCTGATTCCAGAGTACTTACAATACAGTTCCTAGAAGGAGACTCAGATATTGAAATTATCGGAACCCAGGTAATTCCGGAATTTGGTCCAATCGCACTCATAGTTTTGGTACTTGCCATCACTTTGACAATGACTATATCTACAAAGAAAATGTCCTTACTTCGAATTAGTTAAAAGCCGTATTTTGTTTTAAACGGAGATACGCTCCGCAGCTCCTGAACTACCTTTTTTAGTATGTCCACTGTTTGATCCATTTCCGGTATGGTGTTGTACAGGCCAACAGTGATTCTAAGAGAGCCCGTGATTTGCTCATGAGAAAATCCCATCGCCATCAAAACGTGTGATGCCTTTTGGGTTTTGACAGAGCATGCAGATCCAGTGGATGCTGCAACCCCATATTCGTCCAATTTGATTATCAGGTCTTCCCCATTTACGCCAAGAAAAGTAAAGTGCGCGTTATTTGGAGTCTTGTTCTCCACGTTGCCGTTTACTGAGACGTGTGATATTTCACTGACGATTCTAGATGTTAGATGATCCCTTAGGCTTTGCATGTGTACTGCGTTTTTGTCCAGGTGTTCTTTTGCCAAATGACATGCCTTTCCAAAGCCCACAATATTTGCCACGTTCTCAGTTCCTGAGCGCATGCCGTTTTCTTGCCCCCCACCAAGGATGAATGGGTCAAGCGCAGTTCCGTCTCGGATGTAAAGCGCCCCGATTCCCTTTGGGCCATTTATTTTGTGAGACGACATAGAGAGCAAATCAACACCAAGCTCCTTGACATCGATTGGGATTTTTCCAACTGCCTGAATTGCGTCAGTATGAAACAATACGTTGTGTTGCTTGCAGATTTGGGCGATTTCCTTTATTGGTTGGATTGTGCCAACCTCGTTATTTGCAAACATCACACTAACAAGCGCAGTTTCCTTTGTGATGGAATGCTTTAGTTTTTCAATGTCAACCATTCCATA
>DATBQZ010000013.1:0-3548 GCA_036560565.1 Candidatus Nitrosotenuis sp.
AATAACCAAAGAAGGAGATGATCCGTGGCTGTATCAAAAAACATGGCAAAGACTATCTGAGGAAAATAACGAGTTTTACAGTTACTACGGGTATCATTACAAAGCATCTTCCGCATTTGAAGAGGGAAAAACCAAGCTTGAGAATTTCATTATATTGTGCGGCCATCAGCATATGGAAGCAGCCATACAACAAACCAGAAATAAAATTACAAACATTTGGCAATTTCAACCCGTAACGGAAAAAATCGAATCATTTGTTATGCAAAAGCGCGAATTTAAGATTGACAAAAACAGTAACTATTTGTTCCGAGTTGGACTTGGAGGCCCACAAGGACACCACAGTGGTGGCTTTGCAAAGCCACATTTTGGAATAATCCAACATGATCCAAAAAAAGTAATCCTCTTTGGCCTAGAATAAGCAGTAAATTAAAATGAATTGCGATAATACCCCTGTATGATGAAGGCAATAGTTCTAGGCGGCACAAGAGGGATAGGTAAGGCAATTGCAGAATCACTATCTTCTATCGGGTGTGATGTGTTTGCCGCATCACAAAAAGACATTGACACGTCAGACTTGATCAGTGTCAAAAATTTCATCAAAAAACACAAAGAAACAGACATTTTAGTTTTGAACACGGGTGGACCCGCTCCAAAACAATTCTATGACGTAACCGAAAAGGACTGGCAGAAATACCACAACCAGCTATTCTTGGGATTTTGCCTGTTGTTGCAAAAACTAAGGGTAAGAAATGGAGGCTACATTTTTGTAATAACGTCTAATGTTATCAAGGAACCAAATCCAAGACTGATAATCTCAAGCGCATACAGGCTTGCATTCACCGCAGTTTTCAAAGTACTGAGCAAGGAGCTCGCATCAAAAAACATCAACTGCGTAAACATTGCGCCAGGACCAATCAACACTGACAGAATGAAAGAACTGGTTGGAGATATTAACAAATACGCAGAGTCGCTCCCAATGAAAAGACTAGGAGAGCCTGCAGAAATTGGAAATTTTGTCAAATGTATAGTTGAAAACAAAATCAAGTATCTGTCAGGCGTCACAATAAACTTTGACGGTGCAAACTCTAACTCTGTCCTCTAGGCCAAACCGATAATAGTGATATGATTTTACCACATCTATGGTACTTTGCCTCAAATGCTTTGAAGAAAAACATGATAATTGTATGGAAAAGGACGGCATGATGAAATGCGACTGCAAAGTTTGCTCACCTTGAATTTATAATCTGCAAAATTACACCCATACCAAATGAGCGCAACTGAAGCCCTTCGGCAAGACCATCTCAAAATAAGACGCCTAGAAAAAATCATCATAAAATGCCACAAGGACTTGTACGCAGAAAAGCCAATTCCCATTTCTGATTTAGAAAAAATCACCTTTGTAATTTCCGAGTTTTTGGACGCAATTCATTATTCCAGAGAGGAAGACTCGTACTTTGCGTGCGTTGCTAGTTATGATACACTAAAAGAAGAAATTAGAAAATTTACAATAGAGCACGAATTTAGCAGAAGAATTGCAAAAAATATTGCAAAACACGTTCAAAGATGGAAAAACGGCGAAGACGCACGGGAGCCAGTTGCAAGATTTCTGCGGACCTATGCCATTTACCTAAATGACCATCTCTCAAAGGAGGACGAGTTTTTCAAAAGAGCACCTGAGGTTCTCTCAAAGGAAGAAGAGCAAGCAATGTATGAACAGTTCCAGTCGGTAATTGCCGTATCGACAAAGATTGAAACGGTAATGGGGGAGATCGAGTATCTGGAAAAACAAGGCTGGTTTACCACATAATTTTCGTAAAGTCTTTAAGAACTATAATTTTGAGTTAAACTGAAATGACATTTGTGGTATGGATGACAGGTCTTCCTTGTTCTGGCAAGACTACAATAGTTAGGGCAATGCAAAAACACGTCCCAAACCTTGCCATATTAGATGGCGATGAATTGCGAGAATGGCTATCACCAAAGGACTTTTCCAAAGAAGGACGAGTCGAGCACAACAAAAAAGTCGCACACCTAGCTAAACTGCTCCTAAAGCACAACGTCCCGTGCGGGGTTTCTCTGGTTAGTCCATTTATTGAAAACAGGGAGGACGCAAGAAAAATAGTCGGAGACGACACACGATTCTTTGAAGTATACGTAAAATGCTCACTACAAGAGTGTGAAACCCGTGATGTCAAGGGAATGTACAAAAAGGCACGAGCCAACGAAATCAAGAACTTTACTGGCATAAGCGATCCGTACGAAGCCCCACCAAATCCGGACTTTGTACTTGATACAGAAAAAGAAACACTAGAGCAAAGCGTTCAAAATCTTTTAAATTTCTTAAAATCAAAAAACCTAGTCAAGTGACTGGTATTTTTTGATTATCTGATCATGCACAAGGCCGTTTGTAACGAGTAAACCGTTTTCATGGTTTAGCCTTTCAGTGTTGTACGAAATATCATTGCCATACATGTCAGTCATTTTCCCTCCAGATTCAGTAACCAGGCAATAAGACGCACAAGTATCCCACTGTTTTATCTTGTTTGAGGTTGTGAGGTAAATGTCTGCCATGCCCATACAAATTTCGGCAACCTTTAGTGAACTACCCCTACTTGCAAAACTCTCAACCCCAAGACTTTTGAAAAATCCCTTCTCTGCCTCTGTTAAATGAAATCTGCTCCCGACTGCATTGCATTTTTTCAATTCACTGGTTTTACTTACAGCGAGACTCTTCCAAGATTCTCTCTCAAATACAAATGCACCATTTCCTCTTTGTGCCAAAAATAACATGTTTGTAGTTGGTCTTGAAATTATTCCAAGGATGGGCTTTTTCTTTTCTACAAGGGCAATCATGATTGTGAATTCCCCAGTCTTGTTTACAAAATCACTTGTACCGTCCAGTGGATCAACAATCCAAATTTTCTCATGCTCTAGTCTGGATTTGTCATCCTCGTCTTCCTCAGATAAAATTGGCAAACCAGAACTTGAGAGAATTTCTTTTATGATTTGGTTGCTTTCCAAGTCTGCCTTTGTTATTGGCGAGTCGTCATCTTTATGCTCTATTGCAAAATCCTGTGCGTAAATTTCCATCACTGCCTTACTTGCCTGTATTGCAGCATTAATGGCAAGTGCAGTCTCGTTTAGCGGATTTGCAAATGGTAGTTTGATTGACAATTTGTTATGTAGTTAGTTCCGGCTTTATTGTCCATGCGATTCCAAGTACTATGAATGGAATCGAAATTATGCCTATCATTTGGAGCAAGATGTACATTTGCGGTCTTGCCTCCTCAGGCGTTTGGTAAAGCCACGGTAAGGGGAGGGAAATCACAAACCAGATGACTGCAAGTAATATGATAATTTTGGCCTTTCTTTTCTTTTGCGGACTCAATACATTTCCTTAAAATATCGATATTAAATTGATTTGGCTTGAATTTATGAGACATCTCATTTGGCGGATTCGCCACCATCTATTGCCAAAACAGAGCCTGTGACCCATCCTGAATCATCAGATGCAAAATACAGAGCAGATCTTGCAATATCTTCTACCC
>DATBQZ010000014.1:0-5417 GCA_036560565.1 Candidatus Nitrosotenuis sp.
GAACACGCTACCGACGCAATCATTGAAGTTGAGGCATCAACACTAGAAGAGGCGTTTGTATTGGCAGGAAAATCTGTTGTGGATACAATTCTTGATTCCAAACTAGTCGAGGAAAAAAAAGAAAGAACGCTCACAGTTACTGGGAAAGACCTCAGTTACTTGCTGTATAATTGGCTTGAGGAGATGATCATACTTACAATCACAGACGGTTTTGCTACAAAAAAAATCAGTCTCCAAATTGAAAAAAATGCGTCTTACAAGATTACTGCTGTACTAACAGGGGAGGACATTAGCTTTGAGAAGCATCATTTCAAGGTTGAAATAAAATCGCCCACTTTTCATTTGATGGAGATAAAACAGGAAAATGGAGTCATGATGCGTTTTCTTTTGGACCTTTAAATTATTAAATGGTAAATGTGGATTCATTTTCGTGGAAGATCCTGAAATTGAAAAAATCAAGCAGCGAAAGATGGCAGAGATGCTAAAGCAGCAGTCTGACGTAATAGCCCAAGCCCAGATAAGCGTAATTGATTTGGACCAAACAAACTTTGATCAAACCGTTTCAGGAGGTCTTGTCCTGGTAGACTTTTGGGCAGAGTGGTGCGGCCCATGCAAGTCAATGCACCCGATTTTTGATAGGATGTCAAAAAAATACAGACACGTCAAATTTGCGCGGGTCAATGTTGACAAATGCCAAGACATTGCCATGCGATTTGCGGTTCAGTCAATACCGACATTTATCATGTTCAAAAACGGACAGCCAGTGGATAAAATGGTGGGAGCAGTAGGCGAGCCCGGCATCCACATGATTGCTAAAAAATATCAGATGTAGCCGTAGGCAGCATCTTGATTTCTCTGAATTACTAAAATTTCATTTAGTACTGTTTGTTCTTCTGCGGATAGCTTGTGTGAAAACCTTTCAATGAGAAGTTTTGCCTCCGAGGATTTTGGCAAGGAGTAAAAAACATCCTCTTCTAAAATTTGCCTTCCAATTGTCACGTCTTGTATAGAGCACGCGACTTCCTGGCCCTGTGTTGCAATGCTTATTGACTTTTTCCCGTCCTGCAGCTGGTGAACTAGGCCTATTTTTTTGCCCTGCTTGTTCATGATTGGGATTTTCTGTCGCACCTTTCCCACATCAACACGTATTCCAAACACCGCAGGATTGCTGTTTCGAAATATGTAGCCCTTAAGAAAGGTAAATTTGCAAATTGGGGAGATTTCGCCAAATATCGCATCATCCTCATGTGCCGAGTCTTCGGTGACCCAGTTGGTGTAATTGTCAATTAGGCTGTAGATCACCTTGTCGCTGAAGATTTTGATGTGATTGTTTTCTGCCTCCTCCTGAGCGTCAGGAAATATCTTTACGTTAAATGCCAAAACTGCGCCCAGATGCCTGTCGTTGTCTTTAACCACCTTGGCCTCCATTACATCGCGTCGGTTTACGGGCCCAATGTCCGCTTTTGCTATTGGCACCTGCGCACGTCTGAGCATTTCAGTCAGTGCTTCAAGTGAGCCTATGGTATCACACCTCAGAATAACTCCGTTTGTTTCCGTACTGACAAATACTGATTTCATTTCTGATTCTATGATTTTCTTAAATTCTTCTATCTCGGATTCGTCACTTGTCACATAGACCGTGCTTCCAGGTAGTACTCCCTCCAAGTCAGGCGATGCAATTTTAATTCCTGCTGCAGCCTCAACTTGGTTTACAGGTTTGAATTTATCGCGAGGATCGCGCATTTCATCAAGCGGTTTTGGCAGCAACATTGCTTTTGGCTTTGTAACAATCACAGAGTCCCTTTTTGCAACAATTACGCTGTCTCCTTTTTTCATCTGGCCGTCAATTAAGATCATATTGGCAGTAGTTCCAAGTCCGATCTCATCGTTTACCTCAAGGATGATTCCGCGGCTTGGCTTTTCTTCTTGGGCAAGTCTTTTTTGCAAATATTGCTGGGTCAGCCCCACAAGTACTGTTAGGAGCTCAGGTATTCCGACACCCGTTCTTGCACTGACTGGGACAATTGCGATTTCTTTTGAAAAGTCTTGCACCCTATAGAATGCTTCTGATTGGTATCCAAGAATTGAGAGCGTTCCAACCACGTTGTAGATTTGCTCATCAATTGTAGTCTGCATGAACTGATCCTGTTGCTTTATTGCCTGTGTGATGTACGGGGTGTCAACTTTTCTCCAACCAGGAATCTGATCAACTTTGTTTAGCGCTATGACAAACGGAACCTTTCTTGCTTGGAGAATTTGTAGGCTTTCACTTGTTTGCGGTTGGAATCCTCTGTTTGTATCTACCACCAGAATCGCAATGTCAGCTGCAGAGCCGCCCCTAGTTCTAAGATTTGTAAACACTTCGTGCCCAGGCGTATCAATTACCAAAAGGCCTGGAACTTCATGTTCGGTTTTTGTTAGTTTGCCATATAGCTGGCCACACATGCTTTTGATTGTCTCAGTAGGAAGAAAGCTTGCACCTATGTGTTGTGTGATTCCACCTGCCTCTCTTCCCTGAACACCGGTGCCACGGATTTTATCAAGTAGGGAGGTTTTACCAGAGTCTACATGGCCCAAAACGGCCACTATTGGTTGTCGAATTCGCAACGCATCTCACTGAAATACTACCCTCGCTTCCTTTTCAAAACTTTCCTTAGAGTCGGACGCGTGAATGATATTGTCTGAGAATCCAAGGCCAAAATCACCGCGAATTGATCCTGGTGCCGCTTCAAACGATTTTGTTGCGCCAATCATCAGTCTTGTTGTAGCAACTGCGTTGTTTCCCTCAATTACTGCGGCAACAACTGGACCAGATGTGATAAACTCCACCAGTTCTCCAAAGAACGGTTTTGTGTTGTGTACTGAGTAAAAGTCCTCTGCCTGAGCTTTTGTGAATGCAAACATTTTGAGTTTTAAAATTTTGAATCCCTTGTTCTCAAATCGGCTGATTATTTGTCCTGTTAATTTTCTCGCTACTGCGTCTGGTTTTACTATGAAGAGAGTTTGTTCAGCCAATTTTTCCTAGTTTATTTTTTGACGATTCCGCCTTTCTGATATTTTTTCGTCCACTTGAGCGTACGTGGATCGCGTTTTAGTTCCAACATGTTCTTTTTGCATTTCGGAGAACAAAACCATAGGACTGTTCCGTCGTTTTTTACAAGCATAGTGCCAGAACCCCTTGAGACTGGTCTATTACAAAAACTGCAAGGTTTTACTAGAAGGCTCAAGTTTCAATCACCTTATTTTTTTAGCTTCACGTTCTGTTTCTCGCAGCATCAAAATGTCAGACATTCGTACGGAGCCTTTTACGTTTCTTGTAAGAATTCTCCCCTTGTCTCTGCCACTCAGAATCTTTACTCTAACTTGGGTTATTTCGCCTGCAATTCCAGTCTTACCGACAAGTTGTATTACTTCGGCAGATACTACATCTTCCGTCTGGGAAGTGCTCATTGTTACTTGCCACCTTTGATCTTCTTTATTGAAGAAACTACTTCTTCAACAATGTGGTTAGCATCGCCTGCATCAATTATTGCTGCAGCGGCAGAGGTCACATCGATGCCTAATGCCTTTCCCAAGTCTAGTTTGCTTGGAACAAATGCATATGCGGCGTTTTGTTCTTCACAGATTATCGGGAGATGTGCTACTACCTCTGGAGGCTCTACATCTTCTGCAATAACTATTAGTTTGCTAATTCCTCTCTCGATTGCCTTTGTTGCTTCGTTTGTTCCTTTTCTAACCTTACCACTTTGCGATGCAACTCTAACTGCTTCAAGTATTGGATTTACCAGATCAGCTGGAGTCTCGAATTTTACGTAATAAGCCTTAGCCAATTATATCACCCATAGGGATCATTTCCATTCCTTGAGTTCTTTAACATCGCCTTATTAGTGTTATCTGTCCAGAATCGAGTTTACCTTTTTGGTGTATTTTGACATGAGGTTGCCAAGTTTTTCCTCCGAATCCGCCTCTGCATAGATTCTTGCTATCGGCTCCGTACCACTCGGCCTAATCATAATCCAATTTCTCTCATCAAAAATTAGTTTGATCCCGTCTGTTGTGTCATAGTTTTTGTGTTCCTTTTTTAGTTGCGATATTATTTTTGCTGCTTCTTTTTTAGAGCAAGAGACCTTGTCTTTTGTTGTATATGACGGTGGTAGGGCAGAGATTTCCTCAGATATTGTTTTGCCAGAGTCTGCAATAAGGTCCAGGACCAATGCCAGAGTCATTGATCCGTCTCGCACTTGATTGTGCTTTCCATACATAAAGCCGCCATTTTCCTCAAACCCAACAAGTGCTTTTTCCGGAACCATCTTTCTTGATACCTCAACGCTTCCAACCTTTGTCCTAATCACCTTTGATTTTGTTTTGGAAGCTATTGCCTCTATGACGGAACTTGAGTTAAGGCATGTTACAACTTTGGATTTTGGGTTTTTCTTTAAAAGATAATTTGCCAAAAGCAATGCGGATTTGTCACCTGTGAGAATTACTCCATGATTATCGCAAAAGATGCTCCTGTCTCCATCGCCATCAAAGGCCACACCAAAATCTGCCTTCTTTTCCAGTACTTTATTTGATAATTTTTGCAAATTACTTGGTGTCGGCTCTGATCCTCTTCCTGGAAATTTTCCATCAATTTTTTCATTAATTAGAAAAACTGTGCAGCCAAGTTCCTTGCAGAGATTTGGTGCTGCCACTGCCTGCGCTCCATTGCCAAGATCCAGTACAACTTTGAATTTTTTTGATCTGATTTTGCTTGCATTTACTTGCGATTTGATTCCGTCAAGATATGTGCGAATCACTCTTGACTCAGCTTGAGTTTTGCCAAACTTTTTGGGATTTTTTGTCCATTTTTTGTTAAAGTAGATATCTTCTATTACTAATTCGTCTTCACGTGAAATTTCCACACCGTCCTTTGCGGCTGGCTTTAGTCCGTTGTATTGAGGCGGGTTGTGAGACGCAGTAATCATGATTCCTCCTGAATACCCAAGCGCTTTTGTGGCATATTCCAATGCGGGAGTTGGGACAAGGCCTGCCAGACTACAATCAAGTCCGCAGTAGTTTAGAGTAGAACACACTACTTTTGCGATAAGCGGACTAGAATCTCGCCCGTCATAACTTACAAGAATTGGGCCTCTTTTGAAATACGTTGCAATTGATGAAACAATGTCGGAAAGAAATTCCAGGTTCAGATCCTCTGAGAAGATACCGCGTATTCCGTTGGTGCCAAATAACTTTCCCATTAATTCTTGATTTTATGAGCTAGATTTGTGCTTTTCAGGTTTGTGTTCAACGGTGCGATTTTTTGTTATGATTCTGGCAATTCCTACAATTGCAATTGCGATTAGTAAGAACGTGATCCAGTCATATCCTTGAAAAGACACCATTTTGTTGATTACCGGTATAAGGAGAGGAAAAGA
>DATBQZ010000015.1:0-1696 GCA_036560565.1 Candidatus Nitrosotenuis sp.
AGGTTTGTGTTCAACGGTGCGATTTTTTGTTATGATTCTGGCAATTCCTACAATTGCAATTGCGATTAGTAAGAACGTGATCCAGTCATATCCTTGAAAAGACACCATTTTGTTGATTACCGGTATAAGGAGAGGAAAAGATGTAGTGCCCCCAAGCAGGATATCAAAAGAGATGTGCGCTAAAACGGCCGAAAAGGAAACGGCTCCAAGCAGATAGTCTTTTTTTCCAATAAAGAGCATCATCAGCGGTACTGAGATCAACCCAAACAGAATAGAGTGCGACATACGCGGAACGACATCCACATTTAGAAATTGAATCAGATGGTCTGCATCCAGAGCAATCGGGAACAATCCTGCAATGGCGACATACCGGATACGCATGCCGGCAAGCCCCACAATCATGCCAAATATCACATGACCTACAACATGCTCTATGGAAATTCCGCTTACCTCCAACGGGTTTCCAATCAGATATGGCTTCGGCAAGAACTGCTCAAGTATTGGGAATAGTCCAAGTATTGAAAATGCCGCTGAAAGCGATGCATAGAGAACTATTGATTTTAGGATAAACTGAAGAGATTTCAATTCGGATGATTTTGACTAGACCATAATTTTTATCAACTGTTTTGGAGTCTTTGTCACACATGGTTTTTGGCAGTCAAGTGCGGTTTTGGTTCCAATGGTAACCAATAAGTTTGTGTAAAATTGGAGCATCACTGCGGAGGTCGCCCAGCCCGGTCAAAGGCGTAAGGTTTAGGCCCTTATCTCTTAGGAGTTCGTGGGTTCAAATCCCACTCTCCGCACCATAAACTCTTTTTACAAAAAACATCCAAAATCAGACTAGATAATTAATAAGGTCAAACTGTGACACAATTCTGTGAAAAAGATCCGAATAGGCATCACAGTTGTTGGGAAAGACAGCGAGGGAATCGTTGCCTCATTTACCAATTTCATATTTCAAAGAGACGGCAACATTGAACGGGTCAATCAAAATGTCATAAAGGGACTATTTGGAATGCACCTAGAGGCGTCATTCTCAAAAGAAATTGACATTAAAAAATTCGATAAAGAACTCCAGAACCTTGGAAGAAAGATCGGAATGGAGGTAAGCATCTATCATGAGATTAACTCGCACAAAAACATCGCACTGTTTGTTACAAGGGAGCCGCACTGCTTGGAAGTGCTGCTTAATGCAAATGCCAAGGGCCAGCTCAAAGGCAGAATAAGCGTAATTGTAGGAACCGAAAAAACTCTAGAGCCCATGGCAAGGAAGGCAAAGATTCCGTTTGTGATAGTTGACGAAAAGGATCAGCTTGAGGCAGAAAACAGGCTAATTGAAATTGCAAAACAATATGACATTGATCTTGTGGTGCTTGCACGATACATGAGAATCATGACGCCCAACTTTGTTTGGAGGTACCCTCACAGAATAATCAACATTCATCCGTCGTTGTTACCTGCATTCCCAGGCGCCTTTGCATATGCACAGGCCTTTGAGAGAGGAACAAAAATTGTCGGTGTCACTGCCCATTATGTTACAGAGGAGCTTGATCAGGGTCCAATCATCTTCCAAGACTCCTTCAAGGTAGGTCCAAAAGACACTCTAGAATCCATAAGACAGAAAGGCCAAAAGCTTGAAGCAAACACTTTGCTTAAGGCAGTAAAGATGCATCTTGAAGGAAAGCTTGAGGTCAGT
>DATBQZ010000016.1:0-2324 GCA_036560565.1 Candidatus Nitrosotenuis sp.
GAATCCAAAAAGAGAAAACAGACTTTGAAAAACTAATTGAAAACACGGATTTCGGGTATTGGATGCGTACAGGAAACAAGTCAACAAATATGATAACTGGTAAAAAATATGAAGAGGTTTTTCATGCAGACGAGATAAAAAACGAAAAAAGAATAGTCTCCCATGCGATAAACGACCCATTAATTGACAGGGTTCTTGGGAAGGATGGGAAGAGTTATTCTATTTCTGATGCCCTGGAAAAGAAAATCGACTGGGTACAGATTGATGTCGGATTTCTTTCAGAAGAAGAAAAGGAAACCACGCTTGATTTTTGCAGGTACGCGGTCATAAATGGCTCACATACTGTTATGGGCGAAATAATTGGGATAAAGGGAAAGCCAATAATCGGCATACCGGTATACGATGAACAGACAAATCAGATACAGTGGGCACAGGAACACAAACTAGGAATTGGTGCAAAAAGTAAAAAACAAGTCATCGGGGCAATACTAGAGATAAGAAAGGATTATGCCAAGTTTGACGAATCAATACGGCAATTTAAAGAGAATTTTGTGCCAAACGGAGCCCAAACTGCTGCAAAAATAGCAGCTCAGATGCTCGAAGAGAAAAGATAATAGCTTTTTCAGACAGGTTACTGTGTCTGGTACGCGGTATTTCGATGGGCGAACGGACCTAACGGGATGACGACATAATCCGCGTACCAGAATGTACATGTATGCGATCAAAACCCATGTGGGAACGCTTTTATGGAAAATTTTTTTGATTAAAGCATTGGTAAATTGCCCAGAATGTTTTGCAAAAGAACGTAAAGCAGTATTTGAGCGTCAGGCTGAAAGCGAAAGTCAAGAAGGAATCCAAAAACTCATAGAAGAAATCGAGATCCCTATGAAATTTGATCCTGTAACAAAGCACTTTATCTGCAAAAAGTGCGGCCTTTATGCTACCAGAGAGGGAGTAAACGACATAAGAGACAGATTAAACAGACGCGAGGCTACTCGTGAAGACAAACAATACGACTATCTTGAATGGTGGCAAAAAAGTAAAAAAGACAAAATCTAGACTAGATGCTTATGACAAAAAAGAAGGACGACATGCCAGAGTGGGCAATGGACGAAATAAAGAATGCCAAGTTTGAAAAGCCACAATTACTTACAAGGACTGGCTATATCTTAGAAATTTATGAAGAAGACAAAAGAGTCGATACTCAGCTGTACGAGGAAGTCGAAGACGGCAGACACATAGTAACGATGGAGCTTCCAAAGAATATCAAGCCTAGCCAGTGTGAAAAAGGAGTGGTTTACGAGTTTACCTTTAATTTGTTCAAGGCACCACTGAGTAAGAAAGTGACAGATTTTCTAAAAAAAGAAAAGGAAATCGAAATGGAAGCAATATATCAATTTGAGATGCAAAAAATGGAACTGCTAGATGTCGCATCTGACGGAGATGCGGCAGACGAATCAGAGGAATAAGTTATTTAGCCATCTGCTTTCTGAAGGCGCTTCCTAGGATTGGATTTATCAGATACGGAAATGTGTGTTTTACCCACACTGCACCACGAACCACAGACGGGATAATTATTTCAAGCCTAGACGAGTTTGCTGCAGAAACTACTGCCTTTGCCACCGCCTTTGCGCTAAGCGATGTGGGGGAATATTTTGGCATGTGTTTGAATGATTGGTGATCAAAAAAGTTGGTTCTGACCATTATTGGACTGACTACGGTTATTCCGATTCCGGTTCCTCTTAGTTCATGTTTTAATCCCTCTGAAAAGCCAAGCATTGCAAATTTCGATGCGCAGTAAGATGCAATCCCCGGAAGGCCAAAGCTTGCGGCAACTGATGCAATATTTACTATGTGGCCAGATTTTTGCTCAAGCATTTTTGGAAGAAAATTCTTGGTGCAGTAAATCATCCCAAAATAATTTGTCTTCATTTGCGATTCAATTTCTTCAATGCTAAGATCAGAGACTGTACCATAGATTGCAAAACCTGCATTATTTACCAAGACATCGACTTTCCCGAATTTTTCTATTACCTGTGAGCTCATTTTTTGAACTTGTTCTTTGTCCGACACATCGCATTCGCAAACTAACGTATCAATGCCAAATTTAGAGAGAGTTTTCTCCAGTTCCTCAAGTTTCTCTTTTCGTCTTGCGACCAAAACAAGACTTGCACCTCTTTTTGCAAATTCAATGCATGATGCTGCACCTATTCCGCTTGATGCGCCGGTAATTACGACTGTTTTCCCCCTAAATGACACATCTTGGTGTTTTTTGCTAAAGATAAATTTCTATTGAGTGATGTTGTATTTTCTTAGCGCCATTT
>DATBQZ010000017.1:0-2855 GCA_036560565.1 Candidatus Nitrosotenuis sp.
ACTAGCCATGCAAACAAGAGCAAGGAAAAATTCGAGGTACTCGATGATGAGCAAAAAGTTCTACCGCATGTCTTTGAGATTTCAATGGGAATAGACAGGAGTCTTTACACCATTTTAGAGCATTGTTTGCGAGAGGAAAAAGAAAACGATAGAATTGTTCTTTCCGTTAAACCGTACTTGGCTCCAGTTCATGTTGGAGTTTTGTCCTTGGTTAAAAAAGATGGACTCAAGGAAAAAACAGACGAAATTCATCTAAAATTAAAAAGAAAATATGACGCGTTTTTGGATCATTCTGGCGCCATAGGAAGAAGATATAGGAGACTAGACGAGGTGGGTGCCCCCTTTGCCATAACAATTGATCATCAAACTTTACAAGATGATACAGTCACCCTGCGAGGCCGGGACACTATGGAACAGCGGAGGATAAAGATCGTAGACATAGATTCCATATTATCAAAATCAGTCTCATTTCCATAAATTATCAGTTATTAGATTATTAATTAAAAATTAGATTAGTTCTTTTTGTTTTTGTTATCTTTACCATTTCCATTGTTGTCATTTCCATGGTTTCCATTGTTGTCATTTCCATTGTCATTATCCTCTTGCTCTTCATCTTCTTCTGCGTCCTCGTTTTCTTCGTTCATTGGTTTCTGTGACTCACAACTAACAAACGTGTTTGTGCCTTGTGCCCCATTACACTGATCATCATTTAGTCCTCCATTCAACAAGTCGTTGCCTTGGCCACCATGAATTATGTCGTTTCCCGCTTCTCCAAAGAGATTATCATTTCCTGGCATTCCAAATATCCTGTCGTCTCCCAATCCTGCATTTACTACATCATTGCCAATTCCTGCACTAAGCCAGTCGTTTCCATCTCCTCCTATGACATTATCATCTCCTTGGTTTGCGTTGACTCTGTCGTTTCCTGTTCCGGCATCAATTGTGTCATTGTCTTTCCCACCCCAGATTTTGTCATCTCCGTCTCCGCTTGTAATTGTGTCATTTCCTTGTGCACCGTGAATTCGGTCTCTTCCTTCGTTTCCATCAAGAACATCATTACCTTTACCACCCCAAATCTTATCATCTCCTGCATCGCCCGTGATGGTGTCATTACCATCTTGTCCAGACAGATAGTCATCTCCGGCATTACCTGCTATTGTATCGTTTCCTTTGCCACCCCAAATCTTGTCGTTCCCATTTCCGCCAATTAAGCAATCGTTTCCACCTTTGCCTTTTATTTTGTCATTGCCATCATTGCCAATTATCAGATCATTACCGTTTGTGCCAACTAGATTATCATTACCGTTTGTGCCATGTACCACTTTAGAATAGGCGGATTCTGGTAATCCACAGTAAAGCTGAACCGAAGTATCCTGTACAGTTACGTTAACTGTATCAGTACTAGATGCAATTCCATCTGACACATCAAGTGTAAATGTTAGAATTGTGTTAGTAAGAACTGATGGGGCAGTAAATGTTGGATTTAGGATATTTGGATTAGAGAGTGCAATAGTTGGGCCTCCAGTTTGTGTCCACAGGAAAGTTAGTGGTTGTGATGGGAGATCAGAATCAGTGCCAGTTCCTGCAAGCGCAACCAATGTGTTTTCATTCACTGTTTGATCCGTTCCGGCATTTGATATTGGTGCAGTGTTTATTTCACCTATTGTTATGATGATGGTTTCAGTATCTGTGTCCCCGTTTCCATCAGATACTACGACATCAAATGTGTAGCTTCCTGGGCCTTGTGCTTCAGTAGGTATCCACGAGAATAAGCCGATGAATGGATCAATTGATGCACCTAGTGGTGCTCCTGTTAGTGAGAATGTAAGTGGTTGAGGTGGTTGATCTATATCAGTTGCAGTTGCAGTAAATGTGACGGGTGTGTTTTCATTGCCTGATTGTGGACCTATTGGATCTAGGACTGGTGCATCATTGACTGGTGAGACTGTAATGTCTAGTGCTACTGTGATGGTGTTATCTTCATCAGATATTGTGATTGTAAGTGATTCAAAGCCATTTACGTCTAGATTGGGTGTAAATGTGTAAGTTCCGTTTGTGTTGATTATCAATGTACCAAGCGTTGATGACGGGTATGTGATTGTCCATGTTGTATTGTCTGGATCTGTAATTCCAAGTGAGCCACTAAATGGCGTATCCTCTGGCGTCATAAGCGATTGTGGTGATACTACTGTCGGTGTATGTGAGATCGAGTTTAACGTAAATGTGGCCAAATTGGAAGGAATTACAACATTTCCATATAATGCAAATGCAGTGGCATCAAACTCGATTGGCGAGATTGTACCTGTAACAGTGCATGTAAACGCGATAAATTCGCCAGATTGTATTGTTACTATACCATTTTGTGCAAACGGAGTGCAGTTAGCAAGTGATTCTACAACACCTGTCTGGCCATCAATGGTAAGAAGAGTATTACCAATGTTTGTTACATTATAGGTCACAGTGGTCAAAGTTCCAACATAGGTTGGATTCGGCTGGGCAGAAATTTCTAGTGTTATTTCACGATTGATAACGTCCAAGGTGTATTGAGCAGTTGTGGTTATCTGATTGTCGGATAAATCGATTGCAGTGGCGTTGGCATTGAAGACCATTGGCGATCTTGTAGCTGTCACGGTGCAGGTAAAGTGAGTATCAAATCCAGGTTCCAATGTAATTTGGCCTTGGCTTTCTCCCACTGGAGTACAATTTTCGTTATCGACCACCACACCGACAGAGCCATCAATGAAAAGAGGAATGGTTCCGGTATTGAGAACATTAAAGTCGACGTTAACGGTTTCTCCATTTAACGCAATCACTGGATCAGATGAAATTGTCATCTTGAGTCCTCCTGATGCAAT
>DATBQZ010000018.1:0-2415 GCA_036560565.1 Candidatus Nitrosotenuis sp.
TATCTGAGTGATTGGACTAAGTAATGATCGTATCTCTACATAGGATTTAATTATGTCCGGACTTGATTGAGATTTAATGACAAAGGTATTACTTCAAGTACTAATTGCAGTAGGCGTACTATCTTCAGTCTCATTATTCACAGTCAACTCGTTTGCTGAAAACGCAAATTGTGGTAGAGATTGCGAAGCTCCAACATTAGGGGCTTTAGATGATGGACAGAGACTGGTAGAAAACGGGCTTACTATCAATAGTAGATCAATAAATGTAGAAGAACACATCCAATCAATCCCAACAACGGCACTTAACACCGGCGATACAGTAAAAGTAAGACTGGTGGTCTATGAAAACAGCGGTGTCAGTGGATTGAGACACACATCCCTCGCAATATCTGACTATAAAGACGATAAACATAGCTCAGACAAAGTAGATATTTCCTTTGACCAAAACTTTCTAGGAACTCAGACAGTAACTGTTACTGATCCTGATGGTTTTCTAAAGGGTGCTACAGCAAAGGCAACTGAACTAAATGAATTCTCCACATTAGTAGAATTTTCATTTACCGTCATGAAGCCATTTGAAACGTCTGCCCTTATTGTTGAATCATGGGATGCTAATCTTAGTTCAAGAAGCAATGTGTTTCTCAATGCCGTAAAAGCAGAAGGGGATCCAGTAATAGAGAAAGCTCCTCAACGACCAGCAAATATCGTTCCTGCCCCACTAAAGCAAGTAAAGGCAGGAGTTGAACCAGAACAGGTTGAATGCAGAGAAGGATTTGAGCTAGTCATACGCTCAGCAACTGGCGCGCCAGCTTGTGTATATCCATTCACTGCAGAGATATTGAGAAGCTGGGAAATGGTTGCAGCTAACTAAAAAAGCACTTTAAACCACTTTCTTTTATTTTTAAAAACTAGTTCCTCTAATCTATTTTGATTTCTTTGCCATGACTGCCTTCTTTTTCGTCCAGTTTTTTGAGCTCTGATTCTAAGAATTTTCTGTATTTCTGAGTTTCCTCCTTTGTCATTTTAATGACATTTGAGCTAAGGCTTGAGCCCATCATGCTCATTCTCTCAAGTACGTCCATTGTCGCAAAACGTCCTACGTTTCCAATTCTTAATAGCACGTCAAGCTGATTTTTTATTATCTTGTTGACTGTTTGCAAATCATCTGAGGTGTCTTTTCCCTTTTTCGTTATCTGATATTTGCCGTCTTTTGATTCCTCAATTAGGCCTTCATCTAAGAGTCTTCCAAGCAGTGGGTAAATGAGACCCGGAGATGGCTTCCATTTGCCGTCGCTTTGCTGAGTTGCAGCATCAATGATCTCTTTACCAGTGTATGGTTTTGTTGTCAACAAATCCAAAATGAAATGTCTTGAGAATCCTCTTGGTATCGAACTTCCAACTCTTTGAAGCCATTCTCCTACCATCGCTAGCGATATCGCTAGCGATAAATATAATCATTACGAAACATTCCTATGAAAAATCAGATTTACAACACATATTTATCGGATTTTAAGCAGTTGATGATAGAAAATGGTAGATTCTATTGAATATGATTTGCTAATAGTAGGATCTGGTCTAGCAGGTCTGCGTGCCGCAATCGAGGCTGCAAAAACAAGTCCGTCAATTAAGATTGGAGTAATCTCCAAAGTACAGGTCATGCGTTCCCACTCTGTTTCTGCCGAGGGAGGCACTGCGGCAGTTCTCTTTGAGGATGAAGGGGACACCGTAGAGGCGCACATCTATGATACGGTAAAGGGAAGTGACTTTTTGGCAGACCAAGATGTCGCAGAACTACTGTGCAAGGAAATGCCAAGCGAAGTCTACCAGCTGGACCACTGGGGAATGCCTTGGTCAAGAAGAAAGGATGGAAGAATAGGACAGCGAAATTTTGGAGGTTACAGTTTTCCACGGGCCACATATGCGTCTGACAAAGTTGGATTCTTTGAAATGCAGACATTGTATGATACGTGTCAGAAATTTGATAACATTGAATTTCTAAACGAGTGGTTCGTCACAAGCATAATACATGACGGTCAACAGTTCATGGGAATAACGGCAATACAAATCTCAAGCGGAACATTTTACGCAATCAAGGCCAAGTCGTTGATAATTGCAACTGGCGGTGCGGGAAGAATTTACAGTTTTTCAACTTATGCCCTGTCCTCAACTCCTGACGGAATTGACATGGCATATCGTGCAGGACTGGCACTAAAGGACATGGAGTTTGTCCAGTTTCATCCGACCGGAATTTTACCGTCTGGTATTTTGATTACGGAAGGTGCAAGAGGAGAAGGTGGATATCTTGTCAACAAAGATGGCGAGCGGTTCATGAGCAAATATGCTGCAAGCAAAATGGAACTTGCCCCAAGGGACATCGTCTCAAGGTCGATAATGACTGAAATCAAGGAGGGGCGA
>DATBQZ010000019.1:0-2112 GCA_036560565.1 Candidatus Nitrosotenuis sp.
TACAAAGGTGTGATAAATAGTTACAATCAGACAATCATTTGTGAAAACATCTGCAGTCCTACATGCTCCTTTCGAAGTTTCCACCTTGACATCTTTTAAGGAGTTTTCAGGATCTACTACTTTGACGGTATTAACTCCGTCCCATGATCTGTCTAGTTCAATCATGGCCTTGCCATCGCCAAGTATCTGTCCCTTAGCCAGACCAAAGATCAGCTCAAAATGCAGTACTTCGTCTGGTCCGCCTGGGTCATTTAGTCCACTGGCTTCGTATATTTTGAAAACAGCCTTGTTTACGTCCCCGATTTTGGTTGTTAACAATTTGACTGGGGTCAAGATTAACTCTACATTTGATGACTTGCCATTATATGAAAAGCCTTGATCTACTCGGCGCACACTATCGCTATTCAATCCTAATGTTGGCGGAACGCAATCATTACAAATGTCGTCGGGTACTGGAATTGGCGGTGTAATTGTAACTATTGGCGGCGTAATTGTAACTAAGGGAGCTGTAATTACAGATAAAGATCCTGTAGTGACTGCACCGTTGGACAAGATCCTTCCATCCATACTTACAGTGCTACCTAGTGTAATAGATGCATCAGTCAGTATAATACCTGCAAAAATACTGTCATCTCCAAGTGTTGTTGCTGCCGGTATCCAGAATATTTTGTCAGCTTGCGCACCAGATAGTATAATCTGTGAGAATGGGTCGGCATTAAGCGCTCCGTTTATTCTAAAAATGTAAACCCCGTCACCGCTAAGAGTAATTGCATTGCTTATAGTAGTAATGCCGGTAATACAATAAATTCCAGGTGGCAGAGTTCCAGCAGGATTGCCAGAAACTACAAGATCGTCTAAGGTAATTGCCGTACCAATTACTGTTGTACAAGATCCAGTTAGCCCTGGATTGTTTGCGGCTGCAAAAAGATTGGCTCGAGCTACTTGTGCTGAGACATAGGTAGGATTGGGAGATGGGAAGGTTGCGCCATTAACGGTTGGGAAAGTTGCAGGTGGCACAGTATATCCAAAATCTCCATTAATAATGGTCCCGCCGTTGTTTGTATAGGTATTAGCAAGAATTGCAAAATTGTCAAGTCCTGCAAGGTTAGGAGATGCCGCAGTAGCGGTTGGAATGGAGAAAAACATGACAGAGATCATGGTGATCACTAGAGAAAGTACAAGAGTTTTTTTCATAGGTACAAAGCATTTGTCATTATTGCTATTAAGCCGCGCTGACATTTGTGTCAGTTTTATGGATGAGATTGTAAGTATGACGGACTAGTCTGTCAGATATTCTTTGAAACCACATGTAAATTCTCCATCAGCCAAAGCAACGTCAATCTTGTAATCTTTAATTTTAGATTCAACTATGTAAGAGTGTTTTTACCTATCAAATCTCTTGCCCAGCCGCGTTCAATGAGCTTTGCTTTAGTTTCTAGCTTGACGCAAACTGGACTCTCATTACTCGTCTTCATTACAAGATGAAGGCCTTCTTTGCACTGTATCTTATCAATAACAGTTCCTGCCTTGATTTGTTTTAGAGGAGACTTGATGATTTCGGTTGGAGTGGAAACGACAGGTGTTGTTTTTGTAGCAACTATGGTAATGTCAACAGACTCTTGATCTCCCATGACACCGACTTGCCCAATGTAATCAGGATCTGCCCAGACAACAAGTTTGTAATTTCCTACTGCAATTCCTTCTGGAACAACCAAGTTTATGTTGTATCTATCAGAAGACGATAGAAAATCAGACACAAAGAAAGGACAGTCGCTGTCCTTTGCCAGGGGACTTTTAGGCATAACCAAAACGTAGTGAGGTTTGATGGCAGATACTTTGCATATGCCAACATCAGGAGTAACCCAAGGAATGATTTTTCCGGTGTCATCGGTTACTCTGAATGACAATCGCGCTGTATCTCCAATCACTATAGATTTTGTGACATTCAAATCAGAAATCAACACTTGTAATCCAGGAGGAATTACTGGGAGCACATAATCAAATGAACCGCTACTCACAGATGCATCTACGACTTTGACGCCGGGAGTAAAGTAGTTTTGCCATGCGTTGCGATGCTCGTCCCACACACTTGTTGCAATAATGTTAAAGTCG
>DATBQZ010000020.1:0-6391 GCA_036560565.1 Candidatus Nitrosotenuis sp.
ATTTCAAAGACCTTTTCAAAGCTCATTGTCAGCTGTTCTTTGTACAACTGGGGCGACTGGGCCAAAAACGCCTCTTTGTTGTAGTAGAATATCGGAAACAGTGCAGCCCCTCCCTCTGTCGCAGTCGCAATCATTTTTGGCGTATTGATTTCCAAAAACCCGTTATCGTAAAAATAATCCCTGATTGATTTTAGCACAAGACTCCTTGCCTTGAATACGTGCTGGAGTGATTTCCGCTTGAGGTCGATTGGCCTAACTTCCAATCTGGTATCGATGTTTTTGACAGTCTTTGCGTATGGCTCAAACGGTGCTATTTTTTCTACCTCTGAGAACACCTTGAGTTCTTTTGGGATTATCTCTATTCCTCGCGGGGCCTTTTCTGATGGTTTTACCGTACCAATTATGCCAATTGACGAGTGCGCCTTGAGATGCGATATTTTTTCACGTATGTCATCGGGGCAGCTTCCTGCCTTTGCAAGCACCTGAATTTCGCCTTCCTTGTCCTTTAGCATCATAAATGAAATGTTGCCATGGCCCCTTACACTTAGAACCCATCCCATTATGGTAACGTCAGAATCCGCAAGTGCCGGTGATAATTGGCTGGAATAATGAGTCCTGCGCCATTTTTCAAGATCTGTTCCTATCATACGATGTATTTTGCTCCGTTTACACCGTATTTATTTTAACGAAAAAGACGTTTTTACTGACCGTTTACAAATAATTCACAAATCAAGAACCCTGCTTTGATACCTGTCTTTCGTCTTTGAACAAGACATCGTCAAGCGTTGTGACGTTAAACTCGTTTAACGATTTTTTCTTTATTTTGCCGACAAGTGTGATATCTCGCTTAAAGAACAGATTGACTGTCCAATCTAGGGCGACCCTGCATTTTTTCTCAAATGTTGGAAGCATTGTAAGATAGTATGTTTTCCAAATCACCCATGCTATTGTGCCAGATATTTTGTATCCAAAAACAGATGCAATGCCGTTTCTTTTCCCTATTACTGCCATCATTCCCTTGCTTTCATAATTGAATTCTTTGTCTTGGCCCTTTCCAGTAATCATAGCTTTTAGGTTGTGGGATACAATTTTGCTTTCTCGCAGTGCATGTTGTGCTGTTGGTGGATAGAGATTGCCTGTTTTTGTATCCTTTATCGCTGCACAGTCTCCAAGTACAAACACGTTTTCGTATTTTGGCATTCTTAGATGGCTGTCGACTATTATTTTGCCTGCAGTGTGCTCACAGTCAAGACCTGACACGACAGAATCAATTGTAACGCCTGCAGTCCAAATCATAGTGCTGCATGGAATTGTCTCGCCGTTTCCCAAGAACACAAAATCATCTCCGGCATCAACTGCCTTTGTATTTGAAATTATTCGAATTCCTGATTTTTGCAGGGATTCTGTTGCCTTTTTTGCAATGTCTGGATCAAGCTCTGGCAATATTCCATCCTTTGCAGCAGAAACTACGACCATCTTGATGTCATCCTGATTGATATTTCGGTAAAAATGCTTTGTAGATTCTTTTACAAAGTCGTTTAGTTCGCCAATTGTTTCCACTCCTGCAAATCCTCCACCCACCACAACAAATGTCATTAGTTTTTCCCGAATTGTTTTGTCGTCTTCCTGGTCAGCTATTTCCATCATGTGAATCACGTGACTCTTTATGGCAATTGCGTCTTGAATTGTCTTCATGGTAAATGAGTTTTTTTCAATTCTCTTATTCCCAAAATAATTTGTCGTGCTGCCGAGCGCAATTACCAAATAATCATAATTTAATACCTTCACTTTGCCGTCAAATGCGCGAGTGATTGCAACTAGCTTGTTTTTTATATCGATTGCGGACACTTTGGCCTGGTAGAATTTTTCCTTTTTACAAAATGTTCGCAACGGAATTGAGATATCACTTGGATGTATTATCCCAGATGCGATTTCAGGCAGCATTGGCGTGAACAGGAAAAAATTGTCTTCGTTTACAAGGCTGATTTTCACGCTTTTGTTGTTTTTGAAGATTTTTTGCAATTGCTGCAATACAGAAATTCCTGCAAATCCTCCGCCCAAAATCAGAATCTTTTTTTGGCTATCTAATTTCAAGTGGGATTCCTCTTTTTTGAATTATCTGGTTACGAAACTCTTGATTTTTGCTTTGATGATAAAATAGCACCTTACTTTTCCTTGTACTCAATGTGCCAAAAACCACAAGAGAATTTCCAATCAAAATCATGCCCTGTCTAAAAAGTCCACTCGGGGTATGTCTTGCATAATACATTGCGATTGTAAAGTTTTGGCGATGCAAAAGGCATAGTTTGTTTGGGAAAAACGGACTAATTCCATGAGTTTGTGCGTGGTTCTTTTAATCTCGTGATTGAAAAATTAATTAGCGCTGCTCGTTTAGTCAAACTAATGGAAGAAAATCCGGATTTGGGGGAATTTGTAAAGGAGTTCAAAAAAGTCATTGCGGATAGCCTTGAAATTTTGTCTGATTTGGACTGTGATTTTGTTCAATCAAAGGAAGACGAACTAACGCCAATTACCAATTTACAAGAAGTACACGAAGCGACTGACGATATTACTCATTTTGCCAAAATCAAAAAGGCAGAATCAGAATTAGTTAGAAGAAAGTTTCAATGAGATTATAGTCACTTGTAGAGGTTCTTTAGATACGTGTCTTCTGCCACCAATTCGTTTACTCCTGCCAAAACTCCCGTAATTATGGCATCACTTAGGTTAAAGACTGGCTGAATTATTTTCCCGTCTTTATCCTTGTAAATGATTTCAATCATAAGATCGTGCTCGTTTAGGCCCTTTTGCCTAGATATGATACTTGCCTTGATGATGGAATCTGCAGAAATTATGATCTCTTTTGAGTCACTAGACGTGAAAACAACCCTGTGTTTTTCATTCTTTTTGTGCTCAAGTACAAGCATTCCTCCAAGATTCGGCAAGTCCCACCCGGGATACCCTTCAACATAATCACATTGGTATTCTCTGAAATCTGATTTTGTGAAATATTCCTCGGAATTAATTGGGCATGAATCCTTTAGGTGGATTATCTGCTCTCTTATGTACTTCCATAGGTTGCTCTCGAATCTCTTTGCAGTGTAAAATTTTGTCAGAGTGGCAGCTATTCCTATTACCGGAATGACAAACAGTGGCGCCGAAGACAGGAGATTCTTTCCCCATTCGCCGGTTCCTATCGTTACCTCGATATTATCTGGAGTTCCGTTAACTGAAATGTTTATGCTTCTTCTCGTTCCGGTGGTCGTTCTCAAGATCCCACTCTTTCTTGCCTGAACGAAGCACCACGATGGGGGGTTTTCCTTATCTTTCGATATGGCTACTTCAAAGCTGTGCTCTTGCAGATAGGTGGTAATCCTTGTTGAAAGCCTGTTGATATCAAGGCAACAATCAAAAAATCGCTGCGTTTTTGCCATTTGTATTGGATCACCGTCAGTGTGGATAAGAAGACTAGTCTGAATGATATGAACAAAATATTTCTGAACTTGTGAACATTAGTGAAATGTCCAATTTTAAATAGCAAGCGTGATCATACTAGCACGTAAACAATGCCGGTTACAGAAAACGAAATTTATGGAATTAAAGAATTCATAGATTCCCTAAATTCTGAAAAAGAAAGTGCCGTAATTGTTGAGGGAAAACGCGACTCTGCAGCGCTCAAAAAACTCGGGTTTACCGAAAAAGTCTTGGAATTTCATAGATTTGGAGGGCTGACAAAATTTGCAGATTCGGTATCTGACCATAAAAATTTGATTATACTCTTTGATTATGACAGAAAAGGCAAGTACCTAACAAGAAGGGTAGTTGAGCAATTGGAGCATCGAACAAGAATTGATTTATCCTACAAGAAAAAACTGGTTCAAATCACGAGAGGTAAAATTCGTGCAATCGAAGAACTTGATAGATATGAGCAGTTTTTGTACGGCGTTGAAGGCTTTAGCTATTAGAGGTCAAAAAATCTTTTTTAAGCAATACTGCCACTAATAACGAGTTGAAGTTTTTTAGCCGTAACGACAACACATGTGACAAGTGCAAACAAAAGTTCAAGACTCATGAAGACCTAATCCATCATGCGCGACATGATCATCATCAGATTATTCCAAAATGCACAGAATGTGGAAAGGAGTTCATCCACGAAAAAGACCGATTACATCACGCAAAAGAAGAGCGTCAGAAAAAGTTGTCAAGACGCGGACTGGACTGAAAAAATCTTTTATCAATTTAAAAAATTATGTGTAGTACTTTTTAATCACAAAAACGTAATGCATATTCAGACATGACGATCTCTTGTTGTGAGTAAAATCATACGTCCTGTGAACTTGTTTGCCTTTTGAATTTTTCAATATTCTTAAAATTCACCATATGAATCGGTTTGTGTTTGACAGATTAGACTTGATCTAGGATTTTAGGGATTTTAATAATAAATTTTGTCGGGTTGTTCTGTACTGTGATTTTGCCTTTGTGCGTGTCTACAATATTTTTACAGCTTACCAGCCCTAATCCAGTTCCATGATGTTTTGTTGTAAATAATGGTTCAAATATTTTTGGCATTATGTTATCTTTAATTCCTGGGCCAGAATCCTCAACTTCGATTATGACATCCTGTAAGTCGCCGTCTAATCTGATGATTACAGTTCCGTTTTTTTCTCCAATTGCTTGAACTGCATTTGAAATAAGATTACTCATTAACACCACCAGTTGTTTTTGATCACATCTCAAACTTACGTCATTTTCTGGCAGAATAAGTTGAATATTTGTTGGAATTTCTGTTGTTTTGGAAGCTGAAACAATTATCTCTCTTACCGAATTTTCTCTAAGTTGAGGTTCTTTTGTTCTAACAAAATCCATCACGTCGTCTATCTGGTTGTTCATTCTGCGTGCTGACATTTCGATCATTTTGTAGCGTTCTTTTGTCTTTTCATCAATGTCATCTGATTTTGCCAATAATATTTCTGACATCATTTTGATCACTCCCAATGGATTTCTCAGATCATGCGCAAGACGCGCGGCCATTTCGCCAATCGTGTACATTCGCTCCATTTTTGTTAACCGTGCTGTATCTTCCCTCAAAATTTTAAGAATTAACCACATCATGAAAAGATGAACCACGATGTTTATGACTGCAAGTGTGATTTGGAGAAGAATAAGATTTGAGGATAATTTTTCTACTTCCAACCCAAGATCCAAGGTCATGGCGTCGTTTTGCTCTACAAGTTTCTCTGCAATTTGATTAATTTCAAGCAGCTTGGACTTTGTGTCTGTGCCTGGCTCTGATCTGATGAATTCTGTTATTTTTTCATTGTATTTTACAAACGAGTCGTAAATTGCTTCCCACTGCGGATGGAATTTTGTATCCAACGGATCTATTTTTAATCCTGATTCGCTGCCTCCATTTTTAAGAAACATCAAGTTATTTTCATAATTTTTTAGCTCCAAAATCAAGTTCTCTTGCGACTCACCACCAATGTTGTAATTCTGTAATTTGACAAGAACATTTGCGGTAAGGAATCTGTCTCTCCCGGCCACGTTTACGGCATTTCCGAGAAATGTTTTTTCAGATTCTAGTGCTTGTAATGATAGAAAACTTGACAGTATTATTGCAATCTGAATTGCGATGATTACGCTGATTTTTTTTGAAGCATTTACTAGTTTTTTTGGCATCTGAGATTATTTCCTACCGTAAGAACTGTGCATTATTATGAATATGTACTGTTCTTCAAATCTGTTCTCACTACGCCTTGCGCCTATTGTGATCGTATTTATCTAAAACAAAATGCCAACTTCTGTATTGAAAACAGAATTGCCGCGGGATTTGGTACCGAAATTTTTTGATAAAACGGCACAAACCTATGACTCTGTAGTAAATTGGACCACCTTTGGGAAAGACCAATACTGGAAAAAAGAAATCATCAAACAAATTCCTGAATGCGAAACGATACTTGACCTTGCTTGTGGCACCGGCATACTTACACTTCAAATAGCGAAACAATTTCCGAATTCCCAAATAACTGGAATAGACGTTACAGAAAGTTACCTGAATGTGGCAAAAAAGAAACTAGCACTATACAGTCATGTTTCTTTTTTTAAGCAGGATGCAGAAAAACTGAAACTTGAACAAAAATTTGACTGTATAGTGTCTTCATACATTCCAAAATACTGTGATCCTGAGAACCTGATCACCACATGTCTGAATCATCTAAAATCCAACGGCAGAATAATTCTACATGATTTTACGTATCCTAAAGGAAAAATTGTCAAACCATTGTGGGATGTGTATTTTGTCATGCTGAACATTCTAGGCTATTTTATGCCGTCGTGGAAAAATGTGTTTGCCGAACTTCCAAAACTGATTCGCTCTACAAGATGGATGTCT
>DATBQZ010000021.1:0-21499 GCA_036560565.1 Candidatus Nitrosotenuis sp.
GGGAAAAACAAAAATCCTCGCCCCAAAGGCAGCCATAGAGAACAGGGTTCCGCCAATGGACGTTGCGTTTTTTAATCCGCGCGCAAAGCTAAGCCGCGACTTTTCCATCATTGCGTATTCGGCGTTTATAAAAAAATTCCAGGGGCCGAAAACTTTTCTTGACTCCATGTCAGGAGTTGGCGCCCGCGGCCTGCGGGTTGCAAACGAAATCAAGGAAATAGAGCAGGTCTATGTCAATGACCTAAACCCAACGGCATTAGAATTAGGCAAAAAATCAGCAGAGCTAAATAATTTACAAAACTATACCACGTCAGAGGAGGAAACGTGCAGGTTTCTCAGTTCTTTCTCAAAAAAAGGAATGCGCGCTGCGATTGTTGATATTGATCCATTTGGATCCCCGACAAGGCACCTTGACTGCGGGATCAGGGCAACAGTTCATGGCGGCATACTTTCTGTCACTGCAACAGACCTGCAGGTGCTGCATGGATTGTTCAACGATGCATGCAGAAAAAAGTACTACGGCACTCCAATCAAGACGCATTATGCAGACGAAATTGCAGTAAGGCTGATACTTGGGTGCATCCATTTGATAGCGGCAAGACTAGATGTAGAGGCAACCCCCATCTTTGTCGAAAACAACATGCACTACTATAGGGTCTATGTCAGGATCCTAAACAAGTCAGACACGCGTGATATCATGGGATTCATCTCGCACTGCAAATCCTGCGGAAACCGGGAAATCGGAAAGGAGAAAAAGGAACTCTGCGGCATTTGTAATGAAAAAATGATAGCTGCCGGCCCCCTCTGGATCGGTAACTTGTTTGAAAAAGAATTTCTCAAAGACATGCTAGACGACATACCAAATCACACAGTGGATAAGAAATGCGAAAAGACGATTCAGCGGTGCATACTGGAGTCAGACATGCCAGGATGCTACTACACGCTAGACGAACTGGCAGAGATGGGGAAAAAATCGCCAGCATCACTTGAAAATTCAATTACAATTCTGCAAAAAAACGGATACCTGTCCAGTCCTACATCGTTTAACCCAACAGGATTTAGGACCGACTGCAAAATAAACAAGATACTGGAACTGTTTTCCAGCTAGATTCCATATCCCAGGCAAATGTAATACATTTCGCTGCTAGGCTTTCTGCTTGCGTTTGGCTTTCTCAGCTGCACTTTTGCAAACTTTTTTTTCAGGTAATCACGAAATTCAAGTGAGTACTCCCCGTCAAAGACCTTGAAGAGCGCGTTTCCCTTGTGGGTCAGCACCCTGTCCATTATTTTTGAGCAGGAATAGTTTAGCGAAATTTGCTTTGCGTGATCCACAGACCAGTGTCCTGATACGTGCGGTGCAATGTCACATATGACAGCGTTTGCCTTTGAGCCAAGATATTCCAGCACTTCGTCTGCGACTGACTCGTCCTCAACTGAACCCCGAATAAAATAGGCGCCAGGCAACTCCTCCATGTAGTCCATGTCGACTCCCACCACCTTGCCCTTGTTTCCTGCAAGTTTTACCGCAACCTGTGACCAGCCCCCAGGTGCGCACCCAAGGTCCACAACGTAAAAGCCGGGTCCGATTATTCGATAAGAATTATTCAGCTCCAATAGCTTGTATGTTGCCCGGCTTCGGTATCCTTGTTCACGGGCTAGTTTTCTATAATGGTCTCGCTTTGCATCAATTGGTTTCATTATTCTTTCTTTTTCTTTGGTTTTGAGAGCTCGGCAATTGTCCAGTCCTCAATCCAGCTGCACGTTCTTGGGCTCACTTCGCCTTCCAAGCTGCATTTTTGCTCGACTGGGCACACAAGGCACGGGGCGTTCTCAATTGATTCTGTGCTGACTGGAGTCTTTTTTATCTTGAGCACATAGGTCCATCTTTTGTTTTCAAGAATCTTTTCTCTTGTGATGATTCCCATCCTTTCCAGCTTTAGCGCAAGTCTTGATCCATCCCTGCTTGTTAGTTTGAATTTTTTCCAAAGCTCGCTTTGGATTATACCGTTGTCATAATTTGTTAAAAACAGGCAAACCCTGTTTGTCAACTTTTCCATGTCGACTTTTTCAATTTGGAAATTCTCAATTTCTTCGTCAGTTAGCTGCTCTTCTAATTCTTCGTCAAGTGTTTTTTCTGACTCTGCTTCCTCTGCCTTTTTTGATTTCTTGTCTTTTTTCTTTTCTTCTTTTGGTGCGGTTTTTTCTTCCTTTGATTTCTTGTCTTCCTTTAGTGGAGATTTTTTTTCTTCCTTTTTCTTGTCTTCTTTCGTTGCAGTCTTTTTAGATTTCTTGTCTTCTTTTAGTGGAGATTTTTTTTCTTCCTTTTTCTTGTCTACCTTAGCTGGCAAGTTCTTGTCTTTCTTTGCAGGTTTGTCAGAGGGTTTTGTTTTTGCCATTTTTTATCACAGGACTATAATGAATATCGGTGATTTTGTTAATATATAATATCGCTTCTAAAATTTACTTTACAGTAATCCGCTTTTCGGCAGTTAGGAATTTGTTTCCGTCTGAGTCAAAGAGTTGCGCGACAAGCGAGTATTTTCCGGGTTTGTCGATTTTTTCCGAAAACTCTTCGTTTAGAGGCAGTGTGCCGCTTGTTCCATAGCACTGATCAAAGAAGGCGTTTTGGCTTACTGCTTTTTTCTCAGATGAGACGTCGTATATGGTCATGTACAGGTCCCCGCACTCGTACGCAGGATCGCTTGCCGAAACTTGGGCACCTATGTTTTCTGATACGGCGTAATCGTCCTTGAGGCCAATTATTGACAATGAGCTAGCCGGACTTTGAGTCTCAGCAACCCAATCAGTTCCCGATTGGCCGCTTAGTCCAAGTGAAAGAACGCTTCCCCCGTAAACAAATGAGAATACAATTGGAATTACAAATGCTGCAATTGCCGTACCGCGAAGTGCCAACGTTTTGTTGAAGGTGCCTTTTGGCTTTATATCTATTTAGAAAATCACCCCGTGGAATAATGACGAATGAGTTAAATCGTTGCAAAGTCGATAGCCGCTAGATGAGGCTGCGAAAATTCAGAGTGCGCGCATATCGATGCATACATGATTCTGGAGAAATAAAGGTAGGAGACCTTGCGGCATTTGTTGGCAGAAACGAAAGCGGCAAGACTACAATTCTTCAAGCACTCACCTTACTGAACAAGGACGAACGCGTATCTGATCTTGACATGTGTGACGAGATGACAGAGGAGCTAAAATCAGAGATGATCCTAGTTGACGGTCACTTTAATCTCATACCGTCAGAGACAAAACTGATCAAAGAAAAATTTCCGCACATCCCAGACATACTCACACTGAGAATTTTTAGGACAAACAAGCATGCGCGAGTCCAGTATGACTTTGGAAGTGTCAAGCTGAGTGATGAGCAAAACAGGGCACTAAACTCGTGGGAAAATTACACTGAAAAAATTCTTGACTTCATTTCTACGATTCCAAATCACATCAGAATCCAGTTTGACACAAAATTCTTTGAGGGTCAGCCGCCCAGCAAAGAAACATACATTCGGGAAATGACAGAGTTTAACAACAACTTGCAGATGCTCGCGTCAGACGAGCCGCAGATTTTGGCAGAATGGGCCAAGTTTTACCAGAATGCGGAAAAGACATACGATGATCTGCTGGTCGGTACAACTGAAAAAACCGCACTTGAAAATTTCATACTAGAACACCTCCATCCGAGATTTGTCTACTTTTCTGATTACAAGAAAATCTACGGCAACATAAATCTGGACGAGTACATAAAGGAGATAAAAAGACCAGAAGGACTAGAGTATGCCGAGGAGTTTGACAAGGCAGAGACAGTAAAGAACCTGTTTTATTTGGCAGAGCTTGACACTGAAAAACTCGAAGAGTACAAGAACAGCCCCCCAAAACTAATCAAGCTTCTAAACGCTGCAAGCAGAAGGCTAACTGACAGGCTCAACCCTGCATGGAAGGGAGACCCAATACATGTGGATCTGAGGTTCAACCCAGGAAACGTGATGAGTGTCGTGATATCCGACGTGCACAAAGACGGAACCGTAACAAACACCGGCCTTCTCAGCAGAAGGGCTGAAGGATTCAAGTGGACGTTTTCATTTATTGTGAATTTCGCAGCAGAAACGCAAAAGGCAGAACTAAAAGAAGCAATACTACTCTTGGACGAGCCTGCAAGAAACCTGCACCCGGCGCAGCAGATGGGAATATCTGACTTGCTCAAAAACCTGGCAGGATCAAACCAGGTCCTGTACGCGACGCACTCGCCATTTATGATATTTGACTACACCCCTGGAAACCTCCTGGTGGTGGAACTGGACAAGAGAAGGCACCTAAGCAGGATCCATTACGACTATTGGAATGCCGATGATGCCACATTGATTCCAATTCTTTACGGATTATCACGCGGGCTGGTAGAATCCATAGTAGACAGGGAAATCGGCACAAACTCAAGGCCAGTCATAATTGTAGAGACAATGTCAGACGCAATGTACCTTAACGCGTTTGACAAATTCCTTGAGGATCCAAACATCTCGATGAACCCGCTAAACGTGGTTGCCGCATTTAGCAAAAACTCGGTACTGCCACTTGCCATTTTTTACAGAAACCACGGACACAATGTCTCTGTGATACTTGACAATACCATCGAGTCAAAAAAGATAGCAGAGTACCTCAAGGCAAACGAGTTTACGGACCTGCAGATAATCTACCTGGAGCACGGAGGAAAGCAGATAGAATCAATGGAGGACCTCATAGTCCCAGATGACTATTTGCATGCAGTCAACCAGACATATGAGATCAAGCTAAGAAAGGAAGGCTACAGGAACCTGACAAAGGAAGACGTAACATCGAAGAACAAAAAGGGAATGATCGAGGATCTGCATGCAGTTTGGGCAGAGCACCGGGACGACGGCTGGAACGAGTTTGATGTCGAGGAAATAGCCAGGTATATTTGCGAAAAAATCGCCCTAAAGGAGGCTGATTTCCTCACAGACAAGACAAAGGACCAGTTCAGGGCACTCTTTAGGCTAATTGCAGAGCGAATAAGACAGCAGCAAAACGTCACTGCCCAAGTTGGACTGACCAAGTTCCAGAAAAGTAAGCCAAAATAGCACTTAAAGTATTTTACTCATGAATAATCCCAAATTAACTAAAAGGGTAAGTAAATAATGTTAATAGAAAATAAAGTGAGTGGAAAATGGTGAACCGAGTAAATTTTGTCATTTTTAGTATTGTCGCATCTATTTTATTTTCTGGAATAATTCTAAGCAATTCGTTTGCAGACACTCCTGCCAAGAGCACCAATTTTGAAAAGACTACAATAATCGAATTTGAAAACAACGGCGATACCCAGATCAAGACGGTAAAGATGTGGCTCGGGCAAGACAGCGGTGCCTTCAAGTCTTTCAAGACGGAAAGCGGTTGGACTGGAGCCAAGACCCCGCAGGGAATGCTAGTGTTTTCTACTGAAAAACCGGTAAGCCGGGGCGAGTCGGTAAAGTTTGGAATAAAAACCGAGGTCGCAAGCCCTGGAATAAATTGGAAAACAGTTGACGCAAACGGCAACGACATTGCCATTGGAAAGGCGGCGGCAAACACAGAACAGCCAACAGAAGTAATCACACCGCCAAAAACAGAAACGCCAAAACCAACATCTGGAAATTTTGACAGTGCAACATTTAGAATAATTCCTGAAAAGCCAAAGAACGGGGACAACATCAGAGTAGTCGGTGACGGCTTCCCTCCAAACAAGCAGATTAACTTTTACATCGATAATGAGATAATAGATGACTTTATGACAGATGACTTGGGCCATCTGTTAGGAAAGGCAAAAATTCCAATAAACAAGCTTGACAGAGTAGAGTTCTCTCTTGCAGATTCAGACGGCAACAAAAAGACAATCAGCATCAGAATTGATTATGAGGAAAACCAGGTGGTAAGTCCCAAGGAAAAACACATCACAGTAAACGAGTTCCCAGAGATAGTCCAGCCGGGCCAGACAGTCCACGCATCAGGCACAGGAAAACCCGGGAGCACGCTGACAATTACAGCCAAGGATCCTACAGGCAACAAGTTTTACGAAGTTGCAATTCCAGTTGACACTCAGGGAAACTGGTCGTATGATACCGTAATACCTCCAAATGCAGGAATTGGTTCAAGGATAGTAGAGATAAGTGATGGAACCGAAGTCATAACAAAAACAATCAGCGTAACAAATCTAAGTGCAGTAGACATCACGTCGTCTGCCACACAGTACAACCCCGGAGACAAAATGACATTTAATGCAACAGCGACAGCAGGCAAGCCATTAGAAATAGTGATAAAAGATCCCATTGGAAAGGAAATATTTTTCGACATCATACCAGTAGATGATTCGGGATTTGTCGAGTTTGAATTTGCAACGGATGCAACATCGACAAAGGGAACATACGTGGTGCTTGCAACCCAGGGACAGGACACCGATGTCACACGCATCGGGCTAGGGGAGCCGCCAGGGGAAAGCATTGTTGGAAAATTTGACAAGCTCAACTACTCCACAAGCGACAAGGCAAAGATGACGATTCAGGGACCTGCAGGAGCTAATGTCTCAATACTGATTTTGGATCCGTCCGACAAGGTAAAGGTCACAGACACCGCAACACTTGGACTAGACGGCAGAAAAGATTACGAAATTGACTTGGCAGCCTACAAGTCCGGGGTTTATTCTGTAGTGCTAAAATACCAAAAATCCCAAGACGTCGCAGTATTTACAATCGGTTTGATACTAGGCGCTGCAGGCGAAATAGAAATGCAGGCAACAAAACAAGAGTACAAGCAAGGTGACGGCATACTTGTTTTGGGCTCTGCAAAACCAAACTCCCTGTTGAATTTGAAGTTCAGCGACCCAAGCGGTGCCGCAGTAAGGCAAAAAGACATCTTTACTGACAAAAACGGCAAGTTTGCAGACTCGTCATTTAGGATTCCAGGAGACGGCATACAGGGAACATGGACTGTCAGGGCAGAAAGCGGGGCAAACTACAAAGACGTGCCGATTAGAGTCGCAAGCGCTACAAGCGGCGAGTTTACAATCAGCACCGATAAAACAGCATACAAGCCAAAAGACATGATCAAAATATCTGGCGTCGGCGGCGGAAAATCCCAGTCAGTAGTAGTTACAGTTTATGATTCATCCAACAAAAAGATATTGGATCTTAACACGTTTACAACTAGCGACGGCATATTCAAACTGGACTGGATCATACCAATCGACACTCCTCTTGGAGACTACAAGTTATCAGCAAAGACAGGAAGCAAAGTTTCAGAAGCGACAGTTTCCATACAGTAGATCAAGAAACGCTTTTTATTACTCTACGCAAGGGTAATCGATATGAACCTAAAAAATATAATTGACGAATATCCAAACTTTCCAAAAAAAGGGATACTGTTCCGCGACATCAGCCCAATTCTGAGAAATCCGGCGGCACTGTCGCACGTAATTGACGAGTTTTCAAAACTATTCCACACAAACGACGTAGACGTTCTTGCAGGCATAGAGTCCAGAGGATTCCCGCTTGCATGCGCGATGAGTCTCAAATACAACAAGGGCATGATGATGATAAGAAAGCAGGGAAAGCTTCCAGGTGTCACAGTCAAAAAGGCATACGACATCGAATACGGCAAGGCAGTAATGGAAATCCAGAAAAACTCTATCAAAAAGGGCCAGCGAGTCCTAATCTGCGATGACTTGCTGGCAACAGGCGGAACTGCAAAGGCAGCTGCAGAACTTGTTGAGAAAATCGGCGGAAAGGTAACTGGATTTGCGTTCTTAGTTGAGCTGACTGATCTTAATGGAATGCAGAAGCTGACAAAATACAGATGCGAGTCGCTGGTGAAATACTAGTTGGAGCAAGCAGAGATAGGAATCTTTGGCGGAACTGGAATCTACGATTCTGGCCTCCTAAAAGAAGTTAAAGAAATCACAGTAGACACGCCGTACGGCAAGACGTCGGACTCTATCACAGTTGGCGTATTTGAGGGAAGAAAAGTCGCGTTCATGCCAAGGCACGGCAGAAAGCACACCATCCCGCCGCATTTGATAAACTATCGTGCAAACATCTGGGCGTTTAAGCAAATGGGGATAACTCGAATAATTGCGCCGTCTGCAGTCGGGAGCCTCAAGGAGGAGCACGCACCGGGCGACTTTGTGCTGCCAACTCAGTTTATAGATTTTACAAAATCACGCAAGCTGTCGTTTTCCGAGGAGGGACGAGTTATACACATTTCTGTTGCAGACCCGTTCTGCCCTGAACTCCAGTCGGCAATTCTAAGGGCAGCCGATGCGCAAAAGATTCCAGTCCACAAAGACTGCACGTATGTGTGCATCGAGGGACCGAGATTCTCAACAAAGGCCGAGTCCAAGTTTTACCGCTCCATGGGTGCAGATATAATCGGCATGACACTTGTCCCAGAGTGCCAGCTTGCACGAGAGGCGCAAATTTGTTATGCATCAATTTCAACAGTGACAGACTATGACGTGTGGGCAGAAAAGCCAGTAACTGCAAAAGAGGTCCTTGAGACACTGTCAAAAAATGTTGTAAACACAAAAAAGATCCTGACATCCATTCCAAATGAGATACCGCACACAAGGGGCTGCTCTTGTGCAAAGGCGCTAGAAGAAGCCGAGTTCTAGTCGTCCACAAAGGACTCTTTGTCTAGTCCTTCAGGCAAAGTTAGGTTTCCTTGGATCAGGCTTTTTTGCAGCTCGTCAATTATTTCATTTACATCAAGCCCCATATTCTTGAGTTCTTTTTCCGTTGACTTTGATATCTTTGCACCAATGTTGTGTCCTCCAATCCTTCCAAAAGCAATCGCGGTAAACGGAAATATCTTTTCTGAAACTGTAAACGTGCCGGTGATTTTTGCCGCCATCTGGGTTCCCTTGAGACTTTTGATGGTAACTGAAAGATCCAACTTAGATCTCTATCACTTTGTTGACGTGATCATCGATTAGAAAACTCGCATACTCGGGGTTGTCAACTTTGTAGTTCTTTACTGGAATCTCCACTACCTTGTCGTCAGGATTTTCCACCTTTATGGTGCCGTCTTTTTTTAGTCGGACTAGATTCCACCTTTCCTTTCCCTTGAAGAGCTTTCTGACAAGGACTGCCCACTTTTCATCGGCATCGATTTTTGGCATTCCCACATAGTCTGAAATTGATTCTATCCCCAGCTGCTTTTCTTCGCAGAATTTCTTTTTGCAGATTCCGCATCGCCAGGTATCTACTGAGCCGATCGTCCTTTCGTCTATGTTGATGTTTGTCACCCCAAAGTACACTATTTCGTGTTTGCAGGTTTCGGTGTCAACGCTCATTATTTTTCACTTTCAAAAGTCCTATTTAGTCCTAGTCCTTGCATCGTCATACGATCTCTCAAGTGCGACTCCGATGTTGTCAACTATTAGATTTTTTTTAAACTCGATGTGTTCCCGGGAGCACATTTTTCTATACATGTTTACCGCAGTGAATCTGGGATGCATTGCCTCAAAGGTAGTCTTTGTCATCTCAATAAAGCCGCCAAGAATTACAAGGCTTTGAGCCACGGTAAGCGCATCATCATACGGGATCCCAAGCTCAGACGCAATCTGCGAGACGTCCATTCTCCCTTTTGTGGTTACAAGCAGAAACGCCTTTGCCTCAATCGGGTTTAGCTGCACTTCGTTAACCAGATCGCTTTCTATTTTGCTTAGGCTCATCAGGAATAATATGCGATTTCTGTAATTAAACTTGAACTATGACTGCTTTACCTTGAAGAGTTTTTTTGACAGCTTGAGGATGAATCCCATTCCAATAAAGTGCACCACAATTCCGATTACAAGTGCGACGTACTTGTCGCCGGTGACATGCCAGCTTATGAAAAACGCCACCAGAGAAGGTATGGTTATTAGCAGTCCAATTATCGAGCCCTTGAGAAAAATTTCCTTCTTGAGTCGCGACGGGCCTTGTTTATCCAATGAATCGGTTGAATTTAGGCGCAATAAAAAGCATAGATGCTTTATATTTTGGAAGATAGGAACTTAGGTGAATTGGCAAGCTATCGAAGAACATACCCCAACGGTCAATCTCTGAATTTCATAATACCAATCATGATCATTTTGTTTCTCGGCACCGTTTACATGATGTCAATGCGATACGGCCAGGGATCGGTTAGCTTCATCCTAGTCGGCATTGCAGCTGCCACAATGGTTTACTGGGGATGGGTAATCAAAAAGATGACAAAGCAGGACAAGCCAAAATATACTGCGCGCGACACTGAAAGCAAGAACTGGGTCTACGATCTCATAAAGGGCGAATCCGAAATTGTCTTTGTCGCAGAGGTCCCAGGTCCTGACGACAAAATAACAGTTAGGTTTGTCGACGGGATACTGTACGTAAGGGGCGCAGGTGGTTTCTCAAAAGAAATACCAATCGACGGTGCAAACGACATGCAGATACAGGACTTCAAGTACAGAAACGGCGTCCTCACACTAAGAATAAAAAAACCTACAGGCTCTTAGCTAGTTCCAGTTTATGCGGAAGATACTTGTCGGTGATGTTTGTCAGACCATACTTTGAGAAGGCCTCTAGTTCTGCCTTTCTTTTTATTTTGAGAAATATTTCTAGCTCGCTCTTCCAGATTCCCTCCTGGTATCTTGGGTCCTTTTGCAAATCGTAAATCCTCTTGATGTCAGACTCTGTCATCGGTATGGTAGGTAGCTTGAACTTGTCAATGTCAGACGCCCACACTCCGAGCCACTTTGCATCTGGAACGGTTAGCTCCCTTAGGTGCGCAGCGTTTGCAGAGCCTGATTTTATTACCATTGCAATGTGTTCCCCATACACGTCTCCGTCAGTCAGTATGACTACTGGCAGTTTCATCTGCTCGTGCAGTCGCTTTAGGAGGTATCTTGTTGCGCGCGGCGCCTGACCGGCAGTGTCAACTATTATGGCCTTGAATTTTTTGTCAACCTTTTCTTCGATGAACCTTGTGAAAAGTCCACCTTTTTCGATTGCAATTACTAGCTCTGCGCTTGTGTCAACCAGCTCTGCGCTGCTAAGGCTTGGCCCAATCAAATATCCGTCAGGATGGTCAGATAGCTTCATTCTCTTTCCCTCGTATCCCGGAACGGTATACTCGATGGTGAGATCCCCAAAGATGCTGCTTCGCTCCTCTGGAAATATGTGAAAGTCCTCTCGCGGCCTTGCAAGCACCGCCTCTAGGTCAACTATGATATTGTCAGATTCCGGCTGGTCTTCAAACTCAACCTCGAATGCCTGCGATGAATAGTAAACGTCTCGAAGCGTTGATGATTTTTTTTCATGGACGAGTCTGTTTGCAAAAAATGCAAGCCACATCAATTGGGTAAACGATCTAAGCTGCGACATGTTGCGCGAGCTGCGGAGGCTTGCAGTATTTCCAAGGATGTACTGTCTCAGTTTTTTGTCATATACAATATTGCTAACTGATCTGCTCGGGACTGAAAACTGCGGGAACTTGCCCTTGTCTAGATCATTATACACTTGGGCGCCTTGGGTTTTGAGCAAGTCCAGTAGCGCATCTCTCTTCTCGGTTGCTACTTTGGCTGCTTTACTGTTCTTCGACTTGGACATTATTGAGATCCTTTATGACTTTCTTGTAGTCTGGCTCTTTATTCTTACCTGCCAGCTCAGTTGAAAATTGCGCGATTAATGGAAGATATTTCAGGTAAAGGTTCGCCCTCTTTTTTTCTATCTCTGCAAGGCCCCGCTTTGACATGTATGTGGCGAGCTTTCGTGACAGGTACTGGAGTGCGAGTCTGAGTTCTTTTTCAATTTCTTCTCTGTCTGCCACGTTTTCCTTTCCGACTGTCTTGTACGGGATTCTAGTAGAGCAGATGTGGCTTACTATGACAACTGGGGACTCGTTTTTCACCTTGTATCTGTTCCAGTCAGTTTCATTTACCACCTTTAGTACGACATCGCTTCCCTCGTCGTAGAGCAGCGGGATTCTGTTTGCGAATCTGTATACTGTCATTTTTCCAGGAGGAATGCTTCCGCCATACGCTATTCCCATTTCTATAACAAACGGAAATCCCGAATATGCCGATGCGCTTCGCTGGTACACCTCTAAAAAGTCAGGCTTGAAGAACTGCTGCATTCCCTTCCTGAGCGGTTCCTCGCCTAACGGCGCAAGACAGCTCGGGTCTGGAGTCAAAAAGTCCTCGTACTTTTGCAGCGAGTCGCTCAGCTGGACTAGCTCCTCGTTTGTAAATGAGCCGATTCTTTTTTCCGCCTTGAGGTTTGCAAACTCGGCAAACTTGATTGAGGTTGCTTGCCCTATTCTTTGGAATCTTTTTGTAAGAAATGTGATCAGTGAATCGCCCTGGACAGTGTTTGCCAGCTGCTTGTAGTACGGGTTTGATTTTGGCATCTCAAGTGTCACTAGCTTTGCATCCCCAAAGTCGTAATACGAGAGGCGCTTGTGTATGAGATCAATGTCTTCCAGTCTAATTTTCATAATCTTCTCAAAATCCATGTTCAAAAACGACATCACTGCCACTATAACCCTGACAGGCCTCGATAGCGACGACCATTTTTTTTCCGCCCTTGCCATTATTCCCTCAAAGTTGAGATTCTTCTTTGAGAGGCCGAGTTCCTTTTTGACTTTGTCAATCATTGCGTTATCCAGCACCGGCACCTGATAGTGCGTGTCGGCAATCATCCTACGTATGGTTTCAACATCCACGCCATGAGGGTGCGGCCTGATGATGGTGGGGGCAGGGGGCATGGTGTCCACTATTCTTTTGTACTGGAATTTTTCGCCCTTTGGATCATCAAACGTTATTGTGGCATACGGGGTGATAAGAGAGGTCTGGTAAACATAATCGCGGATTTTTGCTCCGGCCTTGGAATAATCTCCGTCAAGTGTGATGCTGACGTTCAGTCCTTTTTTTGTCGTGTCATTTTGCTTGTGCTTCATTATTACCGGCTTGTTTTTTTGTATGTCAAGCATCATGGTGTATTCGTGCATTGTTTTTCCGTCAACCGAACTTGATACGGTGACTGGCTTGTTTGTCGTTATCTGCCCATACAGAATTGCCATGGTTGCGCCAAGCCCAAACATTCCCCTTGCCTGCTTTAGCCCAAACTTTGAGCCATAGAGTACGGTTCCAAACGCAAGCGGTATCTGCTTTGAGTCCATTCCAGGCCCGTTGTCCTTTACTGTCAGAGTGTACGGCTTGGGGTCTGGCTTTTCTGGATCCACTGCCTCGATGCGCAGGTGGATGTCAGGAAGTATTCCCTGCTGGTCGCACGCATCCAGTCCGTTTTCTACAAACTCCCTTACCGCAGTGTATAGCGACCTAGTTGGGTTGCTAAATCCTGCCAGGTCCCGGTTCCTGTAAAAAAACTCGCTTGGCGAAATCTGATTGAATACTTCTTTAGACATCTTTGTTTTCCCACAGCTGCATCCGCTCTATCTTTTGCCTCCTACGGTCCGCCTCCAGTTTGCCATACACCACACCGTGTCTGCTCCCGTTTGATATTGACGTGACGGCAGCTATTGCCATTTTGATCTGGTGCGGCTCTCCAATTATTGAAACGGTCTTTCCATAAACTGAGATATTTGTGTTAGTAAGATTTTCCATGTTTGTCCTTGCTCTACCTCCCTCTCCAATTATTCTTCCTTTTATCCTTTCAATTTGCTGCGGCGACTTTCCTGCAAAGTCTCTAAGATCTATTACATGCAACAAGTATTCGTCACCCATCAGCTTCATTGCATTTTGCGGCGAGAATCCCCGGCCTATTGCAGATATCACTTCCATTGCCTTGAACGGCTGCATGTCTTCCACATTGTCCTGTGCCATTATTTCAATTTCTCCTGACTCGCTGTCTATGTTTAATTTAACAGAACAGCTTTTTTCAATCTCCTGTTTTACTTTTCCAGACTTGCCAATCAGTGCACCTACTCGGTCTGCTGGAATTCTAACTATTTTCTCAAAGCTCATGATATCATTTCAGAGAGAACGTCTGCTGGGTTTTTCACTGTCAATCCTCGCTTTGCAAAGAAATAAGTCATATTTTTAATGTCCCTTTCGAGAAAGTTTTGAGCGTTGGGATGCTGTATGTCAACTGCCGATCCGAGATCAAACAAAACGAGGCCAGAATCGGTCTTTAGGACATTGTACTCTGAAAAGTCGCCATGCACAAGCCTTGCATCACGGTACAGTTTTGTCATTATTTCAATTGCCTGGGCGTAGTCGGATTCCACAATTTCGGTCTCATGGAGGGTCGGGGCGGGGATGCCGTTTTTTCCTACAAATTCCATTGCAAGCACGTTTTTTGACACATGTATGGTCCTTGGCACGGGGATGTTGTGCTTTGCGCACTGGCGGAGGTTTCGGTATTCCTTTCTTGCCCACAAATACACCATGTTTCGAGTCCCGCTCTTTAGGCGCGTAAAGCGCGGATCCCCCACTATGTAGGCGGCGCGCTTTTTGAAGCTGACAGTTGACACCAGGTACACTTTGAGTGCCACGTCTGTTCCGTCTGGCGCCACTGCCCAAAACAAAACAGATTCCTTTCCGGCCTTTACTATTCCGTTCACATATGAGATGATTTTGGCGTTTATCATTTCGTAGAGCGTGAACATTGTGGTTTTGTCAAGCACCTGGTTTTCGACTTTGTTGCGGTCAAACCCGTCATCTAGGACCTTGCGCTTTTTTGCAAAAATTTTTTCAAACTTTGCTAGAGCGTCATCAGTGCTCTCAAACTTTTCTAGCTCAGAGTCGGTATTATCAAAATCGTCAATGTCAATATCGTCAGAGGACATGATAAATTATGTTATGATGTGAACTAGAAATCTTTTGGAAGATGATCATTGTTCTTTAACCATTCAACTTGCGACAAGGTAAATCTCCACGTGATGTCTCCCCTTTCATCCTGCTTGAAATCCCAAGGAGCGATAATTACAACATCATTGTCACGAATCCAAATTCTTCGTTTTAGTTTTCCCCTGATTCTTCCGCGTCTTGTTTTTCCATCAGTGCATCTTACCAAAACCTGATCACTTCCCAGGAGCTTTATCACTCTGCCCAAAAGTTCACCCTGCTGCGGCAGCTGAATATCTTTTAGCTCACTTTCGTTGAGTACTTTTCTCTTTCCCAATACTAAGGTGGATGAATTTTTGTATATAATTGTGGTGTTTGATTACATTTTGAAAACAATCAGAAATGGAACGCCGTCAATTTCTTTTACACCTTGTCTTGTCCCAATTTTCAGATTTATTGACATTTCAATTGTTTGCGTTCCTGCCATGTTTAGTATTGAGCATTTTCTCATCAGGTCCTCTGCTTCGCTTCTCCCTATCACCCTCTGCCCGAAATAGCTCTTGCTGATGTTCATTACAAAGTCGTCTTTCTTCAGAGTCCTTCCGACTAGTTCCACGTCACAGATGTTGAGCATCATATTACTTTGGTAGTTGGTAGTGCGAATTGAGAATTGCATTTACGCGTATTTGCCTTTGAGTGAGGATTTTGCGCCGCACGCCTCGCAGACCAAAAATGATATTCTGTTTTCCTTTTCTATTTTGGTGTCCGGGCTCTTGCAGGTTGGGCATTCAAGGTAGTCCTTTACGTAAATTTGAAACAAGTTTACAAAGTCGTGAGGGTCGCGCCTTCCAACGAAGATTGCCTTCTCCCCGCTTCTCTCAGACGGTGTCGCAAATTCTTTTGACAAATACTGGAGAAACTTGTCAGGATCGCGTCGCAGAATTTTTGGAAAGTCCAAAAAGTTTCTCAAGATAGTTCTCTGTCCTTCCCACACCACATCTGGTGCCGGGAGCTCAAATCGCTCATTGTCAGGGGTTTTCTTTTCAGATATCTTGTCCTGAATTCGCTTTAGGAGTTTATCATAGTCAGTTTTTGCCAACGCTACGATATTGTATGATGCCTATATGAGCTTAGTTCTGTTTAGACTACAGACGCTAGTGGGAGTTTAGATTAAAAAGAAGGATGTGGTCTTTAGCTTTTCTATTCCATCTTACCGATTCGAAAAACGTTAGTTCCACATTTTGGACAAGTGCCTTTTACAGCTGGTCGTCCGTTCTTGAGCTTTGTTTCTTTTGGATTTTTGATGTCCCTTTTCGCTCTACATTTGACACAGTAAGCTTGAACCATTGTGAACAAACTAGGTTGTGCGTGTATTTAGGAAGAGGCTGTAAAAATTATTTAACTATACGATTAGACGTGACTGAATTTATTTCAGCCAAACTTTCATTCATTATATAGTAGTAGAGTATTTTGGACAATTTCCCGGGATCAAGATCGTAAAATAACACCTAGAACCAAAAAACGCAGCCTTTTTGCCAGATTCCACTTGCATTATAAACAACAATTTCCAACCAAATCAAGTTGAAACAGAAAAGGGGCATCATCATAACGGGGATAATACTTGCCGCAATTACGGCGGGAAGTTTTACAATTTGGGTAATGCCGCAAGGTACACAGACAAAATTCGTAGTGTCAGATGCCATGGAAAACCTGGACGGAATCATAGAGCAGCAAAAGACGGTTTCTGATTCCATGTCAGAGGAATATTCCAGAATGCTAAGCGGCGAAATTACACCTGACAATTACATCAGCATAGCGCAGATTTCGTCATCACAGGTGAACTCTTTCATAATCGGCATTGTCCAAAGCGACGTCCCAGAGGAATGGCAGGAAAGCTATTCGGCATACATGGACTCTTTGCGGGCCTATAACACATATCTCCAGGAGACAATAGTCATAGCAAACAAGCTAAAGGAAAACTCGGCTGCAGACATCACAGAAGACAAGTCAAGGGCAGAGGCCATCCTAGATGACGTGGTCTCAACAGCAGACGCGTCACAGAAAGCAAGACCGTAATCTACGGCTGGATTCCTATTTTTAATATTTTCAAAGGTTGGGAATGGTTAATAGGTAATTTCGTATCACATACAAGCATTGTCCCTAAAAGATAGCAAGCTGGAGAAAAGTCTGGAAAACCTCACAACAAGCAGGTTGCTAGTCATTTGTGTCGACAGGGACGACGATGTCGGAGAAAAGGCGGGAGTCGCGACCCCGGTAGTAGGGCGAAACGCGTGCATCGAAGCTGCTCAAAAGCTTGCCCTGGAGGATCCGGAGGACGCAGATGCAAACTCGATTTTCTATGCAATCAAAACATACGAGGACCTGGCAAGAAAGGGATACCAAGTGGAAGTGATTGTGGTGGCAGGAGTGGGAGACAGGGGGGTGCAGGCAGATGAGAAAATTGTCCGCGAGGTAAAGTCAGTCCTGGAAAAGTTTTCTGCAAACGGCGCAGTCATAGTATCTGATGGCGAGGACGACGAATCAGTAATTCCGATTATACAAAATGTAATTCCAATTGTTTCAGTGCAACGTGTGGTGATGAAGGTCAGCAGGAGTGTCGAGTACTCCTATGCAGTGTTGGGAAAATACCTAAAGATGATTGCATATGATTCGAAATATTCAAAATTCTTTTTGGGGGTACCGGGAATTCTTTTGCTGATCGGCGGAATCGGAACAATATTTGGATACACCCAGCAGATCTTTGCAGTCTTGATCAGCATTTTGGGCGGGGCATTTTTGATTAGAGCATTCGACGTTGACAGGGCATGGGCATCATGGTCAAAGCCTACGCCGGCAGGACTAATCAGGGCATTTACCGCAGTGGCAGGCGCGATAATCATTCTAGCATCTGTGCTGTCAGGATTTTCTACAATTCACACAAACATACTTGATCCAAAGATCCTAGACTCTAACATTCCAAACATATTTGCAGACAGGCAAACGCTTGGCCAATTCATTGCAGGTGCACTGCCATTTTTGTGGATGGGAATAGGCTCCATATTTGGAGGAATTCTCATTAGCAACTGGCTCAAGGGAAGCCTCAGGAAGATAACAGACGTCCTAAGGCTGATTGTACTTGTGTCACTATATCCTACGATATACCAGTTCACGAATCTTTTGATATACGACGAGAACTCGTTTACATTGATCCCGCCGTTCTTTGCAGGATTAGCAATAACGCTTGTATCTGCAACAGTGTTGTTCCGCAAATACAGGAAAAAGCGCGGCGGCGAAGTTCTAACAGAGTAAACTGGAAATTCACCACTTTTTTCAAACGACCTAAATATCGCTTGGATTACCTTCGTTTGATCTAGGGATGAACGGAATAAAAGAAACGACACTTTACCTTTCAGGATTTTACAAGTTATACGCGCGAAGATTGGAAAGCGAAATCAAAAAAGAGCCAATCCCAAACCACATCGCAGTCATTTTGGACGGAAACAGGAGATGGGCAAAAAGGGCACTTGCCGCGTCAGAGAAAGGCCACACCAGGGGCGCAGATGCCGTTGAAAATCTCTTGGACTGGTGTGAGGAGCTAGACATCAAGATAATCACACTGTACGTTCTGTCCACCGAAAACCTGGAAAGAAAGGACGACGAGATAGAATACCTGTTCCAGCTAATCCACCAAAGACTTGAAAAATTATACGTCGATCCCCGAATCCACAAAAACAAAATGCGTGTAAAGGCAATAGGCAGGACAGAGCTGCTTCCGGAATTGATCAAAGATGTGCTAAGAAGGCTAGACGATGCGACGAAAAACTACGACGAGCACTATCTGAACATAGCTATAGCGTATGGCGGGCAAAACGAACTGGTGGATGCAATAAGAAAGATCGGCACGCAAATCAAGGAAGGGGAACTCGAAGTTGCAGACATCGACAAAAAGGTAATCGAGTCAAATTTGTACACTGCTCACCTTCCCCAGTCTGCGCCTGATCTGATACTTAGGACCTCTGGCGAGCAGAGGCTGAGCGGGTTTTTGCTCTGGCAGAGCGCGTACAGCGAACTGATATTTCTTGACATTCTGTGGCCGGAGTTTAGAAAAATTGATCTAATGAGGGCAATTAGAATTTTTCAAAAGAGAAATAGGAGAGTCGGGAGATAAAGCCATGTTTGACGAAAGATCAGCTGGAATCGTGCTTTTCAGGGAGGATTCAGGCAAAAAGCTCTTCTTGCTGCTCCATTATCCCTCCGGCCACTGGGACTTTATCAAGGGAAGAATAGAAAAAGACGAGACCCTAAAGCAGGCAGCCCTCAGGGAGGCAAGAGAGGAAACGGGAATAACAGACATTGAATTTGTCGACGGGTTTGAGGAAAAAATACAGTACAGCTACCAGTACGGCGGAAAGGCGGTAAGAAAGGAGGTCGTATTCTTTTTGGCAAGCACCAGTACAAAGGATGTAAAAATTTCACACGAGCATCTGGACTACATCTGGCTTGAATTAGACGATGCTCTGAAAAAAACCACATATCAAAACGCAAGGAACCTTTTGGAAAAATCAAAGAGACTAGTGCTTAGCTAAGTCAAACAAAGACCTGGCAGTCTCTTTTGGATTTTTTGAGTTCAGAATGGTTCGTCCGACTATCAGGTAGTCAGAGCCGGACTGGATTGTCTTTTGTATGTCACCCCCCTGGGTCCCTATCCCTGGAGAATAGATGCTTACCTTGCCCTTGCTTTTCTTCTTGCAGAATGATACAATATCGGGAAACGTTGCGCCGACGATAATCCCGTCTGCGCCAAGAGACGTCGCCCATTCCAAAAACAAATGATACAAAATGGTCTTTTTTGATTTCAGCTGCACCTGCAATTCGTATGTCATCTGCGCTTCGGGTGAGCTCATGTGGCACAGAGAGATGACGCCGTTGTCGTTTTTATGAGCATGTGCGATTAGTTTTTCCAGATTTCCAGGCCCCATCATAGGGTTTACTATAACAGAGTCAAATCCCAAATTCCACAGAGTCTCAGCTGTTACGTTGTTTGTGTTTCCAATGTCGTTTAGCTTGATATCGGCTATTGTCTGCAATTGGTGATCGTGTGCCAGATGGTTGATTTTGGTGATTTGTTTTTGTCCAAGCGGCAGCAGGAGGTGAAAGTTGAACTTGATTGCGCACAGATACGGACTGAGTGTCTTTATGTTTTTGATTGTCCTAGATTCGATATCAGAAACGCCGCTTTCATAGTCATTTGCAAGAATTAGAGGGCTTTTGTCAGAAGAGAGTTTTTTGATTCTGTTTTTGAAGCTAGCCATAGTGAATAATCGGGTGTGTCTCTTGGAGCTTTATTATCTTGATATACGAATAGCCGTGTTCGTTTAGGTTATCGACAAATACTGGAACGTTGCCGTTGTGCATTGCGTATTTCAGGAATGGATGCTTGGGCTCAGAGTCAAGCGTGAAATGGCAAAAGTATGAAGGCCCCTCCTCGTTGAAGTTCATGAATACCCCGATTAGCCACTTGCCGTTATGCGGGAATGTAAAAAGTGGAAACGGTGCCTCCTCGTAGCCATAGCTCAGTTTTGCCAGGCTCGCAAGATCATCTAGTTCCAGCAATTCATACTTGTCAGGCTGGGCTTCTGAGACTGGCCTGAGCGATGCAGGCAGGGATTTTATTTTTACAATCGGCGAGTAAATCTTTGTAGATTCTGATATGGAATCAACTACGCCTGCCTCCTCTTTCCCATTTTTGAAGCCGTACGAAAGGTAGTGGCCGAGCCTGTCTGCAGGGACATAGTAGATGATTGGGCGCTCCTTTAGCAAATCCATTTGGATTGCAAGTATTTTTTTTCCGTTATAATCGTGAAGAAATGATATGCGCGGTGTTCTCTCTAGGGCGCACACGAGGCGTGAAAAATCCAACTGCGATGCAAGCTGAACATAATTTGGAGATTTTGGTTTTTCCACAAGTCCAATAAAGTTATTGGCAAATTAAAGCTTGGCAAAAATTTTCTGAGCTACACGCGCAGGTCGATGATGTCATCAACACCTGCTCCAGTTCCAATCAATAGAACAGGCACGTTTACTTCGTCCTCGATTTTTGTCACGAATGATTTTGCAGCCTGACTTAGTTTGTCAAATGACTGCACGTGCGCACATTCTGGAAACAAGACATCGAGTTTTGTCAAGGCAATCTGCGTTGCGCTGTTGAGCAGTATTGCTCTTTTTGCGAGGCTGAAATTAAATTCGGCTGCGCGCCTCTGCCTACCTGTGACCGTGCCTACTTCGGACCATCCCCTTGAGGCTGTTTCCTGCGCAGAAATCTCGTTTTCAAGTACGCCTTCACCCACGCGTGTCACGTATGATTTGAACACAACCATCACATCGTCTACTTTCTTTGGCCCAAGGCCAATGTCTGCGCATATTCCTGACGCAGTCACGTCCTTTGATGTCACAAAAGGATAGCCTCCGTGCCACAGGGAAAGAAACGTTCCTTGGGTTCCCTCAACTAGGACTGTTCTATCATTTTCAAGTGCAGTGTTAATCTCACCTGGAACATCGATTAGGTATTTTTTTAGCGAGTCGATTTCTTTTGCCATTTTGAGTGTCCTCATTGCCCTGTCCGCATTTGCAGGTCCCGTTCCAGAGCCCGTGCTTCCGATTTTTTCCTTCAGTCTTCCCGCAGAGTCT
>DATBQZ010000022.1:0-7246 GCA_036560565.1 Candidatus Nitrosotenuis sp.
TTTGGGATTCGGACAACGCATGATACTGGTGCGCCTAAGCAATAAGGATGCTTTTGAAAATCACAAAAAAAGAGATTGGGAACACATCGCCACAGCTATGCAAACGAATCAAGTATCCTGTTATCCTTTTCTTCTACTTTCTTATGCTTCTGTTGGTTATGTGCTTCCAGCCCCTGTTGGGAAAAGAACATGATTTTACATTCATGGCAAATGCACGACATGGAGTGATTCCGGACAGATTCGATAAAACGGAATTGATTGAATTTCCATTCACCTGTAATTGATGATCGAAAGTTGGGGATTTGCACGTCCCAACTTTCAACCAAATGGGTAAACTACCCGAATGACTCCTCGGATTATACCAGATAGCACTCCAAGCAATATAACGGGCGCGTAGAAATCATACTAGATAAAAAAATTTGCGAAACTTAAGGCCAACACTAGATAGAACGTAGTATTTGGTGACAGCTTCGCCGATCATACTACCATTCCACGACAGGTAAACCATTGTGTGTTTGATTTACACAATTACACGTTTCTTGCAAAATGGATTGAAAATTTTTAATTGAAAATTAGATTTTTTACAGAAACGAAAACGATTATCGCTTTCTCTTTCTTTGTCCTGGCTTGTTTTGTCCAGGGGTTCTGTGCAGAGTGAATCTCTTTTTAAAATTGCTCTTGTTTCTCAGGCTCGATGAGAGGCTGATTCTTTTGCGGCCTTCAACTTTTGGTGTTTGGCCCCTAACCTTTCCGGCTTTAGTAATCGATCCGTGTGTTGGCATGTTTTAGGATGGCTTTTGTTTCGAATTTATGTGTTTACCAATTCGAGGTAATCCGTCTACCAGTATTTTGCCTTGATTGTCTCAATTACCTTTTCGTGCTCTGGTCCCTTTCTTCTTGCGTATTTTTCCATTGCACCAAGTGGTACTCCTCCAAGTGATCTTGCAATCAAGTTAAAGAAGCTCTTCTGTGCGGAGCCGTTACTTCCTGTTTTGGTCATGAATTTCTGGATTCCATACTTGAAGTTGTGCTGCCATGTCTTGTACATCACACCAAGCTGAGCTGGATCCATCTCGTTTCCAATGTTGAAGAATTCTGATTTTTCTAGTAGTCCGATTGGCACAAACGTAAGCGGTGTTACAGTAAACATTGCGTCTGGCTGCTCCCGCTCTAGTTCAGATATGAGCGATATGGTCTCCCACGAGTCCTCAGGTGTTTCATCGTTGTCTAGTCCCATGATTAGCGTAAATGCCGGAACCCAATAGTTCTCGTTTAGTGTCTTTACTCCTTCTTTTACCACCCAGTGCCATTCCTCTGGCTTGTATGGGGCAAGCTTTCTGTCTGCGTATTTTCCAATCAGTCTGAGGCTGCCAGTTTCAAATCCGCACTGGATTCCAGTCAGGTTTGTCGGTCCTGACTTTATTATTTTAGATAGATTTGGAATTAGTTTTTCATCTGCTATGGCTCCTGCAAGCGTTCCGTGTGTCGGGTTTGTGTGGTATATTCCAGTTGACATGACGGCAGTGAATAATTCCTCCAGTGCCTCTCGGTTTGGCTCCATCTGCTTGTTTGTTCTGGGATCCATTCCGTAAACAAAAATGTCGTCGCTGTGAATCCATGCGTTTTTCAGTCCGCCCTTTTTGATGTTAACCTCGATTTCGCGCTTTACTTTTTCGGGGGAGTAGTATCTCAAAGAACGCAATGTTACATCGCAGAACTTGCATCCGCGTCCGCAGCCTCGCATCACCTCGACCATTCCGTGCATGCTTGGCTCTACAATATCAGGAATGTCTTCTAGCTCGGGTCTGTCCCAAAAGTTGACAAATCTTCCATGGTATGTTTTGTCATCGCGTTTGAATTCCTTAATGTCGACTTTGAAATCGGCTTTCTTTCTAAACGGATCCATGTTGTCAAATTCGTTGTTAATCAGATAATCAAAGAATCGTCCTGCATGGCCGTCAATTTCTGGCGCAATTCCCCCAAGCTCGCCTTCCAATATGGCATACAGACCGTACTCTTCTATCTTTGCAGGATCATAGTTGTACTGCCATGTACCAGATGCACCAGCTATTACTCGGGCCTTGCTTCCGTTCTTTTTCTTTGCCTCGTTAATTTTCATGTGAAGGTCGCGATTGTAAAATTCGTCGTACGACATTTGCTTTCTGCCATATGTGAAAGTCATTGTGACAGGCCCCATTCCGAGCGGGTCCATCTCGTATGTTCCCACCACTTCTGTTTCAGGTCCGATGAACTGGCCCACGAAATCAGGGTGTGCTACCACTACGTCCTCGCGCTTGTAGCCGTCACGCAAAAGTCCTGCCTCTACCTTTCGAAGACCGTATGGCGCAAAGTTGGCAACTCCGTTTGTGTGAGAAATAGGTTTACAGATAAAATCAAACAAAACCCTTGGCGTTACTTGGTTTTTTAGAATCTTGTACCAGAAGCTGTTCTTGTCCCGGTTTGGGTCGATTGCTGGCGCGCAACCAAAGAATGTTGCAAGTGATATCCCACGATAGTTCGACATCAGTGTTCGATCGGCAGTTAAAACGATCTTCGGGTGACCCATATCTCTCTTAGCGGATTCAATTTTCATTGATTTTAAACCTTTAGGTATGATCGGTACGGTGTAATCTAAGACCTAAACCCAGATGTCATTCCGAGGTCAATATCCAACACAACGGATCATTTTAATCCCAAAATTGACCATATATCCCCATTGCCTGTCAAGTCAGTGCAGCAAAACTTTGATCCCAACTCGGAAATATCCTCGATGATGGAGACGTTTCGCCAGATGGTGAATCACTGCATAAGAATCGGTCTGGAAAACAACTGCTCTACGCTAAAAAGACTATCCAGTCTAACATACTGCACACTGCAGGATTATGATATAATGTCGTACTACAAGCTGACTGCAATCTCACAAGCATGCGGAAGACTGTCCCAGATGAAAAGAGACATCAAAAAAGGCAGAAATCCGAAATCACCGTTTGTGCAAAAGCTATATCTCGTATCATGTTACGGATTCAAGATCAACGGAATGCTGCTATCGTTTCCAGTGCATAACAGGGAATTTACAAACATTCTGCTAAATGATCACGTCGCCAAAATCCTATCTGACCAATCCATCACGCCGAGATCATTTACCATAACGCCCCAATATCTATCAATATCGATTGCCAAGGATGTTGAACCAATCCAAACGGAATCCGCAATAGGAGTAGACAGGAACCTGAGAAACATCACATTCGGGAATGGCAAAGAGATAATCCAGGTAAACACGTCTGAGATGCTCAAAATAAAGGAGAATTATTCCCATGTCAGGTCCACATGTACACGAAACGATCACAGGATCAGAAAAAAGGTTTACGGCAAACTTGGAAAAAGGCAGACAGACAGGATAAGGCAGAGAATCCACAGAATGTCAAAATCAATAGTAAACTATGCCAAGAAAAACAAGGCTGCGATAATATTTGAGGATCTAAACGGAATCAGAAAATTATACAGAAAAGGAAACGGCCAGGGAAATAAATTCAGAAGAAAGCTAAACTCGTGGTCTCATTACGAACTGGAAAGGCAGACCTCATACAAGGCTGCATGGGATGGCGTTCCGTTCTATAAGATAGACCCAAGATGCACCAGCACGCTCTGTCCGGCATGCGGAGGGAGACTCCAAGGGGACAGGCAGAGACATCGGGATTTGTGGTGCGGTAGTTGCAGGCGATGGCGCGACAGGGATGTCGTTGCCGCAATGAATATTGCTTGCAAGGGGTTGCACAGGTTTTGCAATCCTCAAGGTGACGCAGGTGAAGCGATGAGGGGGAACCTGGAAGAGCCAGCAATCCTCAGAGTCGATGTGTCAAAGTTGGTCACGGATTGGAGCGATGCGTGCATTGTTCAGGTCTCGTAGATTACACAGAACCGGTATGATCAGGCTTCGGATTTGGAGCGGTTCTAAGTTTGGATCAATAGTTTTCCAAGATGCCTGCTTTGCTTCTGTGGGTGTGCCCAAATTCCCGGCTTTTTGCAAGAAACATGCCGTCAAAGACAGTCCCGTCATGGCACACGAGGGTATCATCCATGCAGCAGCTGCCGCACATTCCGATTCCGCACTTCATCATTCTCTCAAGGCTTGCCTCAACAAACGTGTTATTCGAGTTCGCCATCTGCACCACCTTGTGCATCATTATTTCAGGTCCGCAGGTGTAGACCCCGTCAAACTGTGTATCCGAGATTAGTTTTTCCATTACATCGGTGACAAATCCCTTTTGCCCATACGAGCCGTCCTCGGTACATGCTATAACTTGGTGTTTGTGTTTTGCTAAAATCTTGTTTGCCATGTCCTCGAAGAACACCTCGTCTTTTGTCTTAGAGCCCATCAAAATGATTACCTCGTTTGTAGGCTTTGCAAACTTGGCAAGCCTCATCAGCGGAACAAGTCCCGTCCCGCCGCCAACTAGAAGTATTTTTCCGTCCTTTATGGTAAACGAGTTTCCGTATGGGCCACGAACTCCGATTTGGCTACCAACTTGCAAGTCATAAAGCGCAGTCGATGATACTCCGCGCTTTCGAACGGTAAACGCGGCCTTGCCCTTTTCCTCTGTAACCATTACGCTCATCGGCAGCTCGTTTACTCCTGGAATCCACACCATTGCAAACTGGCCGGGGAAAACATCTGACAGGGAATCATCTGAGAATACGAGCGTTCTAACAGTTGGCGTTTCGTCTATTACTTTTTCAATTATTCTAATTGATGATCTGTTAGAAATTTCTTGCAAGTCCTACCATTTCCTGAATTTTTGAGAATCCCTTTCTTTTCATGTAATTTGCAATCCCGTCATTTACTTCGGAGAAGACGTCAATCCACCTGTCCCCGACTGCACTTCCAATTTGTATAGCAGATGCGCCAGCCAAGATGAACTCGACTGCATCCTCCCAGGTTGATACCCCTCCGCACCCAATCACAGGTATGTCGTACTTTGAGGAAATCTCATAGACGCATCTTACCGCAACTGGCTTTATCGCGGGGCCTGACAGTCCGCCAATTTTGTGACTCAGAAGCGGCCTTTGAGTTTCAACGTCGATTCCCATTGCGCGAATAGTGTTGATTGCGGTGATGGCATCCGTTCCGCCGTCCATTGCGGCCTTTACGGTATCAAGATAGTTTGTGGTGCCAAGGCCCACTTTGGAAATAACTGGCACCTTTGTCATTGATTTGACCTTTCTCACTATTTTTGTCACAAGATTCGGGTCGTCTCCCACCTCGAGTCCCACCTTTTCCACATGGGGGCATGACAGGTTTAGCTCATACGCCACAACATGCACGCCTTCAAACTGCCTTACCATAAACTCAAAGTCTTCCTCTATGGAACCAACCAGGCTTACTACAATCGGGACAGTCTTGTTTGGCGAGATCATTTTTGCAAAATACGGCGCGCCAGGGTTTGATAGTCCTACTGCGTTGAGATATCCTCCCTTTATTCCGACAATTGTCGGGTTTGGGTATCCCTCCCATGGCTCCTTGGAAAGCGACTTTGTTACCACGGCACCTGCGCCGCTTTGATAAATTCTAGAAAACACCTCAAGTGATATGCCAAGAATTCCCGACGCTAGCATCGTTGGGCGCTCAAGCCTCAGCGTTCCTATCGCAGTGGAAAGATCAGGGCTCACTTGATTGACTTTATTTTCTTGTCTTATAATGGTTAATGCGCATGCGAAAATTTGGTACCTTTTTTAATGAGAAGATGAAAGAGTGCTCATGCATTTTGTCATGTTAACTGAGCTTGGCATTTTGGTTCTTGAAAATGAAAAGCCAGTAAAATCATTTCCATTTGACAACCCCGCAGCTGACTTTATCAAAATGAGGGCAGGTCAAATCGGCTCAAAGGCAATAATTGACTTTTTAAGAAAATCAAATCTCGGAGTCGGCGTAAACGAGGAGCCCCTTTTGAAAATTCTCAAAAAAGAGGGAATCGACTCGCAGCTGATGAGCGAGGCAGAAATAGAAAAGATCCAGTCATCAAAGCTTGAAATCATGATTGAAGCTGGCCTTGCAAAAAACCAGGGCGAACTTATGGCAAAGCTGCGGGACTTTGCATTACAATTATCATCTGCAAAGGTAACTGAGATCTCCCAGAGCCCAGACCTGCACATCATCCAGGGAATAAAGGCGCTGGACGAAATCGACGTGATGATGAACGGCCTGTCATCAAGACTTCGCGAATGGTACGGCTTGCACTTTCCAGAGCTTGACAATATCATAGACAGCATCAACGGGTATGCGCAAATAGTGATGGCAGGAAGAAGGGAAGACCTCTCAAAAAAGGTCTACGAGGACGCTGGATTTCCGGAAAACAAAGTAGAGATGCTATCAGTAATCCAGGGAAAAAGCAGGGGCGGCGAAATATCCAAAGAAAACATGGTGATAGTCCAGGCCATTGCAAAACAAATCCTTGACATGACCAAAGTTAGAAAGGACATTGAGAATCACGTTGAAAATGAAATGAAGACAATTGCTCCAAACTTGGGAGCAATCTTGGGTACGGCAGTCGGTGCCAGGGTCCTTGCAAAGGCAGGAAGCCTCAAGAAACTTGCGTCAATGCCTGCAAGCACGATTCAGATAATGGGTGCAGAAAAGGCGCTGTTTAGGGCACTAAAGACAGGAACTGCACCTCCAAAGCACGGAATACTTTTCCAGCATCCAATAGTTCACGCAGCTCCCAGATGGCAGCGAGGAAAGATGGCGCGAGCCATAGCTGCAAAGGCAGCGATTGCAGCCAGAGTAGACATGTACGGTGCTGGCCTAAACCAGACACTGCTTGAAAAGCTAAACATCCGCGTGACAGAGATAGGAGACAAGTACAAAGAGCCGGTGGAAAGACCGCCACAGCAGTACCAGAGATTTGACGACAGGCCGCGCGGCGGATATGGTTCAAGAGGCTCCCGTAGGGACTTTAGAGGTGGAGGCGGCGGTGGAAGAGATTATAGAGGTGGAGGAGCTGGAGGCCGAGACTTTAGAGGTGGAGGCGGTAGAGACTCTAGGTCTGACGGAAACAAGAGAAAACGATTTGGTAGAAGAAAGTGAGTCCGTTTTTTGGCTCAAGTCTGAAGGGCAAAAAAGACTGGCGACAATAAACTATGTTGAGGGAAACCAGGTCTACGGAGAGAAGCTTATCAAAAAAGGCGGAGACGAGTATCGAATTTGGGATCCATTCCGAAGCAAGCTTGCAGCTGCACTTACAATAGGCCT
>DATBQZ010000023.1:0-2693 GCA_036560565.1 Candidatus Nitrosotenuis sp.
GAATCAAAAGTATAAGAATTTCTTAGCTATATCTCGCTAGATGATTCTTCTTTGAACTTGTCTGCTATACGATATCTCGCATATTTATCGTCAGGAGAAAACTTTGCCGGATGAACAGTATTTGTCTTTGAATCACAGTGCGAACATGTATCTTTTAGAGTATACTTTTTACAGTTTGGGCATTTGCGAATTTGAAATTTCAATATTACCCTTCTCTTGTTTTCTTTGATTCTTCTCTTGTAAAATTAAACGTACCATGGTTTTTTTCGACGGTTTTTTGCAGTTTGTCTAGTATGGGTTTTAGCATTCTTTCTGCAGTTTTAAAGTCTTGACCTTTTACAGTTATTCTGTACTTTGGTGCGCCTATGTATATCACACTTACATTTGCTTTTTGATCGCCAATTGCATCTAAAAGTGCATTCTTGATTACCTCTACACCATCAGATTTATTGCAAGTAATTTCAGAAATTCCCCGAATTTCAACTGACGGAGGCTTGATTTTTGTACTTACCTCCTCTATTGCAGAAACAGTTTTTTTTGCAAGTTTTAGCTCATCTAAAACAGTAATGTCTTTTGTTACCACATCCAAAAACATATCATACACAAAATCATATTTTGAAAAAATCACATCTTCAAGTTTTTCTACATCGTTATCGGACAAACCGGCTATCTCCTTAACGTTTTCTAGGAATGTTTTGCCTTTTTCAATTCTTTTTACTTCTAACAGCTTTTTCTTTTGCTGTTCCTTTGAAACCTGTTTTAATGAAAGATCGATTTCTGATCTGTTTGGGTTTACTTTTTTTACAAGCAGTACTTTTTTCTCACCTTCTTTTACAAATTTGCTTACAGAACGAACCCACCCAGGAGCTATCTCAGATATGTGAAGAAATCCCTGTAGTCCACTGTATTCATCAAGACTGACATATGCTCCATGGTCGGTAAGCTTAGTTATGGTTGCAATTACAATTTCTCCAATCTCTGGTAATTCCTGCGATTCAGTAGCCATGCAAATTTGGCTCGACGTACATAATTTAATGTTGTTGCTCAGAAATCTATGCCTTTTTTTGCTCTTATGCCTTGTTGAAAAGGATGTTTTATTTCTCTCATTTCAGTTACCAAATCTGCAGCTTCAATAACTTCTGGTTTTGCATGATTTCCTGTCAAAACCAAATTCAGTTGTGGTGGTTTTATTTTTATCATTTCTAGAACCTTTTCCACAGATACCAAACCTAGGTTTACAGCATAGTTTATCTCATCAAGTATTATGATGTTGTATTTTCCGGAAAGAATTTTTTCCTTACTTATTTCTACTGCCTCATCTGCAATTTTTTGATGAATCTCTCTGGGAGTCTTGTCATCCAATATTCCAACAAAGCCTTTCCCTATGGCTGTTAGCTCAAATTCAGGTTCTAGTCTCTTTGATGACGTCATTTCCCCATAATGCCATGAACCCTTGATGAATTGGATCATGCATGTTTTGTGGTTGTATCCTGTCGCTCTTAGTGCCATGCCTAGAGCTGCTGTAGTTTTACCCTTTCCCTTACCAGTGTACACTATTACAAGGCCATCTTTTTCCATAATGAAAAATCGAGATCGAATACTAAAAACATTGGTATATTTCCTGATTTGCTAAAGCCATATGATAAGAAAGAACAAAATTCCACGTATTTTGATTGCTGGTGTTACTAGTGGAGTAGGAAAAACTTCGTTAACATGTTCCATCATTCATGGAATGAAGGATAAAGGATATTCAGTGCAACCTTTCAAAGTTGGCCCTGATTACATCGATCCCACTTATCTTTCCGCAATTTCTGGTAACAATGCACGAAATTTGGATTCTTGGATAATGGGAAAAGAAGCAGTAGTCCAAAGTTTTTTGCAAAATTCTCACTCCGACATATCTGTCATTGAGGGAGTGATGGGGTTTTATGATGGGTTCTCTGGAACTTCGAATTTTTCTAGTACACACCACATAGCAAGCATACTTCAAACTCCTGTTATTTTGGTTCTTGATGCAAGTAAGACAGCAAGGTCAATTGCTGCAACTGCGTTAGGATACACAAAATTCCACCGAAACTCGAGAATAGTTGGATTCATACTTAACAAAATTGGTAGCAAAAAACATGAGGAAATGTGTAGAGGTGCACTTTCTAGCTTGAAAATTCCTGTCCTTGGAGTAATACCGAAAAATTCCGAGTTTGATATACAGTCGAGGCATCTGGGACTAATACCAGTAATTGAACAAAACGAGCTAAAACAAAAAATAAAAAAAATTGCAAAAAAAATTTCGTACTGTCTTGACATTGATGGGATAATTTCAGTAGCAAAGCGAGCATCTCCGTTTTTGCAAGCCAGCAAACAACTGCAAATACCATTCAAGGTCAAAATAGGCGTAGCACTGGACAAATCATTCAATTTCTACTATTATGATAACTTTGACGCGCTAAGACGAGAAGGCGCAAAGATAGAATTCTTTAGTCCAATATCAGATCCCACTCCGCCAAAATGCGACGGACTCTACATTGGAGGTGGATTTCCAGAGGTGTTAGGTCAACTCTTGACAAAAAACCACACCATGAAAAAATCAATCAAAAGCCTTGCCGAGCAAGGAATGCCCATTTATGCAGAATGTGGAGGATTGATGTATCTTACAAAATCAATAGAATATGGTAACAAGAAATATTCGACAGTTG
>DATBQZ010000024.1:0-4423 GCA_036560565.1 Candidatus Nitrosotenuis sp.
AGGCTTATGTCTGAAAGTGTATTTTCGCTTCCCATAATGCACGATGATTTATATCCGCAATAAGTGGTTTTCCGATAGAATGAATGCCCAAATAATAAAGTCAACCACAAAGGAGACAAGTATTTCGCTAAAGGGATCAGATATTGGTACTTTGTACATAGTACAGCATGAGCTGCTAAAGGATCACCAAGTTGACTTTGCAGGGGTAATTCTCAGACATCCACTTACAAACGAGTACTGGATGCGCGTAAATGCAAAGGCTGGCCCGATTAAGGAAATAGTAAAGGCTACGGACTCGGCAATCGAGTTTGCAGGTCAAATGAAACAACTTATTCATTCAAAATTCAAGGGTGTTTAGATGCAGTTTTGCCCCAAGTGTGGCATACGACTAAAGAAAGGAACTTGCCAAAAATGTGGTCATGCTGAAAACGAAGCAAAGCAAGATACAAAAAAGAAATCACAAGAGCAGAAATCAGAATTAACGGTTTTGGATGAAAACGATGCCAAGCAAACTTTGCCTACAATTACAATAGACTGCGAAAAGTGCGGCCACACAGAAGCTGTCTGGTGGATGCTGCAAACAAGAAGTGCGGATGAGCCGACAACACAATTTTATCGTTGCATACAGTGCAACCATACTTGGCGTAACTACGCATAACGTTTAACTGGAAGCTTTAAGACATTTCATTTAGCTTTGGTGTTTTCAGCTAAAACAAGCGGATCAGATGAATGGAAGGCAATACTTTCAGCAATTTCTACGCTGGTAGAAGAGGCAACTTTTGAAGCTACCGCGGAAGGAATCTCATTTAGAGGAATGGATCCATCACATGTCGCACTAATTGACATTTCTTGGCCAAACTCCGCCTTTGAAAAATACGAGTGTGATGGCGACATAAAATTCGGCGTAAGGATTGATGAGTTCTCAAAATTAATCAAAAGATCAGACAAAACAGAGGCAATTGAAATAAGCCTTTCAGACAACATGTTATTGATATCAATTGGAAAAAATAAACAGTACAAGATGAGACTAATTGAAAGCTCTGCGACAGATACTCCACTGCCAAAGATTCCATATGACACGCGGATTAGCTTGGCAACTGGCCTGTTTGATAAAATTCTTGGAGATGTCCAAGTTGTTTCCGATTATCTGACAATAAAGACAAATGCCACAAAATCAGAATTTTCAGGCAAGGGCGACTCTGGCGAAGTGCTAATATCGCTCCAAAAGCAGCAGGATGAGCTGTCTGAAATTTCAGTAAAAGAGGAAAGTGTCGGCACTTACAGCCTCGAATACCTAAACCCAATAGTAAAGGCAGTGGGCACGGCCTCAGGCTCGATTGTCTGCGAGTATTCATCTGCCAAGCCGTTGCGCATAGAATTCAAGGTGGCAAACATGGGACGAATCCATTTTTACCTAGCACCGCGAGTCGAAAGTTAAAAGCATTTAAGGTTTAGATCCAAATGACATCTAGTTTGAGATTAGTAGTAAAGTTTGGCGGAACCTCGATTTCTACTGCAAAAAACATCAAGAGTGTTGCCAAGTTTATCCATTCACTTTCCAAAAAAAATCAGGTTGCAGTGGTATGCTCTGCGGTAAATGACGTAACTGACCAGCTGCTTGACATATCAGAGCTAATACAAAAGGGAGACAAGGATTCCGCAAACTCCCTGATGCTCAAAATAATAAAAGAGCACAAACAGCTGGCAAAGGATTCTGTTTCAAACCAAAAGATAAGAAAAAAGCTTTTTGAAAAACTCGACTCCAATCTATCGGAGCTAGAAGGGCTGCTTCATGGAATGATACTGCTAGGCGAGGTTACCCCAAGATCGCTTGACTATCTGATATCGTTTGGAGAAAGGCTCTCAATTGAAATTGTTTCGCATGCATTGTCTGATCTAAAAGAAAAATCGGTTACTCTTACAGGAAAGGATGTTGGAATTGTAACTGATTCTAATTTTGGCTCATCAAAACCGCTCATGGATACAACAAGACTTAGGGTCTCAAAGACTTTGGATCCACTTCTTGGAAAGAAAGTCGTCCCGGTGATAGGGGGTTTTGCAGGAGCAGATCAGCACGGACATATCACTACTTTTGGCAGGGGCGGATCAGACTATACTGCAACCATAATTGCATCATGCATCAAGGCAGACGAGGTTTGGTTGATGAGTGACGTTGATGGGTTGATGAGTGCGGATCCAAAATTGGTAAAAAATGCAAAGGTGATACCGGAGGTCTCGTATGTAGAGGCAATGGAGATGGCACTCTTTGGTGCAAAGCAGATTCATCCACGCTCGTTTGAGCCCCTGCTGTCAAAGAAAATCCCAATGCGAATCCGAAACACCTTCAACGTGGAAAACCCGGGAACTCTAGTTACTGCCACGCCTGATGAGACAACAAACAGGACAGTCAAGTGCGTTAGCGCCATACGACACAACGGATTAATCGATGTCAGGGGTGGAAGCATGGTAGGCGCACCAGGTACTGCAGCTACAATATTTTCGCTTTTGGCAAAGGCTGGCGTAAATATCATGATGATTTCTCAGAGCCCTTCAGAATCAAGCATTTCAATTGTAGTAAAGAAAAACGATCTTGACCGGGCAGTAAACACGCTTGAGATGAACCTGCTTGGCAAGGTCATAAAGAAAATTGACGTCACAGTAGATGTTGCAATAATAGCTCTAATTGGCTCTGGAATGCGTGGAATGGTAGGCGTTGCCTCCAAAGTGTTTGGAGCTGCTGCAAGAAACAAGGTAAATGTGATCATGATTGCGCAGGGTTCGTCTGAGCTCAATTTGGCATTTGTAGTAAAGGATAACGACTGCGAATCTGTAGTAAAAGCACTACACGACGAGTTCAATCTTGCAAACAATCATTGAAAAACTTAAAGATGTTTAAGAATCTGGATCATTCGTGAATAAGCTTATCATCGTTTTTGCAATTTTAATAATTTCAACAATCGCAGTATCATTATCTGTCATTGATCAGCTTGCAGTCGCAGTACCGCAAACAAAGATCCAGTTTACAAAGACACTTAGTTCATCTCATGATCCTGGAGTAGGACAGGGAGGCTTTCAGTTTGCACTGCTCTTGTCTGCAAACCAGAACAGTCTGTACCACGGCTCTGTAACATACACATCAAGTGTACCAGTTGAAATCATAGTACTGCATGATCTTGACAAGCAAGATGTAAACGGGCAGGCAACGTGGAGTGTTGATGGAAATACCATCTACGGAATTTCGATAATAGGACCACCCTCAAAGGCAGACTCGCTTGATTTTACTGGCGCAGCGCTTGGGTTTAGGAGCAAGGTACCATTTACTGTGACTGCAAGCGTGGATGGATGGATAAGAGGGGAACCAACACAGATAGTGGTACAGAAAATAGAGCCAAAACCGCAGTCATTTACGCTTACAAAGCCACATGTTCCAGTAAGCATTCCAATGCATTCTGGATTTTTTGCAGGCGGTCCTGTTTCCTATATCATTACAGATTCAAGCAACAAGACGTTTGGCGACAAAATAACAGGCAGGCAAAATTGGTCAGTAGAATTTTCTCCAAGGCTTGCAAAGATATCATCTTCTGCACAGAGTACGGCTTACTCGTTTACAAACGGTATCAAAGGAGAAGGTCTGTACGGATACCAAAATGAGGTATTCTCAAGCAGTCCTTCCCAGCCTGATTCGTACAGCCCGCTCCATTCCCTGGTCACCGTATCATGGAAGCAAGGACAAAAGGCACAGATTCTAAATTCTGCAGATGCAGTCCTAAAGGCAGAAAAAGAAAGCAGGGTAAAACTGGTAAAAACAAACGTGGTGATCAATACGCCGCACATATTGTGGCCTGGAGGACAGTTACAGCTAAGAAACAGCACTAGCATAACAGATGAATCGTCATTTGACAAAGGACAGGTACTTTCAATTAGTAATGAAACAAAAAAAGTAACTTTTGTTGCACATAGAGGATGGGGATCTGACGGCAGAACCATATACTATATCATAACTGATGCAACACCAATGGGACCTGCAAATCTTTTGGGGGTACCTAATGTGCCAAAGCTTGCAGAAGTATTATCAAATTCCCTTGTCTCCGAAATGTACCAATTTAAAAATGGAGTCAGTGGACTTGGGCCTTTGGGATATCAGGCAAGCATTCTATCATCAACCCTAGAAGAGGGAAGCTACATTCCAATTTGCCGAGTATCCATAGTGGAGTGGAATGATCCAATTAATGCGGGAATACTTGAAACAGTTTCGGATATCATCAGTAAAAAATCGGAAAAAATGATAACAGTTCAGCTTGCAAGACCATTAAGCAATGATCATATCGTGAACTGCCCGATAATAGAATCGCTTAGCTAAATTCCAAAACAAAGGATAAATTATCTTCCAGAAGACTAGAATCGCTTGGCAGGAAAACTCTAC
>DATBQZ010000025.1:0-2273 GCA_036560565.1 Candidatus Nitrosotenuis sp.
AACGCCTTAAGGAGAAATTTGGCTCTAATGCCAACATTCTGACTACAAGTGTTTGAGACTGAGTTCCTATAGCATCGCTAAGATAGACAATCACGGGGATAAACGAGGCCAGTATGATGTATTCATTTAGAAAGGATTCAAAGTTGCTAATAATTGCGGCAGCCACCAACCCCCCAAGAAGTCCAATAAACAAGGACGGAAGGCGTGCCCTTACTAATCTGGTTGCAGGGGTTGTAAGCGATTCAATCTCTTCTTTAATTTTTGGATGTATTCCCCCAAATCTTAAGAAATCCTCTCTTGCCTCATGATGAAATATTGAAAGTATCGTATTGTGTGGAATTACACCGATGAGGCGTTTTTCATCATCCACAACAGGTATTGCTGTCAGACCATGCTTTAACGCGACATAGACAACCCGTTCTTGATGTGAATGTTGTGTGATAGAAACAACATCCTTGTTCATTATTTCTTCCAGTCGTGTCGCAGGGTTGGCTTGAAGAACCTGTTTTAGTGAAGATACCCCAAGCAGCACACCATTTTCGTCTACGACATAAACGTAGTCTATGGTCTCAAACTCCTTTGCTTTTACATCCAGGATGTCTTCAATTTCTCCAACTGTTTGAGAAGGCAAAAATGCCAGGAACTTTTTTGTTATCTTTGTATCAGCCAGGGATTCACGAGAATTGTCTTTCTTTGTCTTTCGCACTACTCAAAAATGGAGGTCATCGGTTAAATGCCTTATTTTATACCAGCACCTAGTTTCCAAAATACAAAAACTAAGCTTTGACTGCATTCTTCCAAGATATCTACCAAAGTTTGGCTTGGCCCCTAGAATAAAGATGTCTGCGAGTGTCAGATTCTCCAAGTTTTTTTCACCCGCAGGAATTTCTTAAGAAATTCACACCTTCTTACACCATACACATGATAAAGGTTGCGAGATGTGTTTGTTCTTTTTAGACGACTGCCAAATCATATCATAGAAAAAACATTAGAAAGAAGAATGGTTGAAAAGCACATAAACAGAATTTCAGACGAAGAACGTGCCAAGCGAGAGTCAGACGACGATTGGTCCCACATCACAGGCGTTGGCTCTAGAATTGAGGCAATTGATCCATTAGCGGTAACTGACAGGACAATCATTTTTGGAAAGGACGTAGCCCCCTCAACAAAGGAAGACGCAGTAAAGGAGAAAACGGACGAGTTCAAAGACCAAATAGGCAACACGAACCAATATCTCAAGTTTGTCAATGCCCACCTTGCGGCAAAAAAGGAAAAACTGGACATGCTCAAAGAGCGGGAAAAAAAATTCCAAGAGGAGATAGACGCACTCAGTGGAAACAATATCAAGCCAAGATCAGACCTTGACAAGGTCAACTACAAGTACATAACAGAAAACGACACAAAGTCGCTAGTAGTCCACATGGCATCAGAACTTGAGCAGATAAAGGAAAAACTCACACATCAGGAATCACAGGTGCAAAGAACAAAAACAGAATTGCAGCAAAAAGAAGAACAGATAAAGCACCTACAGGAAGAAATTGCGCAAAATAAGAAAAAAGTGCCAGAGGATCCACTCTTGATAATACGGGAGGAGTTGGCAAAGCTTGGAATCGATGGCAGTTCAGGCAAATTGGCAAACGCGCTAAGCGCACTTTCCGGTATGGTGTCAAAAGACCAGTCGCGCAACCAGACATCATAACACAGAACTGTAATTTTTTAGGAACATTTTTTTGTAGTAAAAATTTGCCCTAAAACGTGAAATTCCAAGTACTGACACTTTGTGCTTTGATGATCTGCCTAGTCTCGCCCGGAATTGCCAACGCCGAAATTCAAATCACACCAAGCAAAAAGACTTACAGTTATGGCGACTATCTCAGCATAATCATCAGTGTCTCAGAGGTGACAGGCGACAATGCCATAATGCACATCATAGATTCAGACGGAGTAAAGAGCAGCGGCATACCAATTCAGATAAAAAATGCAGTAACTACTATCACGTCCCCAAATTCCTTTGACGCATCCATTTTCAAGGAGGGAAAGTACCAAATCGAAATAGAGTACACTGGGCAAAACGGAGCAACAGAGTTTGAGCTAATCGATGCAGGAAATACTGTGATGCCGCTTGCAAGCAATGTGGTTGTGCAGGAATGGGTACATGGCACAATATCGGACTATACTTTCCTAAAGTTTCTTGCAGACAGCAATACGGTGAGTCTGCAAGGCGATACTATTTTAGAAAATGCCAAGATACCATCATGGTACAAGACAAACGG
>DATBQZ010000026.1:0-1520 GCA_036560565.1 Candidatus Nitrosotenuis sp.
TTCCAATGACCGATGATTCTTGGTCTCGTATTACTGCTAGAATAGTTCCTGGCTATGAACTAATTCAGAGTATCAGTATGGCAGACCTGATCATTTCAAAGGTTGGAAGATACACACAGCAAAAAAGTGATAGCCAATACGAAGCCGAAAAAAATGTAAAAGACATTGTTTCGACAATGGCTACACTTCTGCGACCAGACATCAAGTATGCAACAAAGAGGTTAAAGGAGGGTGCCAGACGAGAAACATCTTCAAATTCTTCCCCAATTCACCCTTTGCATTGGTATTTCGTAAGGGAGGTCGAAGTCTACAAGAAAGTAGCGGAGAGCTTGGGACTTAACACAAGAATTCAATCATTTATTTCAGAGATATTATTGCACTTGAAAACTAGGTCGGTAGAATATTGGCTTTTGCACAGTTTAAGGAAAAATGGGAGTATCCAGGCATTTCAAACTAACTTCATGTTGGACCAGAAGGTTACATCAAGTTTGCTAAGACGATGGGGTTTGATATTACAGGTTAGTGGTGATAACGTCAGCATATCATCGAAGGCAATACAGCAATACGTAGAAACTTTGGAACCTGAAATACCGTCGGAATATGCGAAGAAGCTAACCACGGCCACATTCCGAAGAAAAAACTAAGGTAGGTTTATCACGCCATAAGTAAATAATAAAACTTTGACTTTCCCAATCTAATAATCGTTGTTCCTAGAATGGAAGCGCTAACTTGTATTTGACGATTTTTTCACGTTGAATCTGCCTTGCAGAAATACTGGCTCTTCAATGCCCCAGCTCCACTTCTTTAGAGGCTTTATCTGGATGTATGTAGCGGACGGATGGTCAGTTTGAGCCAAATATCCGCCTTCGCGGATGACAACGTCAGCAATTCCGTAAATTCTCACTCCGCGCGGTTCCCACGGGTTCACAGATTTCAAATCATCAATGACTATTGCGACCATGTTATTTTTCTGGACGTTCTTGTACTTTGTAGATTTGAGAAGATTCATTCCGCCAACATAAAAGTACTCGCCATCAAAATCAAACCCTACGGGGGCAACGTCGGGTTGTATGGAGCCTTCGGCTGATGACGCTGTAGCTATACGCGCAAGTCGCTGTGATCCAAGATACTGTTTCTCCCTTTCGGAAAACATTGCATTAGCCATGATTGCTCGCCCCTCTTCCCTTAGAAAACAGAATCCATCGTGCATTCATCAATGATTCTTGTCGCGTCGGCTCATTTAAGGATGTTAGTAATCTATTGCTTACCAAGTCCCTGCGACTGTATCGGATCGTGCGGCAAGCCTGTTTTTCTCGAACGCTCTGAGTGCATATGTAGCCTGTCTTGTCGGTCTTGATAATGTCAAGGAATGCATCGAAACTCATGCAAGAATTCTGCAGCCCTGCACATGATTAAGGCTCCTGTTAGCTTTGCCATAATGCAGAAATAATAATCGTTATTGACAATAAGGAGTTGCATCATCTCAGACTGAGCGGACAGAGTCGCTATTGCTCGCCGTA
>DATBQZ010000027.1:0-4306 GCA_036560565.1 Candidatus Nitrosotenuis sp.
AATCCCCAACTTTCGATCATCAATTACAGGTGAATGGAAATTCAATCAATTCCGTTTTATCGAATCTGTCCGGAATCACTCCATGTCGTGCATTTGCCATGAATGTAAAATCATGTTCTTTTCCCAACAGGGACTGGAAGTACACAACCAACAGAAGCATAAGAAAGTAGAAGAAAAGGATAACAGGATACTTGATTCGTTTGCATAGCTGCGACGATGTGTTCCAAATCTCTTTTTTTGTGATTTTCAAAAGCATCCTTATTGCTTAGGCGTACCAGTATCATGCGTTGTCCGAATCCCAAAAGGAAACAGAATATCTGGATGAAAGTTATGATGATGACGTAAAAACAGAAGAACAAGTAGAGGAAGGCTAGTCCTTGTTTATCCCGCTGGATTATTTCCCAATATTATGTTGAATATGGCTTTTCCACCAAATATTGCTGCCACTGACAAACCCAAATTCAATACTGCGTTTAATGCCATCATCCCGTATTTTGCATTGCTTAACAATCCATGCGTGTCAAACGCCACTGCAGACATTGTGGTAAGTGATCCGCAAAAACCAAACGCAATCAATAATGCATACTTTCCGTCAAGGTTCCACTGCTGTGATATTACTGCAAATGCACCTAAAATAAAACTGCCAAGCACATTTACCATCAAGACGTTAGCTTGCAATACCCCAAGATAGGTCGGCACTAAAACCATCTTGTATCTTAGGAATGTTCCTGCGACTCCACCTATCGCCAAAAATGCCAATTCGATTATTTTCATGTCTACCATTTTCTCCTTTGTTTTGGTAGACATTATCAGAGTCAGACTCGGTTTAGGTCACTAGACCAAGGCTAATGTCATAGCCTGATTTGACTAATGTTTTCTATTTTTTATATTTTGCCCATTTTGAGTCAAAAATCACGTATCATTGCAACCAAAGCACTAAATGCTGTGACGACGCACTATACTGTACAATGAGATGCGAGAATTGCGGAGAAATTTTGAAAGAATCAAAATCTGACCCAATCACAATATGTGGTAACTGCGGGCAAGAATCTAAAAAGACCATTCCTGTCTAAACCCACAAGTTTTTCATAAATTATCAAATTTTGAACGTGGACACGTCTGTATCCTGATATCGCATGTGGGAATAGCCGAACCGGAATCAGACGGCAGCAAAAATGGTGTAAATCAATCCTAATCTCTCTCGGCGATTAGTGCGATTCAATAGGCATCTATAATAGAGAAAAGCGCTAATTGTACTCAAATGGCAAATTTTAAAGCATTAAAGGAATCCCTTGAGAAAAATGGCGAAGTAATGGTAAAACTCGACAATGGAGAGAAAATCGAACTTCACAAACACAACGTTACCTTCAATGACTCTACACAGGAAGTCATAGTTGACGCAGCAAAGGAAACCTATTGGATCGATGTAAACAAGATTACCTATCATTGGATACACCGAGAAGGAATAGAAGGAAAGGAATAATTCCTTAAGTTATTTTTTTTAAAAGTCAAATTCTCACTAATTGCTCTTTTACACAAACAATCTCATCTGATCTGTACTTCAATTTCACAAATGGTTAAAAACCATCTATCAAATACAACTGCGTTGTCCTTTATGGAACAGCACAAAATGGCATTGGTATCATGTATAGAAATGGTCTTGATGATGAGAGGGAATGCCAATTATCACTTGATAGTGGCCAGACTTAACTCTCTGTACGATTGTTCGATTTTGAAGTGCTGCGATCATCCTGACTATTTGCTAACCGTGCTCAAAGAAGTGTATCCTGAAGACTATGATTCCATCATTGACGAAATCAAATCGCACCTGAGTGAATTGATCCATACAAAAGATGTGGCAAATTTTTTTAGAGTTATGGAAAACTAAGGTGATTTTCACACACCAATACCTTTAATTAGGTATGGTACGGTACCATACGGTATGGTAGATGAAATGAGATTAGACAGTCTTGACGGCGTAGGCCCAGTCACGACAAAAAAGCTAAGCGACGCAGGAATTCACAATATTATGGATCTAGTTGTTCGTGGTCCGGTGGATGTTGCCGACGTCACTGGAATGGATAGAGAAGCAGCAGAAAAAATTGTAACTAAAGCAAGACAAACAATGGTTGAGCAGGGACTGATCACAAAGGATTTTGTCACAGCAACCGAGATTTACAAAAGAAGACTCGACATTGGTAAAATAGCAACTGGAACAGAATGCCTTGACATGTTATTTGACGGCGGCGTTGAAACCCAGGCACTGACCGAAGTCTATGGCGAATTTGGCTCAGGAAAGACCCAGTTCTGCCTTACAATGTGTGTTAACGTTCAAAAAAGTAAAGAGGAAGGCGGCCTTGGAGGCGGAGTATTATACATTGATACTGAAAACACCTTCAGACCTGAAAGAATCGTTTCCATTGCAAAGGCAAAAGGACTCGACCCTGAAAAGGTACTAGACAACATTATCGTTGCAAGAGCATACAACAGTGCTCACCAGACGCTAATCCTTGAAGAAGCAGGACCGATCATAGAGCAACACAACATAAAACTAATCGTAGCCGATTCTGCAGTGGGACTATTCAGATCAGAATATCTTGGACGCGGAACCTTATCTGACAGACAACAAAGAATAAACCGCTTTGTGCATTTGCTTGTCAGAACTGCAGAGACATACAACTGTGCTGCAATTGCTACAAACCAAGTCATGGCATCGCCTGACGTGTTCTTTGGCGACCCAATCCGTGCAATTGGAGGAAACGTAGTGGCTCATACTAGCACCTACAGAGTCTACTTCAAAAAGTCGGGCAAAAAGAGAATTGCAAGAATGGTTGACAGTCCTCATCACCCAGAGCAAGAGGTAATCTTTACAGTTACCGAAGCCGGTGTTGCAGACCCTGATGAAGAAACAAAAAAGAAGAAAAAGTCAGAAGACTCTGAGTAAGTCTTAAAATAAGGGCTTCCAACCCATTTCTTTATGACTACAAAGAAGCCATCTGGCCACTCTCATGGTTTTAGATACAAGTCCAGATCTGTCTTGACAAAGGATGCCCCACGTGGAGTTTCTTTTCTAATGAGAGAATACCATGTCGGAGAACAAGCACTAGTCATCATTGACCCAAGACAGCACAAGGCGATGCCTCACAAACGATACCACGGTAAGGTGGGAAGAATCATAGCGGTGAGCAGAAGGGTAGTCACAATGAACGTAAAGCTAGGGAACAAGACGAAAACCTTAATCACTAGATTAGACCATATCAAACCGTTCGGTGTAAAGTAAATGGAACAAGTAAAAAAAAGCCAGCCTATTTCACTTGCTGAAGTAAAAGAAATTCTTGAAAAAGAAGACGCTGAAAAGATGGATCAAATTCAGCGATGGACTTATGATTATGTTACCAAGTTTGCCAAAGTAGAGGCAAAGGCAGCAAAGAAAATCAAGCAAGAACTAAGAAAAGAATGCGGTCTCACCGAAGAAGAGGCAGTAGAAATTGTAAACATCATGCCAACATCCTTGGCTGAGCTTCGCGCGTTTACGTTTGGCTGGAAAAAACTAATTCTTGCTGAAACACTAGAAAAAATCCTAAACATTCTCAAGGGGAACTCCTAATACAAGAAGTGAATTCCCTTGGAAAAGAGTACTAGTCAACCACGTAAGTATGAAGAATATGCATATGTCCTAGACTATGTCACGCGCGGCAGGTCAAACACCGTCCGGGGCAGAGAGGGAATCATAATCACTGCAATTGGTGAAGACAGACTCACACTATTAGAGGTGCTCGGCATGCCAAACACATCATTTGAGATTGGGGAGCGAATCTACATCGGGAAGGAAGGCAGGACAAAAATTCTCTCAGTACTTGGAAAATTAGATCATCATTCCATTTCTGCAGCTGCGCAAAGCGAGCTCAAAAACGTAGTCCAGTCAATAGTTACAAACAACGAAAAGCGATTTGTCGATTACATAAACAACGCACAGCCACTCACTCCTAGGATACATGCACTAGAACTAATTCCTGGAATTGGAAAAACATACATGAAGAGCATTTTAGAAGAGCGGGAAAAGAAAAAGTTCACCGACTTTAACGATTTGCAATCTAGAGTGGGGCTAAAGGAGCCAATCAAGCACATCACAGAGAGAATCCTAGATGAAATAACAGGAGAGTCAAAGGTGTCTCTCTTTGTTAAGCGATGAAAAAGCGGCAACGACTGGGACAGCACTTTTTACAATCGCAAAACATCGCAAAATCCATAGTTGAATCAGCCAAAATAACAAAAAACGACACTGTCCTGGAAATTGGAACCGGGC
>DATBQZ010000028.1:0-2241 GCA_036560565.1 Candidatus Nitrosotenuis sp.
TAAACATGCTGCCTCTTCCAATATTAGACGGCGGAAAATTCATCCATAGCATAATAGACAAAAAAATGTCTGATTTGACGGTAAACAAATGCAATTCCAGATAGTGATATCACCGTCTCCAGATGATCCAAAGAAGGGGCTAATTGGAATAATACGTGACAACACGTTTGCCTACAAGCCAGTATACGATTTCATCGAGTGGAAAAATCCAGAGATTTCCATGTTTTTGTTGTGGTTGTGGATGATTTCATTTTTCATCGGAATCATAAACATGCTGCCTCTCCCAATATTAGACGGCGGAAAATTCATCCATAGCATAATAGACAAAAAAATGTCTGATTTGACGGTAAACAGGACAATGTGGGCAATCTATGCGTTCACGTTTGCATTGTTTGGCCTCAACATTGCTTTATCATATATAAAATCAGGCTGGTTTACCATCTAGCCCATTTGATTATCGTTAAATTTAGGTTACAAAAACTAAAACTGTGAAATGTGACAGGTGCAAAAACGTTGCAGTTTATTCCAGAAAATATTCTGGAGAGAATCTTTGCTCAGAATGTTTCTCAAATTCCATTCTAAGAAAGGCTGCAAAGACAATTTCAAAGTATAACATGATACAAAACGGCGAGCTTGTTTGCGTTGCAGTGTCAGGAGGAAAAGATTCCCTTGCATTATTACACGTGTTATCAAAAATGGCAAAAAATCATAATTTTAAAATTCACGCCATTACAGTCGATGAGGGAATTCCAGGCTACAGAGAAGAGGCACTAGAAATTGTAAGAAAGTTTTGCAGAGACCTTGGAGTGGCGCACTCTGTATACACATACAAGGACTTGTTTGATCTTACGCTTGATGAATCGCTGAAACTACGAGATGAGGAAAAAATATCATCGTGTACTATTTGTGGCACATTTAGAAGAAGGTCGATGGATCATGCGACAAAAGACATTGGCGCAGATGTAATAGCAACTGGCCACAATCTGGACGATACGTTACAGACATTTGTGATAAACACTCTTTCTGGAGACACTAACAAAATTGGATGGATGAATCCAGATACTTCGGATAATTCTATCCGAAAAATAAAGCCGTTCTGTGAAATTTATGAATCAGAAATAGTGTTTTATGCATTTACAAACAATCTTCCTTTCCAGACAGAGCCATGTCCCCACATGAATGAGGGAATACGAACGGAGATCAGGGAATTTCTCAACAAGCTGGAAAACTCTCACAGCGGCATAAAAAATAACATGTACAAATCGGTTCTGAAACTTTCACAGATAGTGGGCGATTCTAATTACAAGCAAAAGACATCATGCCTCAACTGTGGAAACGAGTGCACAGGTAAGATTTGCTCTGTGTGTAAGATGATTGTCAGTCTGAAGGATTAGCTTAACGCAAATATAACATTGGGTTCTAGTGATTGTGGTAGTAGGTAGGATCGGGGCGCTAGCCGTGCCCTATTCTGAAACCGGCTCTATGCAGAGGTCAGTAACTGCTGGATAAATCTCTAGGTGGATAAATCCTGCTTGATGTACTGAAATGAAATCACGCCGAAGCGGGTGGATGCAGGCCTGGGACTGTCCGAAGGGATAGTTCCCAAGATCGAATTGCCGAAATGGATGAGGTCCGGGAGGGAGCAATCCTAAGGCAAAGTACCCACGCTACTTCGTCAACGTGGCGGATCTTGTACGTCTTGAGATGGGGCTATCTGTCTAGACTGGAACCAGTGGGTCTACTACCACTTTTCAAATTATATAGCATTATCACATACGACGGTTTATGGACATGTTTTTTCAGGGACAAAAAAGAACGTATGAAAGCTTCAAGACTCAAATCAAGCCATCCATACTACCTGCCTTAGATTCCCTCAGAGAATACTGCATTACTTTGGGAAATAATGTGGTGGAAGACGTACGTGCTCACAGAGTGGTTTTTGGCAAGTCATTGTCTTTTAGATGGTTTGCAGATTTGGAGCCAGGACTGGAAGACATAGTCATAAAGATTCAACGTGACAGAAAGGAACCACAAAAAATCATCACGCTAAGAACTGGCGATAATTTGGACGAAATTAAAAAATTCATACAGGATGCATACAATACAATCCGCTAGTAAAGAACGTCAAACTTTGTAAACTCGTTTTTGTACTTTTCATTTCTTATTTCAACGTCATCCACACGTGCATTTGCAGGTCCTGCATGACACCACTCCACAACAATACCGACATTGATGTCATCG
>DATBQZ010000029.1:0-5434 GCA_036560565.1 Candidatus Nitrosotenuis sp.
AGCTGTCAGAGATATCAGAGTAGCGCTAAGAAATATCAAGTCGTACGCCTCTGTTGTGGGAAATCTGTCCGGTATTCCCTGTATCACTCCTTGGTGCATCTGCTGATACATTCCAGCAAGTGACGGACCTATTGACTGGCCAACCAAATTTAGGAGCAGCGTCATCCCTAGTGCTATCCCTGTGGACTCGATTGGTGCTGACAACAGCACAATGTTAAATCCGCCTACAAATGCAAGTGACAGTCCTGCAGCAATGATTGCAAGTGTTACTCCTATCATGTATTCTGTGGAATGGAACAACAAAAGGCTGACAAATCCAATCATGCCGACTATGGTACCAATTGCTGTGAGCCTTGTATTGCCTATTTTGTTTAGGACAAAGCCTGACAATACTGTGCCGACTAGCAAAATTATCATAAATGGAAGCTGTACTGCTGCGACAACTAGGGCGTCTCCGCCAAAGCCAAGTGGCTGTGGACTGCGTATCAAAATCGGTATTGTCTGATATACCATAAACGTGCACATGCCAACAATCAAAAGAATCAAAGTAGCTGGAAGCAGTCTCCGATGTGTCATTAGATGTAGGTCCACAAGCGGAGTCTTGGCTCTTTTTTCTATTGCAATGAATAACCCAAGTGATATTGCTGTTATCCCAAACAATCCTGCAAATTCAAAACTCGAATCCATGCCTTGCTCCAGATATGATATGCCGACAAGAAATGAAACTACTGTGGATGCTAGGGCAAACGCTCCCCTTAGATCTATTTGCGGTTTGGCTTCAATTCTCTGCTCTTTGACATGAATGAACCGAAGTATCACAAATGCCAAAATTACTGCCACTGGAAGTATTGAGAAAAATGTCGCATGCCATCCGTAATTCTGAATTATGCTTGCACCAACTAACAGTCCTACTACCGCTCCGCCTGAAAACGTCGAGCTAAACAATGTCTGCCCAATTGCCAGTTTTTTCTCGGGCAAAACCTCTCTAATTATGCCAAAGGCGATTGGAAACATCGAGATTCCCATGCCTTGCGCTATTCTTGCTATGATCATGACTGGGAAACTATTGGCAAGTCCTCCTGCCACAATCCCAGACGAGTACACCGCCATTATTATCAGAAGCATTTTCTTCTTGCCGTATACGTCTGACAGTTTGCCCACAATGGGAGTTGCAACTGCTCCTGCAATCAAATATGATGAAAGTATCCAGGACGACGTGTTGTATGTTATCTCAAAGTCTTTGATGAAATCCGGGATGGCAGGTAGAATCATCGTTTCTGTATACATTGCAACTAATCCCAAGCAGCTCAAAATGACCAGTGTCGTCCATGCCGAGCGGCTGATCTTCTCGCTTTCTGCTGCCATTCTGTATTCTTTTTGATGTCGGTATATTGGAGTTTTGAATTCCAGATGTAGAAGATCTGAGTGAAAAATTATGATATTTTCTTTGAATACTTTACCGGCAGGTCGATTAGAATTATTTCAGAATCTAAATTTGCTGTAATTGAGATTTCTTTTTCGCCTTGTATTTCTGCAGAGTCCTGATTTCCTAGACTGTTCCCATTTACTGTTATGTTTCCATCAATTACAAACAAGTAGGCCTGTCTGTCTTGTGTACGGTGTGATATCTTGATGCCTTTTGCCAAACTAGAAACGTAAAACCACACGTCTTGATGTATTGACGTGGAATTGTCCTGCGTGCCCTCAGGATGAACTATTCCAAGTAACTTGTTTTGCTTTTGCTCTTTTGTGAATTTTCGCTGCTCCCATGACGGCTTTAGATTATTTTTGTCTGGATGCACCCACATCTGGAGCAATCTGAGCGGCCTTTCCTTGGAGTGATTGTATTCGGAGTGAAAAACGCCAGTGCCTGCAGTCATCCTCTGAACCTCTCCTGGCTCTACCACTCCGATGTTTCCCATACTGTCTTTGTGCTCTAATACGCCGTCAATTACTAGGGTAACAATTTCCATGTTTGCGTGGGAATGAAAGTCAAAGCCCCTTCCTGCCTCGATGACATCGTCGTTGAATACCCGCAGCGGCCCAAATTCCGTCTTTTGAGGATCATAGTGCTCCCCAAATGAAAAATGATGATAGCTAGTCAGCCAGTCCAATTTTGTCTTGAAATTTTGGCTGTTTGGAATTACTTTGATCATTCATTATGTATGTCATACATGAATAAAAAATGCTCCCGCCGGGATTTGAACCCGGGATCACTGCCTTGAGAGGGCAGTATGCTTAACCGGACTACACCACAGGAGCTTGAACAACCCAAGAATTCTAGCAATTTAAGGATTAGCAACCTGAATCTAGCAAAAAGCTCGCATCTCAATATTGTATTGATTGGTTAAAAAATAATCAGCTGAACGCTTAAGAAAATTAAAAAATAAAATCATACGTGGATATTAAAAAAATACTAGAGCAATTATCTTTATCAAATAATACTATAGGACTTGGTGGATGCAAAAGCCACGGAACCACGCTGGAGTGCTGCGAATACAATCTTACCGTGTTTGATGAGCAAAAATCCAAGGACGAAATACATATGGTTGACGGCGATATGATCAAAGTTCACCATGGGAAACTGGACGAATCAAACTCCGATGTTTTGATCCAGTATGATGACATGTCTACAATATCAGATCCAGAATGGAATCTCAAAATCTTTTTATCCAAAATCAAAGAAAAAAGCGCCAAAATAAGAAACTCTTGCATTAAAAATCACCTAATTGATTCTACGTTTTATGCGACAAAGGCAAAACAAGGGCTGTCTGATCCCTTTGCACCGTGTTGGCTAAAATGCGCAGCATATTCAATTGCAGATGCGCTGGTGTTGTATAATGGCAAATCATACAGCCCGACACATGCGCTAGAATCCATCCGCAAATTCAAAAAAAGCAAGGCGAACGAATCGTTTTCTATAATTGCAGACGTGATTGGGCTGGAGCGTGCAACACCGTCATTGCTGTCTAGGATGCTGAAATCAACAATTGGGTTTTCCGACATGATAGAGGCAAACGAAAATTCTAGAATAATTCAAAGAAAATACGAGTATTTTGTGGATAATTCGCTTCTCTCTGACTGTTACTTTTACCTCGGATACATGAACCGGAACATTTTGGTATCGATCAAGGACGTGATTCACAAAAAACCAGAACTAATCCACGTCCTGAAAACAGCACTTGACATAGAACACGATGTTACAAAAACAGAACAGCTTGCATCAAATATTCACAAACTGGCCCATGACCTAACAAATCTGTTATCTGAACACGCCTAGCTTTTTTTAACAATATTTGATAAGCTTTAAAACCATGTGGGGTGATCCCTTTTTCATGGTAGATCAAGCTTGCGGTTGCGAAGCAGACAGCGGAGATCCTGAATATGCATGCGATTGTGCAATGCAGGGACACTGTATTTGTAGCCATGATTGTAAATGTTCTACTGCTGTTTGTAAGGAAGCAGTAGCAGAGTTAAGATAAGTAAAAGCTTAACTTCATCTTTTGTTTTTTCCTGTTTTTTTATTTTAGACTGGAGAATCGTCTTCAGGATCCATGCCCCAAGACTTGACTAACTCTTTTTGAAATTTGTCAAGCTGAGTCTCGTTTAGTGCGTTGCCGCAGTTTTTGTGTGTCGGGATGACTGACATTCCGGCAAGCTTGTATTCGATTTCATACATGTGAACTTTAGCACAGTCGCACATTTCCAAGTGAAAATTTGAGGCTCCTCTATATTTGCCTATATGAATAACGTTTAACTAGCGATCCGGACAAATAATACACATGAAGGCAAGCCTCTTAGTTGCCATATTTGCAATTTCATTAATAACCGTCGGATTTTCCAACGCTCACGCACAATTCCAAGCTGGCGGAATCAATATGGATGGAACCTGGTATGTCGGCGAGGGCCTAAAGAAAGGAGATCGATTCAGCTATTCTATGTGTCATATTGACTACAAGGACTGTGCGCCATTTCAAATGGACTTTTGGTTCAAAGGCGACCACAAGTCAGGAAGCGAGACACAATGGGAAGTAGTAACAGTAGTGCGTGACGGCAACAAAATAATCAAAGGAACAATGTATGTTGGCAAGATTGGTGCAGAACCTGCAACCAGTACTGATACCATTGCTCCATTTTCTCGCGCATTCAAATCATCACTTGTTTGGCTGTCTGCATATGCAACCGAGGAGACTGCCTCTGGCGGTAAGGGGCCAAAGAACTTCAACGCACCCTCTTGGGGCAAAATTGGAAACATTGGAGGCGAGCAAATCATCCCAACATCAATAGAAAGAATAGCAGTACCGGAGGGAACATATGACACTGCACTGATCACCTGGAAGACTGGCGGAAAGTATAGCCGGGTCTGGATTCTAGATGACTTTCCATTTCCGATAAAGGCAGACACGTACGCGCACGTTTCATCCGGAATCCCACCGCAAGAATATCAGTTTCAATTATTGGACTTTCAGGAAAATGTCTTAAAGGATCCATTTGCAAACATCAAGGCAACTCCAGACCCGCAAGCTGGACTTGACTGCCCAAAGAACTATGATCTTCTGGCATCAAACCAGAACACCAACACAAACACACTGATAATTGAGGCAAAGTACGGCCCACCGCATCCAAAGGCAGGATGCGACCTTGAATGGATAATCAACTTCAAAAGATCCGTGCATGTCGAAGAGTTTGAAAACGAGATACATTATGATATTGCAGTAGTTGACCCGTCAAAGCCAGGACTTGAAATAATACGATCAGTAGCGCAGGACGAGGGACGCGAACTTTTGTTTACAACATCCGGCCAAGTAAGGCGTACAACTCCAGTTGACGAGTACGGTCCATCTACATATGCCATCATAGTATATGGGACTGGTCCTGAAACAACCGACCCTGATCCTGCAAAATTTGGCTGGATACTGATCAACATTGACATACAAAAGGGAACCGGACCAACTACTCCACCGGTATCTACAGTTACAATCCCTACTTGGATCAAAAACAACGCCAAGTGGTGGGCAGACGGTACAATAGGTGACTCTGACTTTGTATCTGGAATCCAGTATCTGATAAACCAAAAGATAATCAAAATTCCGTCAACTACTCCTGGTTCTGGAACCGGCTCAAACGTGATTCCGTCCTGGATCAAAAACAACGCCAAGTGGTGGGCAGACGGTACAATAGGCGACTCTGACTTTGTATCTGGAATCCAGTATCTGATTCAGCAGGGAATAATCAAGCTAAAATAATTTTGTGAAATCTTGGTCAAAAAAATACTGTTCATTCCATTAGGTGTGATGCTTGGCGCAGCTGCAATCGGCCTTGTGTTTCCATTATTAACTGGACTGCCAGGCTCTGAGCAAAACATAATCCCAAGATTTGCAAACAAGTGGCATCTGGGTGATGGCTCTGAGAATAATCCCACCTTACAGTATAT
>DATBQZ010000030.1:0-5158 GCA_036560565.1 Candidatus Nitrosotenuis sp.
ATAGAATAGTTGCAAGCATATCTGGAGTGGCAGACACATCTATGGAAAAGGAAATAAAGCAATTCTTCAAGAAAAATCCAACTCCTGGAACAGAAAGAACGCTTGATCAAACCCTTGAGAGAATCAGAATCCACACAAATCTTTTGCAACGACTCAGACTGGAATTTGCCTGATTCTAATGAACAAAAAAATCACACTAGCCGTAATACTTACAATCATAATATTTGGGATTGGCATCTCTATCGTTCAAAACGTGCAAAACTCTGAAAAATACTCTGAAATATTTCACCTCGACGCAACATTTTACAAAGAAAAAAAATACGTAGAGATAAAATTTGATGATTTAACTCAAAAGACCACTTCAGTAATATTGGAAATTCAGGGGATGGAAACAAGCTTTCAAAAAACTTTTGCAGGATCTAATTTTACAATTCAAGTTCCATTTGACGATGTCCCCAAATATGGCTGGAAGACGATGCCTGTCACCTTGGTAGTGGAGCATTCTGAATTTGGCAAAATTGGAATAAAGGCAGACATCCATGATTCTGGCAATCCATCAGGCAGTCTGATATTTAGCGAGCCCTGACTCTGTCATCAGTGTGGTGCAGATTGTTTATTTCAACAAGAATTTATTGTAGAATAAAGACCTGATTCTATTGGAACTCTTAACTGATCTAAAAAAAGGCAAGCGAGGCGCGATTGCAAAGGCAATATCAATAATAGAAAATGACGAAAAACAGGCACGAAAACTAGTCAAAAAAATATTCAAGCAGTCCGGCTCTTCAACCGTGATTGGTATTACTGGTCCTGCGGGTGCCGGCAAAAGCTCACTTATCAACAAGACCTCAATTGCATTAAAAAAGCTAAAACTAAATCCTGCAGTTCTGGCAATAGATCCCACTAGCCATGTGACTGGTGGCGCCATTTTGGGCGACAGAGTCAGGATGACTGAATCCACTGACTCTGGGACATACATTCGAAGTATAGCATCCCGTGGAGCAACTGGTGCCGTATCTCACTCCATTCGAAACAGCATTAGAATTTTAGAATATGCCGGATTTAACCCGATAATAATAGAAAGTGTTGGTGCCGGCCAAACCGAAGTGGAAATTGCAAACATTGCAGATATCACAGTTGTCGTATTCAATCCAAATACCGGCGATAGCATCCAGACAATAAAGGCAGGACTCACAGAAATTGGCGACATCTATCTGGTAAACAAGTCTGACCTTGATGGCGCATCCCAGCTGTATCAGGCAGTACTGGAATTCATTGGCATGACCGAAAGAAACCCTGTCATACTGCAAACATCTAGTACAAAAAACAAGGGAATTGACGAATTTGCAAAAAAACTAAAGGAACTGATGGTCGATAGGAAAAAATCCAAAAAAGAACACGATATCGCACGACTTGAAATCGAACTAAAGGATATTATTTTAAATAATGTACGACACAAACTTGATTCTGTCTTGGAATCTGACAAAAACTATTCAAAATACCTAAAAAAACTCCAACTAAGGCAAATCGACCCGTTTGAGGCAGCAGACAAGATATCTAGCTCAATCATAAAGTGATACATATGGAAAAGAAAGAAAAAAAACCAGAAATTCTAACTGATTCTAATTTCCAAGTAAAACGCGTTTACAATCAAACTAAAAAACTGGCAAAAGAAGAGCCTGGCAAGTATCCGTATACGCGTGGAATTCATGCAGAGATGTACCGAGAAAGGCTCTGGACGATGCGCCAGTATTCTGGATTTGGCGACGCAAAGCAAACCAACGAGCGATTCAAGTTCATGTTGGAAAAGGGGCAAACAGGACTGTCCATGGCATTTGACTTGCCAACCCAGATAGGTCATGACCCTGACTCACAACAGGCAGAAGGCGAGGTTGGGAAGGTCGGAGTATCAATTGCATCACTCAAGGACATGATGACTGCATTTGACGGAATACCGTTAGGAAAGGTAAGCACGTCTATGACGATTAACTCTACGGCGTCTACACTTTTGGCTTACTATATTGCGGTAGGCGAATCACAGGGATTCAAAAGCGTGGATCTTAGGGGAACTACCCAAAACGACATTCTCAAAGAATACATTGCAAGAAACACCTACATCTATCCGCCAATCCCGTCAATGAGACTGATTGGCGACATGATTGCATATTGCGCAAAACACGTTCCGCAGTGGTACCCAATATCCATATCAGGATACCACATGAGAGAAGCTGGCTCTACTGCAACACAAGAAGTTGCATTTACAATTGCAAACGCAATTGCATACATCCAGACCTGCCTTGACAGGGGACTAAAGATTGATGATTTTGCACCGAGACTGTCGTTCTTTTTCTGCTGTACGATAGAGTTCTTTGAGGAAATTGCCAAGTTCAGAGTGGCAAGAAAAGTTTACGCAAAAATTCTAAAGGAAAGATTCCACGCAAAGGATCCAAAGTCAATCCAGCTAAAATTCCATACCCAGACAAGCGGCGAGTCGCTAACTGCACAGCAACCGGACAATAACATTGTCAGAGTATCGATACAGACAATGGCAGCAGTACTTGGCGGAACCCAGTCACTTCACACCAATTCCCGCGATGAGGCACTAGCATTGCCTACTGCAGAATCTGCCAAAATTGCGCTCAGAACCCAGCAAATTGTCGCTTACGAGTCAGGTGTGACAAAAACAGTTGACCCGCTTGCAGGCTCACACTATCTGGAATATCTGTGCGACGAGATAGAGGCAGGTGTCTGGAAATACCTAAAACAGGTGGAAAAAATGGGGGGCGCACTAAAGGCAATCGAAAAGGGATTCTTCCAATCTGAAATTAGGCAAAACGCATACAGACTCAAAAAAGAAGTGGATGCAAACCAAAGAATACTAGTCGGGGTAAACAAGTTTTCAGAGGAGGCAAAGTCAAAGCAAGACCTGCTCCGAATTGACGATACCGTGGAAATAAAACAAAAACAGGCGCTAAAGAAACTTCGCTCTGAGCGAGACGGCAAAAAAGTACAAAATGCGCTGTCAAAAATGAAGTCGGCTGCAGAAAAAGACGAAAACCTAATGCCGTTCATTTTGGACTCTGTAAAGTCATACGCAACGACTGGCGAAATAAGCAATACATTCCGCGAAGTGTTTGGAGTGTATCGTCCAAAGGAAGTATTCTAGATGAAAATCGATCACATTGCAATCGCGGTAAACAATGTGGAATCTGCTGCAAAACAATACCAGCAAGCGCTGGGGGTGGACAAGGTAATCTTTGAGACGGTTGAATCAGAAGGAGTAAAGCTTGCCATACTGAAATTGGATAATGGAAGAATTGAACTCATGGAACCAACTCGCGATGACTCTCCGATTAGAAAGTTTTTGGATAAAAAAGGTGAGGGACTGCACCACATGGCGCTTGCAACTGATGATATTGAGCAGGAATTCCAAAGAATGGAAGGATGCGGAATCCAGTTTTTGGGAAAAATTCGGGACGGCTCGGAGGGAACAAAAATCACTTTCATTCACCCAAAATCACTTTCTGGTGTTCTAGCGGAGCTCTGCTCACACCCAAAAAATCACTGAAATCTTATCTGACGTTAGTTAAAACATAAAAAACCGAATTTGGTAAACTACCAAATAACTTACTTTACCATAACGACTGGAATTTTGGTCTTGTGTAGTACGTAATTTGATGTACTTCCTAGGAACATCTCTTTTGCCGCCCCTCTTCCTCTGGAACCGATTACTACCAAATCAAAGCGTCCGGTGTTTGCAGTTCTGACAATTCTGTCTCCCGGCTCACCTGTTTCTATTTTTGGCTTGAATGTAACTCCATTCCTTGAAGCCATTTTTGTGGCCTCATCAATTATTGATTCTGCATACCTGATTTCTTTTTTTCTCATCTCTGGACTGATTCTGATTGCGGCAGATGCTGGGATGTTGACTACATACAAACCTGTAATTTCTGCATTAAACTGCTTTGCAAACATGATTGCATTTTGTAAACCTCTCAGCGAATTTGCGGATCCGTCAAATGGCGCTAGTATTCTCTCTATTTTTTTAGCCATGTCCACTAGGGACTAGTTCAAGTTATAACTAATCTGCAAATTATCATGGTTGATAATGTCTACACTGAACGACCTGTAAAACAATCACTACAAAAGACAGTGCGTCTCTAAGCTTTTCTTAATTATCTGTTTATCCAGAATCTCGGGCTGGTATTTTTAATTTATTTTTTTACAAGATCCATGTAATGATAATTTTGCCTTAGCAATTGTTTTATCTCAGATGAATCCCTATACTGTGTGACATTTTGCCCCTCATGTGGGAAAGAGTTTACGGCAGATGAGAATTTTTGCTCCGGATGTGGCAAGCCACGATTCTCACAAACTCCAAGTGTTGGAATTCCTACGGGCATAACCGTACTTGGGATGCTCCAAATAATTCTAGGGATAGTCCTAGCTGTCTTTGCCGTGATGATTATGGTGATGTCAAGTATGGTAGGTGGTTATTCATATTTTGGAGATGTGACATCAATAGTTGGAGGTGCAATTACTGCAGTTTTGGTAGTGCTTGCAGCATTTTCATTTTTAATTGCAAGTGCCTTGTTCTCAGGCAAAAAATGGGGAAGGACAATCGTAATTGTGTTTTCTATAGTAAACATCGTAATAGATGCCTCATCCATGATGGTAGGTAACGTGTTTGGAATTGGAGGAATAATACTAAACGGAATTGTTCTTTACTATATGTGGCGACCGCACGTAATTGCGTATTTTACAAAATAATTTCAGGTTTGGGTATTATTCTAACATCTTTAATGTATCTGATGCAGTAATTATTCCAGCTATTTTTCCAGCCTTTGCCACAAGGATGCATTTTGAGTATCGAATAAGTGGAACTAGCGTCTTTGCCGGAGTTTGATGATCAACTATTGGCGGCCGGGCCTCCATTACATCTGCAAGCCGTATTTTTTTCCACGATGATTCATCGCTGTCTGCTAGGTGTTTTACTACGCCGTCTTCAGTTATGATGCCGACTGGCTCTGTTTTATTAAAAATTGGAATCTGACTGATTGACATTTTCTGCATCTTTGTTATGGCATCGTGGAGAGAATCTGTTGGCTTTAGTTTGACAATTTCTTTACTGCAAATGTCTCCAGCCTTGTTTGGGTCTGCT
>DATBQZ010000031.1:0-2436 GCA_036560565.1 Candidatus Nitrosotenuis sp.
ACTGTAACAAATTCTGATGAAATATCTGAATGGCTTGGGTGCAAATTGGTTTCAAGTGAATGGCGGCCAGTCCCGCTGACTGAAGGTATCTTTGATGGCGGAACCATTCTGTGGAAAAGTGGCGAGTCGTATGAAATCGAATCTAGTATCCGAGGACCGCCTGTGGATTTATCACTTGACACGATAAAAAATGGGGGGCAATCGCTTATTTTTGCAGAAACACGAACTCGTTCAGCGTCACTGGCAACAAAGGGGGCAGACGCCGTCTCAAAATTTCTCTCCGATTCTGAAAAAAAAGACCTTGAGAAAATCTCTGCAAAATTACTTGATGGAAATGAACAGACGGATTTAGTTAAGACGCTTGCGGCGCTTTTGAAAAAGGGAGTCGGCTTTCATCATGCCGGATTAAACCAAAACTGCAGAGAAATAATAGAAACCGAATTCAGAAACGGCAAAATCAAACTGCTTGCCTCGACACCAACACTTGCCGCAGGAGTGAACCTGCCTGCAAGAAGAGTAGTGATATCCAGCATCGCAAGGTACGACGTAAAGTCTGGCACAAACAAACCAATTAGTGTTTTAGAATACAAGCAGCTCTGCGGAAGGGCTGGCAGACCGCAGTATGACAAGTACGGTGAGGCAATAATTGTTGGAAATTCAAACGCATCTGATCTAATCGATTATTACATCAATGGAACGCCTGAACCAATAAAATCACAGCTTGCTGACGATCGTGCACTACGAACTCACATTCTTAGCCACATAGTAACAAACCCTGGAATCAAAAACGAGGCCATTTTTGATTTTTTCCTAAAGACATTAGCAGGCTTGCAAACAAGAAAAAACACACTCAAGTTTGCAATAGATATTTCCAAAAGATTTCTGCTAAACGAAGATCTCATAGTACAAAAAGGCGACCGATTTGCCGCAACAGAATTTGGCAAAAAGGTCTCAATGTTGTACGTTGATCCAATAACTGCAATTTACTTTAAGCGAGGAATAGAGGCCGCATCAGAAAACAAAAATCACACGCTGGGATTTTTACATCTAGTTACAAGTTCAGAAGAGTTTTTTCCAAAATTCTCACTAAGAAACAAGGATCATGAGGTTCTTAGCATATTGCTTGAAAATCATTCTTCGGAACTAATAGAGCCGATATCTGAATACGATTGCTCGCGAAGCCTTCTTGCCTTACAGTCATGGTTAAGTGAGTCATCTGAAATCCATCTATCCGATAACCTGAACATTGAATCCGGAGACATGCATAGGTTGGTAGAGACTGCAGACTGGCTTGTCTACTGCCTTTATGAGATTGCAAAGTTGCTTGGGAGGTCAGATCTATTGGAGGAGATTTCCACACTTCGAAAAAGGATCACATACGGCATAAAAGAGGAGCTTGTCGAGCTTGTCCAAATCAAAGGAATAGGGAGAATTCGGGCAAGAAAGCTATATGATCACGGTATCAAGAATCTTGAAGATTTACACGTGATTCCGACAAAAAAACTTGCAGAAATAGACAAAATTGGTCCAATAATTGCAGATAATATTAAATCCCAATTGAAAAAAGTTAGATAATTGCAACAAGAACTAATTGCGGCTCTAGTCGTATCTGTCGTCGCTTTTTTTGCTGTTTATGCAATAACGCCATTTCTGATACGTGAACTTGGCAAACGCAAGCTTGCAGTGCCTGACGTTAACAGAATTGGCGGTGCGATGGTGCCAAGACCTGGAGGCCCTGCCATAATTGCGGCAATATTGATTTCGGAGGCTGTTCTTTTTTTGGTCTTTCCATCTGACATGAGAAACCTAAAGATAATCGCCCTTATGATAACCACATTTCTTGCCTTTATCGTTGGATTCATTGATGACAGAAAAGTTTTGGGAGGATGGTTCAAACCTCTTGCTCTTGCGGTATCTGCAATTCCGCTTGTCTTAATTGGCATTTATGATCCGACCGGCGTTTATGATCCAAATCTTCCTTTTCCAATTTTTGGCTCCGTCAAGATCCCTGCATTGTACATTGGAATCATAATTCTGATGATACCGATAACTGGAAACACCGTTAATTCAATAGATGTTATGAATGGAATCGCAAGCGGATTTATGACAATCGCAAGTTTTTCTCTTACTATAGCGCTTTTAATAATGCAGAATTACGATGTTGCGCTGATTAGCTTGCCTTTGGGTTTTGCATCGCTAGCGTTTTACAAATACCACAAATTCCCAAGTAGGATTTTTCCAGGAGATTCCGGTGCCTTAACTCTTGGAGCAATGTATGGTGTTATAGCTATATTAGGACATGCGGAAGTTGTTGCAGCAGTCGCGCTTTTGCCTGCCGTCATTAACTCGTTTTTGTTCCTGTCTAGTGTAAAGAAAATAGTGGAGCATAGGCAAATAAAAAACCCGACAACACACACCGAAGATCACAAGATAATT
>DATBQZ010000032.1:0-6692 GCA_036560565.1 Candidatus Nitrosotenuis sp.
CACCGGCGATACTCCATTCCTGGTCACGATTGACGGCGAGGATGCAACCGATTATTATGAACCGTACGGCAATGATCAGAGCAGAACCTTGTACGTCTCATTTCCAGAATACACAGAGCAAATAGAGATCATGGGCACATACGCAGTGCCAGAATTTGGCACATTGGCTGTAATAATTCTCGCCGTGGCAATCGTATCTATAGTCACAGTATCTGCCAGAATGCAGTTCAGTGGATTATTCAAGTACTAGGCATTAATTTTTTTGCACAGTTAACAAACCAATCATCCAAGTTCCGTTTTGAAATAATACGAACGTAGAACCAAATTTGGTATTTTGTAACTTGGTTTTTAATCTGCAAATTATGGTGTTTTGTAGGCATGTCTAAAAAATGTAAGCAATGCGGAAAAGACTGTGATTCTGACTCTGAATTGTTCTGCTCTGAGATGTGCCATGACGCATTTGATCTTGATATCAAGGAAAGGCTCGAAGATGCTCTAAAAAATGACAAAAGCCATACACAAGAAATGAGCTCATGAGGCAATTTATCCTTGACTAGTTATTTGTCAAAACAAAATCGCAAGCTAACATCAGTACGGGATGAGCCCGAATTATTTTACTAAAACCACGGGACAGTGAGCGTTTAGCGCTATGTTAGTTGATACCCTTCCTAGCATCATTTCTTTTACCATCCCGTTCCCATGCGTTCCCATTACGATATAGTCGATGTTCTTTTTTGTGGAAAAGGAAATTATCGATTCTGCAATGGTGCCAGATTCTAAAATCATTGCCTCAAAATGAATTTGAAACTTGGCAGCCTGTGCTTCCAGTATCTTGAAAACTCTCTTAAATTCCGAATTTCTGCTTTTGTCAATTCCCTTTTGTCGACTTGGGGTGTCGTTGAGCCACTGCGTTGCCTGGTCCTCGTCTGTTACAGTTATCAGTATAATCGAGGAATGATACTTTCTTGCCAAATCAAGCGCATGCCCAAATGCCCGTACTGAGTGCTTTGAGTTATCAAATGGAACGAGAATATTTTTGATAAGAGACGAGTTTACTATCTGGCAACTATCCAAGCCGGTGCATATTATCTGACTTTCAGCCGTTGGTTTTTTTGCAAAGTGTGTTCTAAAATAGACGCGTTTGTGCGACTTGAAAAGATTGGAAAGCCACGCCTGCCGTGCCCCCAATGAAATCAATTTAAGATGTAATGGCCAATCAGTGATTGGCCGCAATGAAGAATCAGAGTTATAACTGAAAAATGATGTGAAGGCATTTGTCTGAGCTGCCTTTTTTCAATGTAACCTTCAATCCTTGGAGTATATATAAAAGCGATATATAACAACCAGCAGATGCCGCAGACAAAGCCAATTGTTAGTATTGAAAATGTGGTTGCGTCTGCCACTGTAGAACAGAAACTTGATCTAAACGAGATTACAAAAAAATTCCCAGACACCGAGTGGAACCCCGATCAATTCCCAGGACTTGTATTTAGAATAAAGAACCCTAAAACGGCAACACTGATCTTCTCATCAGGCAAGATGGTCTGCACAGGAGGAAAATCCGAAGACATGGCAGTAAAGGCAGTAAGGTCTGTAGTGCAACAATTGCGAAAAGGCGGAGTCAAAGTGAAAAACGAGCCAATAGTTACCGTGCAAAACATTGTAGCCTCAATTAACCTGGGCGGAAAGATTCACCTAGAGCAGGCCGCAAGAACGTTACCACGAAGCATGTACGAGCCGGAGCAATTCCCGGGACTGATCCACAGGATGCTTGACCCAAAGACCGTGATACTGCTATTTGCATCAGGCAAACTGGTGTGCACTGGCGCAAAAAAGGAAGCAGACGTGTACCGCTCCGTACATAATCTGCACAACAATCTTGAAGAAAAAAATCTAATGATTTACGACAGCTAATCAGGCTGATACCTGTTTTTGGACGCTGTCTAAAACTGACTTGTCGATGAGTTTTGCATCCGCTAATGTCTTTGCTATGCTGAGAACATCCAACATGTGATGCAGCTTTACCTTTTCTTGCTCTAGTGACTCTTGCGCTCCCTCAAGGCGATTCACTATGACATATGCGTCTGTTATGACGGCGCCTTCCTTTTTGAGCTCTCTAATTCCATTTATGACAGAGCCGCCAGTAGTTGCGACGTCGTCCACAACTAGGATTTTCATTCCCTTGGTAATTACTCCCTCAACTAGTTTTCCGGTGCCGTAGCTTTTTGCCTGGCTTCGCACATACACAAGTGGCTTTACAGTTTCTAATGCAAGGGCAGACGCAATGACTAGCCCGCCTGTTGGCACGGATGCGATTGCGTCGAAATTGTCAAGGCCTACTTGCTCTGATATGGTATTTTGAAGATGCTTTATCATGAGCCTGAACTGGTGCGGGAAGCTTGGAACTATTCTCAAGTCTACATAGTATGAGCTTTTTTTACCGCTTGCCAGCGTAAAGTCCCCAAAGCGAATTATGCCTTTTTGGTGCAAGAACGTTGCAAACTCTTTTACAAACTCCACACCAAAATTTACTATACTGGATTTATTTTGGTTTGTTTTCTGAAGATAGTCGTGCCTGAAATCTGGTTAAACTATGGTGCAACCGATGTCGTTCTTGATATAAAGGCGGAAAATCTTGAGCAAAAAGTAGAGTTTGACAGCCCGCTTCTACAAGACTCTGCAGTGTCTGAAAGACTGGACGCACTTGATCTTACCCGGCCGCTTGACCTTGTTATTCTAAACTATACCGATTCTGTAAAAAAAACACTCGGACTAATCCTTGAGAAATGCACGCAAAAGTCAGTTCCAAGGCCCAAGATTTTTGCAGACAAGCAAATCATGAACCTGGTCAAGTCCTTGCTTCCTCCGGACGGCCAGGTTTTGTCCTTTGAGGGAATCGATAGCGCAAATCCCGACCTTGTGTTTGTAGGCGAGATGGAGTTTGACGGCCTTTTTGGGTTTGACACCGTTTCTACTAAACTTCTAAGGCGATTTGGCAAGGATCAGATGCTTTTGGCATATGAAAAAAGGCGGGGAAACCTCCCGAATTCAGGCCAGGAAACGGAGAGCATACAGGTTGCAAAAAGCTTCACAGACTCTTTTGAGATATCTGCAATCGAAATTGTCGCAAATCCAAAGGGAATCGCCGATATATCTGTAGGACACCCGTCAAAAACCATTGAAGCGTCAAAGACGCTTGGGACGTTTGTGCAAAAAATAGACAAGCACAGAACGCTTCTCATCAGCACTGGAAAAGATTCTAGCAACTACACCCTTGGAAAATCGCTCAACTCTATTTGGAACTGTCATTCCGCAATACGGGACGAGGGTCTTGCAATTTTGCTCTGCGAATGCAAGGGCGGGATTGGTTCTGAGGCGATAAGGCAGTACATTGAGGGAAGGATGAGCACAGACAGGCTTCAAAAGCCTGCAAAATACGTTGACGGAATGGAGGATCTTTTGTATCTGACTGAAATCCAAAAAAAGATCCAAATTGGACTTGTTTCCGTTTTGCCGGAATTTTATCTAAAGAAACTCGACGTGCTTTCCTTTGACGGTGTAAAGGAGACACTTGATCACGTGTTAAAGGTTCAGGGCGCAAGACAAAAAGTTTCAATCATTCCGGACGGTTCAAGAATACTACTTGGGCCAAATTGAATCTGGCAGTGGTGCACACAATGCTGCTACTATTATGATTCCTACGTAGAGAATCTTTCTGTTTTTTGAAAGCGGCGATACGTCGTCAAGCGGCCTTGCACTCATGTTTCTGATACTGAAAATCAAAATGAACATTGCCATGAATTGGTAGTTTAGAAGAAACAAAACTCCGACGCTTCCATATGTTGCAAACTGGTGTATCTTTTGGCCAAAGATGGCACGTGCCATGTGGCCCCCGTCAAGCTGCCAAGCTGGAAGCAAATTCAAAAACGTAATCAAAAAGCCAAGCCATGCTGCAAACAAAATGGGGGACATTATCACCTCCGTGTTTGGGCCGCCCTTGCCGTATGCGCTAAGAGCTACTTTCATCAAAATGTTGTCGTTTAGCTTTTCCAAATGCAAGTCAGAAAAACCCGCAATGGTCGCCTCATCCAAAATGGGTGACGTGTATGCGCCGTAAAATGAAACTATTATGGTAATCACAAGGCCTGCAATTGGGCCTGCAATTGCAACATCAAACAAAATGTCTCTGTTGATGGTAAGGCTTCTAGACTGGATGAGCGCGCCAAACGTTGGTATCCCAAAGATGGGTATTCCCGGGATGAAATATGGCCAGCTTGTACGCAATTTGTGAATCCTTGCCGCAATGATGTGGCCTGCCTCGTGCACCCCCAAAATTCCAACAAGCGAAAACGTGTACAGGATGGCAAAATCAAGGGGATCCCCTATGAAGATAATGCTGTTTACACCAAGGGTCCTGTAGTATCCGTCGACCATCACAAAGGACACAACTATTGCAAAAAGTATTCTTGGCGTCCATGATTTTGGAATCAGCTTAAAGCCCCGTTTCTGCGGGGGCAGCCGATTTACCTGGATTAGCAGTCTTCCGTCTGACCTGTTGATAAAACAAACAAGGCCTATCCTTTCCATCTTTTGCGCAAGCAAAACAAATTTTTGTTTAAAGTCCAAATCCGAAATCTCAAACTCCATTTTCTCAAGAGTCACTGCCATTCCTCTGACGTCAAAAAGCGAAGAAACTGCGCTGATTACCTCTTCCTGCGTGGGCTCGCTCATTCATCTCAAGTGGTTCATGCGTGCATTAACTGTTACCAACAAATCATACAATTGGAGCGTCAATTGCAGATCTTGTCAACTAAATAAAAAACTCTAGTGTAGAAAAATTTAGCGGCTCCGTTTAAATCGGCTTTGGCGTCTGCGTTAAAGAATGCGCGCTGTAAAACAAATACTGCTTTTCTCTGTTTCTCTCTCACTTGCCATGTTTGCAAGTCAGGCAGCTTTTGCGCAATCCGATCCACTTACAGGAATTTACAGTCCTACACGTGACGCACTAACCGAATTTGCCGTAAGTGTTGCAGGCAGCATACCGAAGATAATTGCAGCGGCAATCCTGCTTGTGATTGGTTTTGTAGCTGGAAAGATTATCGGCCGAGTTGTCACCAAGGTCACAAAAAACATCTTGCAGAAAACTCGCCAATCTAATGATTCACAAATACTTGAGGGGTTATCAGACAAGTTCGACTCTGTCAAACTGATTTCGGCCACCATACGCTGGTTTGTCTATCTGTTTTTCATAGTTGCCGCAGTAAACGCAATGCAGTTTAACCAGCTTACGGCTGCCCTGACAAACCTTTGGCTCTGGGTTCCAAACCTACTTGCATTTGTTCTGATTATAGTGATAGGCTCAATCGTTGTCAACTTTGTGACACGATGGGTTGAGCACCAATTGCTGGACCACCACGTCGGCAGCCCGAAATTCATCACACCTGTGATCAAGGCAGTCCTGTATGGCCTGGTCTTTGCAATAGGCTTTACACAGCTTGGCGTGGGCGAATCAATCATTCCTATCTTGGTATCTGCGTTTTCATGGAGCATTGCAATTGCAATAGGTGCGGCAATTGCAGTCGGCCTTGGATTTGCTCTAAAGGACGTAATCCCAGCCGCTATAATTGGCGCATCAAACCAGCGCTCGCTGCTCAAGGTTGGCCAAAAGGTCAGAATCGGAGAGATAACTGGCACCGTAACTGCATCCCAGTTACTGTACCTGATAGTCACAAACGAGAAAAACGAGAGCACGGTCATTCCAACCAAGGACCTGATGAGCAAAACAATAGTGCTTCTAAACTAACGCGTTCTAATTTCGTGAATATTTTCTGTGTGTGATATCCAACTTTAACATTAAATATTCTGGTCTTGGGGTCATAACCATGCAGATAATCAACAGGCAGGTGGGCGATTACGTTGTTAGGCGATGCCAGCCAGGCGATTTGATCCCCGTGATGGAAATAAATCTGAAAACTCTGCCTGAGCATTATTCTGATTATTTCTATGAGAGCCTTCTTGCAGAATTGCCGGAGGCTTTCTTGGTTGCAGATCTAAATGGAAAGCCCGTTGGGTACATCATGTGCAAGACAGAATATGGATTTTCCAATTTTAAAAAATTAGGATTTGTAAAAAAGGGACATGTTGTGTCTGTTGCAGTGCTAGACGAGCATAGAAAGCAGGGAGTGGGCTCTGCGATAATCGAGGAATCAATCAACGGAATAAAGGAAAAACGTTGTGACGAGCTGTACCTAGAGGTGAGGTGCAGCAATACTGACGCTGTAAGACTATACGAGAGACTGGGCTTTGTCATAAAGCAGAGGCTCAAGGCGTACTACCGTGATGGCGAGGACGCATTTTTGATGGCCATCGAGTTCGAATACTAGCTTCAGTTAAATTACTCCATTCAAGGTTTTAGCTAATGTCAAGGCGAAAAACTACCGGAGTTTTCATATTTTGCGCCTGCATTGTGGCGTTCTTTCTCTACGCGTATTTACTGATGCTCTCTGAATGGAGCCCAATCGTATTGCAGCTTTCCGTCCTGATGATTGCAGGCGGAATACTCGGTGTCATATCGTGGATTGGATACATGATGGCAACAACAAAACCGTCCACGTCGTCGATTTTTCCAGACGACAAATAGTTACTTGGTTATCCTGGCATCCACTACTGTCTGGTAGTATCTCGGACCTACT
>DATBQZ010000033.1:0-2371 GCA_036560565.1 Candidatus Nitrosotenuis sp.
ACCTAAATGTAAAATATGGAGAAAACGATCACCACAAGGTAGAGGCAGCAATAAAGTCGCTTGCAGTAGCATTTAGAATTGCAGCCAGCATTGATAAGAAGCAAAAGGGAATACCGAGTACCAAAGGTTCAATGTAATGAAGGTAGCAATATTTGATTATGGTGCAGGTAACATATTCAGCCTAAAGGTAGCTTTAGAAAAACAGGGCGCAACAGTGGATGTGATAAAAAGTTTTGATCAGGCAGATAATTATTCTGGCTTGCTGTTGCCAGGCGTTGGCAACTTTGATCCAGCCATACAAAACATGCGCAAAAGCTCAAAGACTACATTTCAGGAATACGTTCAGAACAAAATTCCCGTGCTAGGAATTTGTCTTGGCATGGAGATGTTTTTTGAAAAAAGTGAAGAAGGAAAAGAACGAGGCCTTTCAGTGATGGAAGGCGAGGTGGTGATACTTCCAAACAAATTCAAAATACCGCACATGGGCTGGAACAACCTGAAACTTAGAAAATCAAATCCATTGATGGATGGAATACCTGATTCTTCCTGGGTTTATTTTGTTCACTCGTATAGAGTAAAACCAAAAAATGATGACATTATAATTGCCGATTCCGATTACGGGATTACAGTTCCAGCTATAGTCAACAGGGGCACACTTTACGGGACCCAGTTCCATCCTGAAAAATCAGGCAAAATTGGCTCCTTGATGATTCAGAACTTTTTACGAGAGTGTAAAAAATGAAGATAATTCCAGCAATTGACCTCATGGAAGGTCAGGTAGTAAGACTGTACCAAGGAAAACCGGAAAACAAGACCATATACAGCAGTGATCCTAAAAATGTGGCAAAAACATGGGAAAAAGCAGGCGCCGATATGCTGCACTTGGTTGACCTTGATGCCACGTTACAAAGGGGATCTAATCTCAAATTGATTGAAGAAATTGTCAAAGAAGTATCAATTCCAGTACAGGTGGCTGGAGGCCTGAGGGAAGAGTCGATAATTTCAGAAGCTCTGGACTTTGCACAAAGAGTTGTTCTGGGAACTATCGCATTCAAGGATATGAAACTTGTCTCAAATCTAGCAACAAAATTTGGCACAAATAGAATAGTAATATCTGCAGATCACTATGACGGCGTAATAGTGGTGAATGGATGGCAACAATCAACTAGTATGAATCTGACTGATGCAATGCAAAATTTTATTGGAGAGAATTTTTCAGAATTTCTCATAACAAATGTATCACGGGATGGTGCCATGAGGGGACCGGATCTAGATTATCTGAAAAAAGCATGCGCGTTTTCAGACGCACATGTAATTGCAAGCGGGGGAATATCAAATCTTGATGACATTACTGCAGTAAAACAATGCAATGCGTATGGCGTTATTCTGGGCAAGGCACTCTATGAGGGCAAAGTATCCATTGAGGAGGCAAAAAAGCTGGCATGACACTAACCAAACGAATCATACCATGTCTTGATGTAGCAAATGGGCGAGTAGTCAAGGGACTGAATTTTGAATCAATCAAAGATGCAGGCGATCCTGTATTGCTTGCGGAAAAATACAGCAAAGAGGGAGCAGATGAACTCATCTTTCTTGATATCACCGCTTCACAAGAACAAAGGGAAACCATTCGCTCGCTCGTCTCAAAAGTTGCCCAAGTAATTGACATTCCGTTTACAGTTGGAGGCGGAGTGAAAACACTACAGCATGCACGCGATATTTTGCTTTGCGGTGCAGACAAGGTTGCAATCAATACTGGGGCAGTAAAGAATCCACAAATCATAACAGAACTGATGAGTCTTTTTGGGAAGCAGTGTGTCGTAGTGGCAATAGATGCAAAACGTAATTATGATTATGCCAAAGGAAAAAACATCTTTTCAGAGAATTCCAAGAAATTCTGGTTTGAGGTATTCATCTACGGAGGAAAAAAGGAAACCGGAATGGATGCAATAGAGTGGGCAAAAAAAGTGCAGCAATTAGGTGCGGGTGAGATTCTGCTTACAAGTATAGACAAAGACGGAACAAAGGATGGTTATGATATAATTTTGACAAAGGCAATAGTTGAAACTGTATCAACTCCCGTAATTGCCTCTGGTGGGTGTGGAGAGCCACTCCATATGCTTGACGTGTTCAAAAAAACCGATGTTGATGCCGCACTTGCAGCATCAATATTTCACTATGAAACTCATTCAGTTGATAGGGTAAAAGAATATCTTAAGGAAAACAACGTGGACGTAAGATTATAAGGCAAAAACAAGAAAATTATACTGATGAAAAAGACTATCTCTGATTTGGATTTTTCAAAAGGGGACGGACTAGTCCCAGTTATAGTTCAGGATTATAACACAAAAGAAGTGTTAACCCTTGCATA
>DATBQZ010000034.1:0-3003 GCA_036560565.1 Candidatus Nitrosotenuis sp.
TTTCTTGACCTACTCCAGAACCAAGAGTTTCTGGTTTTTTGTGTTAGTTCAAGTGATTCCCTGTTGGAATATGCAAGGGTTAACACTTCTTTTGTGTTATAATCCTGAACTATAACTGGGACTAGTCCGTCCCCTTTTGAAAAATCCAAATCAGAGATAGTCTTTTTCATCAGTATGACTTTCCTGTTTTTGACTTATAATCTTACGTCCACGTTGTTTTCCTTAAGGTATTCTTTTACCCTATCAACTGAATGAGTTTCATAGTGAAATATTGATGCTGCCAGTGCGGCATCAACATCGGTTTTTTTGAACACATCAAGCATATGGAGTGGTTCTCCACACCCACCAGAGGCAATTACGGGAGTTGATACAGTTTCAACTATTGCCTTTGTCAGAATTATATCATAGCCATCCTTTGTTCCGTCTTTGTCTATGCTTGTAAGCAGAATCTCGCCTGCACCTAATTGCTGCACTTTTTTTGCCCACTCTATTGCATCCATTCCGGTTTCCTTTTTTCCGCCGTAGATAAATACCTCAAACCAGAATTTTTTGGAATCCTCTGAAAAGATGTTTTTTCCTTTGGCATAATCATAATTACGTTTTGCATCTATCGCTACTACGACACATTGTTTTCCAAAAAGACTCATCAGTTCTGTTATGATTTGTGGATTCTTTACTGCCCCAGTATTGATTGCAACCTTGTCTGCGCCGCAAAGCAAAATGTCGCGCGCATGTTGTAGTGTTTTCACTCCGCCTCCAACCGTAAACGGAATATCAATTACCTGGGCAACCTTTGAGACGAGCGAACGGATGGTTTCTCTTTGCTCCTGTGAAGCGGTGATATCAAGAAAGATGAGCTCGTCTGCTCCCTCTTTGCTGTACTTTTCCGCAAGCAATACAGGATCGCCGGCATCTTTGATTGATTCAAAATTTAGTCCCTTGACTACTCGCCCGTTTGCCACATCAAGACACGGTATGATTCGTTTGGTTAGTGTCATGCTAGTTTTTTTGCCTCCTCGATAGATACTTTGCCCTCATAAAGTGCCTTGCCCAGAATAACTCCATATGCGTTGCATTGTTTTACTGCAGTGATATCACCAAGATTTGATATTCCCCCACTCGCAATTACGTGTGCATTTGAAAACGCGCATGCTTTTTTCAGATAGTCAAGATCAGGTCCCTTCATGGTACCGTCTCGCGATACATTTGTTATGAGAAATTCTGAAAAATCTTTTCCGGTGAAACTTTGCATTGCATCAATCAGATTCATACTAGTTGATTGTTGCCACCCATTCACCACTATTATGCCATCATAGTGATCTGCAGATATTACTATTCTATTTGTGCCGAATCTTGTTGCCATATTAGAGACAAGTTCCATGTCCTTGAATGCGATAGTTCCCAAGACAACTCTTTGTGCAAAGTCCAGAGCTTCTGAAATTATCGACTCTGCCCTCAGGCCGCCAGCCACCTGTACTGGAATGGATACTTCTTTGACAATTTTTTCAATCAATTTGAGATTCGAGCCCCTTTGTAGTGTGGCATCAAGGTCAACCAAGTGCAGCATATCGGCTCCTGCTTTTTCCCATTTTTTTGCCACATATTTAGGATCATTACTGTAAACGGTCTTGTTTTCCGGTTTTCCTTGGTACAGTCTTACTACCTGACCTTCCATGAGGTCAATTGCTGGAATTACTTTCACTTTTTACACTCTCGTAAAAAGTTTTGAATCATCAAGGAGCCAATTTTACCTGACTTTTCTGGGTGGAACTGGGTCCCGTAAAGAGTTCCCCGATTTACTATTGCGGGAACTGTAATCCCGTAGTCCGAATCGGCAACTATAATGTCGTCATTTTTCGGTTTTACTCTATACGAATGAACAAAATAAACCCATGAAGAATCAGGTATTCCATCCATCAGTGGATTTGATTTTCTGAGTTTCAGGTTGTTCCAGCCCATGTGTGGTATTTTGAATTTGTTTGGAAGAATCACCACCTCGCCTTCCATCACTGAAAGGCCTTGTTCTTTTCCTTCTTCACTTTTTTCAAAAAACATTTCCATGCCAAGGCAGATTCCCAGTACGGGAATTTTGTCTTTAACATATTCCTGAAATGTAGTCTTTGAGCTTTTGCGCATGTTTTGTACGGCTGGATCAAAGTTGCCAACCCCCGGCAGCAGCAAACCAGAATAATTATCTGCCTGATCAAAACTTTTTATCACATCCACTGTTGCGCCCTGTTTTTCTAAAGCTACCTTTAGGCTGAATATGTTACCTGCACCATAATCAAATATTGCTACCTTCATTACATTGAACCTTTGGTGCTTGGTATTCCTTTTTGCTTCTTATCAATGCTGGCTGCAACTCTAAATGCTACTGCAAGTGACTTTATTGCTGCCTCTACCTTGTGGTGATCGTTTTCTCCATATTTTACATTTAGGTGTATGCAGCTGTTCAGGTTCTGTGCAAGTGATGTAAAAAAATGCTCGATGTCTTCTTTTGACATTCCCTCGATTTGTGCCCGCTTGATGGACAGATTGATCTTGTGATACGGACGTCGTACTAGGTCTATTGTTGCTTCTGCAAGGGATTCATCAAGCGGTACTGATGCATAGCTGAATCTCGTGATTCCAGTTCGTGTTCCAAGCGCCTTGTCAATTCCAGCGCCAACTGCAATTCCCACATCTTCGATTAAATGGTGTAAAATGTTATCATTGGACTTTGCTTTCACAGTGAGATCAAGCATGGAATGCTTTGCAAACGAGGTAATCAGATGATCAAAGAAATCAATTCCAGTTTTGATAGATATCTTGCCGCTACCGTCAAGATTAGTTTGTACGCTTACAGAGGTCTCCTTTGTTTCACGCTTAATGCTGCTTTTTCTTGCCGCCATAAGTTACTCAAAGACTTTACTTTGCCAAATTTAATGCCTTTGGGATCAAATTAATTGATTTTATCATGATTGGAGCATTCCCATCTTTGAAGAGTTGTATTTTGGAATCTGG
>DATBQZ010000035.1:0-2306 GCA_036560565.1 Candidatus Nitrosotenuis sp.
ACAGAGTATTCAAAGAAAACCATATTGATTCCGAAATAAGACTTGGAAAAAGAGACGGAGCATTTTGCAGCACAATCACCCCAAAGATTACGCCATATGTTCTTGTAAATTATACAGGGCGGGCACGAGATGTATTTACGCTTGCGCATGAATTGGGACATGCGATTCACAGTCAGGCAGCAGCTGGCCAGTCAATACTTGTATCAGAGGCGCCGTTGCCACTTGCAGAAACGGCGTCCACGTTTTCAGAGCTGTTACTGTACGACAACATATCAGACCGAATGAACGATAGTGAAAAAATCATCGTGCTTTCTGAAAAAATAGACGACCTTTATGCCACAATAATGAGGCAGGCGTTCTTTACAATATTTGAAATGTCAGCACACAAACAAATTGCAGATGGTACTACAGTAGACGAACTATCAAAGACATATTCTGCCAACCTCAAAACCCAGTTTGGAAACTCCATAGAACTATCAGATGATTTTGGAATAGAGTGGAGCTGCATCCCACACTTTTTCCACACGCCATTTTACTGCTACGCATATTCATTTGGAAACCTCTTGTCATTGTCATTGTTCCAAAGATACAAAAAGGAGGGAAGGAGTTTTGAGAAAACATACATTGAGATCCTAGCAGCAGGCGGGTCAAAAAAGCCAGAAACGCTGCTCAGTGAGTACGGAATTGACATTTCGTCGGCAAAGTTCTGGCAAGATGGCTTTGATTACGTAAAGACGCAGGTAAAGGAACTAGTTTCATTATAGTTAAGTAAAATGGGGCCAGCATCCTTTACGCACGGGATGCTGGCTTGTCCCCCTTCGGTTTGAATTCGATGTCTTAGTGACTGGTGTCATTTTAAATAATTTAAACCTTTGAATTTTTGCAGATCTGGAAAAACGACCTGATTAATTCAGAGTAAACTTAATACTGAAAGTGATGGCGCCTGTGGCTATGCACAAGGTAGTTTTGCCTCTTTTACTAATTTTTGTCATGGCGTATTCTGCAGACAATGTCTTTGCAGATCAAGCGCGCCTTGCAACGTATCATGAAGTAGCCCAAGTAATTGTAGATCAAAAGATATCAAACAACGTTACTGCATCAATTTCGCTCCAGACAACAAGCATCCAGGAGTTCCAGATACCGCCTGAGCTTGATGCAAAGATAAGAAACAGTACAGATATTGTCGGGATCATAATTACAAATGAAAACCAGTGTATCCTTGGGATCCAAGATCAGATTTGTGTAATGATAAACACCAAAAGAGAAAGCGGTCAAGGCGGAATCATAGAAGCCCAGGATAAAGCTCGAAAAATTGGAGACTCGTACATAGGAGACATCAACAACGCGTTTAAGCTGAATACTGAATTCCATTCTATATTCATACATTATGATGATTCTTCAAACAAGGCACTTGAGACATCAGGTCAGGTATCAGGTGCAGGTACAATTTCTACAGTATACACGGCACAAGTTCAGAGCACAGACTATATGTTTAACAAAATTTCTGCCATTTTGATACCAACACAGATTCGCAGCATGGGCGGATTCTTTGATGTTGCCAAAGAATTAGCAAAAGACGATAATTCCAGGATGAGTTTTACCATTTTGCCAAGAGAACATGATTACATTATGCAGCTCAAGGTGTCTGAAAAATACCCAGACACTGCAAAAGAGACAAAGGAAATAGACACGCTAAAACTTTTCAAAGTGAATGAAATCAAAAAATCCAATTATTTTGCAGGCGGATTTTTTCCGCTTAATTCACTAATACACGTAGTAGTTCTTCCAGCAGACAATACCACCAAGATCCACACCAGTACAAATGTGATAGATTCTATTGAAAAAAATAATCAAACCATTCCAGCAGACGTTACCAAGAGCGGGTGGTTCTTTAATTCCAAATCAGGAAGTAAGATAGAAGCAATGTATCTTTTTGGGGATGAATTTTCGGCAAAACGGCAAGACCTCATCATAACACTTGGTGAGAAAGACAAATTGGTTGGAGACACAATGCCTGGGACAACCGAAATGTACGTTCTCATTGGAATCGGTGCAGTAGCTGCAGGCGCCGCAATATACTACCTAAAGGGATTCAGGGTAAAGAAAAATACAGCATAAACATTGACTTTCCATGACACAGTTTTGAGGATTCGATATAAACTGGTAAATTAGCATCTGATTTCCGTTTCTCAGGAACGCTTTGATTGTGTAAAAAATGAGTTGAATCTCTTAGCAGGAGAGATTTCTATTCATCAATGGTGAGCTTGTATAGATATCAAGTTTACCTGCATCGCACGTACCACCCG
>DATBQZ010000036.1:0-4968 GCA_036560565.1 Candidatus Nitrosotenuis sp.
GAGAGAATCGTTGAAACTTTTTAACACATATTGTGATACTGCAAGGGTGGTCAAGACTAAATCCTCTCACACTGACAAATTTGCTGACGAAATGGTTGATACCATTGTTTCGATCGTAGAAAAGCATGGTCTGCTAGTTGGTGGCGGAATCAGAAAGATTTCGGATGGTGTCTATAAAATCAATTTTATGACACAATCAAAGGAACATGATACAATTAGACCGAGTAACAAGGGCGCCAAGAAAAACCGCATTGGCACGTAATCACCCGCCATTACCTTGCCAATTGAAACAAAAAACCAGTGAATTTTTGATCGTCAAAGAAAATTTTATGGGCCCAAAGGGCTTCGATCCCTTGGCTCACCGGTTATGAGCCGGTTACTCTACCAAGCTGAGTTATGGGCCCCAAAAAACAGATTTCTTTTGCGTATAAAAGTTATAGAGCTCGGCAGTAATTTTCGTAACAGCTGTCAAGCAGATGATTTTGTGCAGACAGTGATTTTTCTGCCACACGGATCAGTTCGTCGTGTCTTTCTTCGGGTATGGCATCGATGATGTTTCTCCATGTTGCTGCATGTCGTATGTCTGCCTCCATGTGGAGTCTAAAGTACTCTGTTGCCTCGTCTGTGGTGATGCTGTAGAATTTTTCGAGTCCCTCCAGTTTGGTGTGGCTTATTTTTGGAATTTCTTTTTCAAACGCATACATTGCCACTGCGCCACATTCCAGATTTGTGATTAACTGAGATAGTTCAGATACGGCTTGGCTTGTTTTCTCCAAACCAGAATAGTTTACAACCTCGGTCTCGTTAACGCCAAGAGAGACTGCAAAGTTTACCCACGGTTTTAGGTGTTCTGCCTCCTCTGCCTGGTTTTCTTTGATTTCTGTGATTAGTGATTCCGGGGCAAATGACGCGATTGTCTCTACAAAACCTGGGACCGCCTTTACCATTTGAAAGTATTCCTTGGAGTAGCCGGCAAGTGAATCAATTGAGAGCTTTCCGTCGCTCCACATTTGGTAAAACGGGTGTTTTAACAAGCTTTTTTCTTCTATGATATTGTCAATTCTTTTTGAAAGTAAGTTCATAGTGGTATTGACATCCTGCCGATAAAAAAATCTTTCATGTTCAAAACGATTTTAAGGACTCGATGTGGCGATGCAAACGGGCTCCTGTGGTGTAGTCCGGTCAAGCATGTCGCCCTTTCAAGGCGGAGATCCCGGGTCCAAATTCTACGTGATGGAAATCCCGGCGGGAGCACCTACAACTATTAATATTCACAGGTGAGATGAAAACTTGAGCAGTTTTTTGGATCGAAAAAATCTGAAAATAAATCCATTATTTGAGACGTATAAGGAGTATATTACAAGAATTGATCATGCACTCGAGTCAGAGCTTGCACTGTATTCACAGTCCGAGTTTATGCAGCCGCTCAAATATGCAATCGATGGCGGCAAGAGAATCAGGCCTCTGATTTTGCTTCTTTCCGCCGAATGCGTTGGAAAGATAGACGAGCGGGCCTACATTGCAGGGTGCGCAGTTGAATTTCTGCACACAGAGTCAGTCATACATGATGACATCATAGACAACGAGACATCAAGGCGCTACAAGGATCCTTTCCACATCAAATACGGGTACAACACCAGCATTCTGACTGGAGATTTCGTCTTGGGATTAATACTAAACATTTCATCTAGGCTAAACGATCCACGAGTAACAAAGGACTTGGCAAATACGGCAATGCTGATGAGCGAAGGCGAGGTCATAGAGACAAGGCTTGAGACAAGCGAGGACGTGACATTTGACGATTACCTCAAGGTCATGGAATACAAGACTGCAATTGCCTTTGAAACGGCTGCAAGGCTTGGCGCAATAATTGGCGGCGGAGACGAGGAACAGATAATGGCACTATCAGAGTATGGAAAAAACATCGGCATTGCATATCAAATAAGAGATGATCTGATAGACTGGAAAAACGAGGACAAGCTGTTCAACTTGCTTGTGAAAAAGAGCACGGATCCCCGCGATGTTTTCAACCATATGGAAAAACTGCTAAAGGATTATGCAGACAAGGCAAACGCAAGCTTGCGAAAGATTTCAGAGAGCAACGCAAAATCGCATTTAGAGTTCTTGCTAAAGTTCACTACCCTGAAGGTGTAATCAGGGCGCTAAGCGAAGGCACTGCAGCCTTTGTAAAGTCAATTATTGGATCCGGGTACACACCTATTCCGACTAGGAAGATTATTGAGAATACCATTACCGCGATTATGGATTTTGGCTCAGGTATCCTCTTTTCTGTTTCTCCTTCAAAGTACATCTTGCGAATTATCCAACCGTAGTAAGCCAGAGAGAGTGCGCTGTTTAGTACGCCGGCTATTGCAAGATATGGTGCCCATGACGGTACGCCATTATCCAGTGCTGCGCCAAAGAGCATCAGCTTGCTCCAGAATCCGGCAGTCGGCGGAACGCCTGCAAGTGCGAGAAGGCACACGACAAGACCTATTGAAATGATTGGCATTTTCCTGCCAAGCCCCTTTAGCTTGTCGATGTTTGTTATGCCAAGCGCCACTACTATGCCTGCGATTGCGATAAATGCCGCGCCCTTCATGACTGCATGATTTAGAATGTGAAATAGCGAGCCTTGGATTCCAAGTACTGTAAACGGTGCAACTGCCAACCCTATGAGAATGTACCCTGCGTGTCCGATGCTGGAATATGCAAGCATTCTTGAGATGTTCTTTTGCATTATGGCTGCAACGTTGCCGACAGTCATTGTCATTACTGCGATTACTCCAAGTGCAAACGTCCAGTCAAGATTCAGCGCTATTGTACCCATTATGATTACTCGGAGCGCAGCTGCAAATCCTGCCTTTTTGGTTCCTGCCGCAAGCAGCGCAGTGATGGTAGGCGGGGCACCCTCGTAGGTGTCCGGAAGCCACATGTGGAATGGAACCAGCCCCATCTTGAATCCAAATCCTGCAATGAACATTCCTACTGCAAGGATTGCAAGAGGCATCATCTGCGGGTCGAGTGTTGCAAGGCCTGCTATCACCACTCCGATGTTTGTAGAGCCAGTCAGTCCGTAGACAAGTGAAATTCCGTAAACTATAATCGCAGAAGATAGTGCTCCAAACAAAAAGTACTTGAGTGCAGCCTCGTTTGAGCTTGGATTCTTTTTCATAAATCCCGCAAGTACGTATGTCGGGATGCTCATGAGCTCCCATGCGACAAAGAGCATTACCAAGTCGGTGGAATATGCTACTAGCACCATTCCGATTGTTGATAGCAGTATCAGGGAATAGTAAACTGCAGGATGCGATTGGCCCCGCATGAAGTTAAACGAGCCGACAGTTGTCATTATAGACACAATCAGCATTGCGATTGCAAACAGTGCGCTAAACGAGTCGTTTGCAAGTACGTCGCCTGAAAACAGCGCAGATTGCGGGATTTGGTTTGTGAATACCTCGTATACAACATATCCAATTGATGCAATGAGTGCGCCAAACGCGATTGCGCCATACAGGGATGATGAGCCTTTTTCTTTTCTCAGTATGCTGATCACTGGGAGAAGCATTCCTATTGTTCCAAGTATCGCTATTAGGATTACTGGTGGAGAAGTTATTTCGATCATTCCATGTCTCCTAAATGAACAAAAACAGGACTACGAAAAGTATTCCAGCTCCAAATACGTAAAGATATGATTGTGCAACACCTGTCTGCGTCTTTTGTACTACTTTGGCACTCCAGCCGACTGCGCGCTCTACTCCCATGTTCAAGCCTGCGTCGATTGCTGTCTTTTCAAAGTATCTCCAGACTCCCCTTGCTAACCAAAGCGGCGCCACGACAAAGCACCAGTACACCATAGCGTTGAGGTACCATCTGTTTAGGATAACCTTGTGAATAGAGTAAAAGAAAATGTTAGAGTTTACAAACTTGACTGGGTCGACAAACCGTCCGATATAGAATATGTATCCAAGTCCTGCACCTATTGCAAACGCTGCAAGCGATGCGCCAAGCGCTACTGGGTTTATTCCCTCAAGGAATGGAATCTCCATGCCGCCCTCTACTGCCACGTGAGCAGACTCGATGTGGAACGTGTTTGCTAGATATTCTGTGAACAGTTCGTGAATTCCATGTTCTGCAGTTAGCCCGATTACGCCGATTCCAATTGTTAGTGCCGCAAGTATTCCGTATGGAACCCACATGGATAGTGGCGCCTCGTGGATGTGGTGTCCTTCTTTTTCCATGTGCTCTATGTGTTTGCTCTTGTCTCCAAAGAAGACCATGCCGATCATTCTTGTCGTATAGAATGCCGTGATTACTGCTGTTAGTACTGCTATTGCAAATAACGGTAGCGCCCACTCGCTTCCAGATTCGTACACTGCTGCAAATATTGCGTCCTTGCTCCAGAATCCAGTTGTGATAAACGGTGCTCCCATCAGGCCAAGTCCTGCCGCCCACATGAACGCATATGTCTTTTTCATGTGTTTTCGCAAGCCGCCCATGTCTGTCATAAATCTGGAGCCGACAACATGGAGCAGTGACCCTGCCGCCATGAACAAAGATGCCTTGAACATTGCGTGTGAGATCAAGTGGAAAAATCCTGCAGTGTATCCGTCAACAAATTGTTTTGACAGTCCTGCAACTCCAAGCGCCATCATCATGTAGCCAATTTGGGAGCCAGTCGAGTATGCAAGTACTTTTTTGATTTCAGGATTTACCATTCCCTGTGTTGCTAGTAGTATTGCAGTTATTGCGCCAACCCAGGCTATTACCATAAAGAACTGGTCCAGTGCAAATCCTGCTGCTGCCAGTGCAAAGAAGAGAGGTCCGAGTCTTGCAACTAGGAACACTCCTGCCTTTACCATTGTTGCCGCGTGGATTAGTGCAGATACTGCAGTCGGGCCAGTCATTGCCTCAAGCAGCCACTCGTTTAGCGGGAACTGGGCGGATTTTCCAATCGCTCCGCCAAAT
>DATBQZ010000037.1:0-1884 GCA_036560565.1 Candidatus Nitrosotenuis sp.
GCCATCTACCTGAGCTACCGACTTTACTTCTGCGGCAGTACCTGTCATGAATATCTCATCTGCAGAATAAAGGTCGTCCCTATCAATTTCTCTCTCAATTACATTTTGTCCGTTTGCACGAAGTATCTGGATGGCACTATCTCGTGTGATCCCTTCCAGTATTCCAGATGTAAGTGGTGGTGTGAAGATCTCGTCATTTCTTATCACAAAGATGTTTTCCGCACTCCCTTCTGTTATTTTTCCATGATAGTTTAGCATTATTGCCTCATCGTATCCGTTGTTTAGGGCCTCCACTCTTGCAAGTGCAGCATTTGCATAGTTTGATGCAGCCTTCGCTTGCATTGGCTGTGATCTGGAATCTATTCGGAGCCAGCTTGAAATTTTACACCTTGCACCTGTCAATTTTCCTGCTTTTGATTCGCCAAGCTTCCACTCCCAACATGCGATTGAAACATCCACTTTGTTTGGAGTCGGAGTCAGTCCCATGGTACCATACCCATAATATGCCAGTGGTCTGATGTAGCATTCCTTAAGACCGCTTGTCTTTACTGTTTTTATTATTCCATCTGTTATCTGATCCTTTGAAAACTGCATCTTCATTGAATACATTTTTGCTGATCTGAATAATCTGTCCACGTGTTCTGGCAGTCTGAAAATGGCAGAGCCCTTTGGCGTGTTATAGCATCTGATTCCCTCAAAGACTGCAGTTGAATAATGCAATGCATGAGTCAAGACGTGAACCTTGGCATCCTTGAATGGTACTAGTTTACCGTTCATCCAAATCTTGCCTACTTCCTTCATAGAACGATGCATAAACATTCGTAATTTAAAGAGTTATCTTGAAATCTCAGGCACAGGACTAAATATGTGAAAATAGATGCCATTACATGGAATCCATTATTCCTTTTGTAGCAGTGGCACTTCTTGTTGGTGGTCTTGTTGGCCAGGGATTTGAGATGAGAAAAATACGCAAGTCAATTAATGTAGAAGAACTAAATCCGAAAAATGCATTCCTCGACAAGAGGAACATCAAGTGGTATGTGATGATTGGAGTAGGCTTTGCATTGTGGTATGTTGCAGGCGGAAAATTCGGCCAATGAATTGTACATAATTTAGGGCATCTTGATTGTTGTATTTGGAAAGTGGCACAAAGTCAGGCACGAACTTGATAGACTATATAGATCAGGTCTAAATATCGCTTCAGCTAACACTAAACAGTGCGTGTTTTGGGTAACGCCGGACTGAATCTAGATAAATGGTCCAAGAACAAACCCAGCGTGGCTCTGACGGGACAACCCTGAAGGGCCATTTGCGATTTTGTTTTCAAATTCAAGTAAAGGTTATTTTTGATCTTTCCGAATGTACTGCACGAATTGCTTTCTCGACGTTATTATCAGAATCATCAGTCACTATGATAACTCGTGATGTCTCTTCCTGCGCATCCATGTTCAAGATGTTAAGGCCTGCATCTCCTATTCTTGAGCTTGCCTTTGACACAATTTGGTGGACTCGCCACATTTCATCCCCAATCAATGTAACTACTCCGCGATTATACGTGATTGTGGCAAGGGAGTCAAACCCCAAAACATATCTTTCGTTTCGCTTGACATACTCAGAATCCAAAAACAAAATCCTTGTAAACTCAATGTCGTCTTTTGTAAAAGGAGAAAGTATAACAAACTCGCTGTACCTCTTGTCCTTTTCGAGTGATTCAAGAAGTCTCTGTGCAGACTCGCTTTCGATCTTCAGTATCGCGCAGTGTTTTTTGCCTGTCACGATTTTTAGCGGATGACCATTCTGGTTGTCAGATTTTCTCTTTATGGTTGTTAATTTCTGTGGGTTTTTCATGTTTGTTATCATGATTGGCATGTCTACACCATTTTC
>DATBQZ010000038.1:0-2047 GCA_036560565.1 Candidatus Nitrosotenuis sp.
GCCTTTGCGTCAGATTTTTGTTTTTGAGTGGACTTGGGATCATTTGCTATTTTTTCGTATTCGGCACGTGCGTCATTTACGGCTTTGCCATATGTGTCCCTAGGATCCATTTTACCAGATGTTGGAGGATTAGCATTTGTCTGGTCAGTTGACTTATCTTTGGCTGCTTTTAATTGAGCTAGTTTTTCAGCCATTAGTTTTTGTCTTGCTACAAGTGCATCTTGTCTTGCCTTCTCGTTTGCTTTTATGGCCTCATCTCTTGCAGCCTTTGCCTTAGCACTGTCTTCTTTTCCAGACTTTTTTGCCATCTCTTCCCTTGCTTGCTGAACTTTTTTCGCAAAGTCACTCTGTTGCTCTTTCAAGGTAGTACTTGGATTAGTACTGGCAGATGGTTTGGTAGTTTGCGGTGGTGTTACTGAATATCCTGCAGGTGGGGCAGAGGTAGACAGAGGGGTAGCAGACGCCTCGTTTGATCTCGGGCTTGCTCCAAGGCCAAATATAGCTGAAACAACATAGGTGTGCGGCTTTCCAGTGATCAAGCCGTTGATCAGATAGGGATTAGAGCCAGTGTTCTCAACAATTGTTTTGAAACTAGTGCCGCCTATCTTTTCTTCAACTTTGTAGCCGTTTATTCTCTGCTGGTATGTTTGCGATGGCGCACTCCACGACAGACTGATTTGTGTCGGAGATGTCGCAATTGCAGTAAGGGTAGGAGTGGTCGTCTCTTTTGGCGTTGCGGATGCATCGCCTGACGTGCCGGTGCCAATTGCGTTGATTGCAGATACTCTGTAATAGTATACGGTGCCAGCTGTAAGTCCAGTGTGAGAGTATATCGTTGAAGCGCTTGCAGTGTTTGCTACAAGTGTTTCAAAGGATCCCGTGCCTTTTTTTACTTCGATTTTGTATCCGGTAATCGCAGAGCCGCCGTCACTTGGAGCACTCCAGGACAGATTGACCTGAGTTGCAGATACGGCAGTTGCGGAAAGACTTGGTGTGCCGGGGGCAGTAGACGGTTGTGATGTGGTAGTAGGAGTGGCAGACACTTCAGATGAGGCGTTGCCGGTGCCAATAGAATTGATTGCAGATATTTTGTAAGTGTATGCCGTACCAGATGTCAATCCAGTATGAGAATATGTGGTGGAAGCACTTGCAGTGTTTGCCACAAGAACAGAGTATGAGCCAGAGCCCGATTTGTACTCGATTTTGTATCCGGTAATTGCAGAACCGCCGTTACTTGGAGCACTCCAGGACAGATTGACCTGAGTTGCAGATACTGCAGTTGCGGAAAGACTTGGTGTGCCGGGGGCAGTAGACGGTTGTGATGTGGTAGTAGGAGTGGCAGACACTTCAGATGAGGCATTGCCGGTGCCAATTGCGTTGATTGCAGATATTTTGTAAGTGTAAGCCGTACCAGATGTCAATCCAGTATGAGAGTATGTTGTGGAAGCGCTTGCAGTGTTTGCCACAAGAACAGAGTATGAGCCAGAGCCCGATTTGTACTCGATTTTGTATCCGGTAATTGCAGAGCCGCCGTTGTTTGGAGCACTCCAGGAAAGATTAACCTGGGTTGCAGATACGGCAGTTGCGGAAAGACTTGGTGCGCCAGGAACGGCCGCAGTAGAGGCAGTAGTCGGGGTTGCGGAGACTTCAGTTGATGCAGTGCTTGTCCCAATGGAATTGATTGCAGATATTTTGTAAGTGTAAGAGGCACCAGTTGTCAATCCTGTGTGAGAGTAAGACGTAGTAGCATTGGCAGTGTTTGAAGCAAGCGACAGATAAGAACCTGTGCCCTTTTTGTATTCTACTTTGTATCCCGTAATTGGGTAGCCACCAGTATTTGACGGGGCGCTCCATGAGAGATTGATCTGGGTCGCAGATACGGCAGTTGCGGCAAGCCCAGTTGGCGCGCCAGGGGCAATAGACGAAGATACAGATTTCGGTTGAACGGTTACTTCAAGGGAGGATTTTTCGCTTGTTGCAAACGCAGTTATCGTGTACACTCGATAAATGTAGAGTTGTCCTGCAGTTACGCCATTATGTGAGAATG
>DATBQZ010000039.1:0-2063 GCA_036560565.1 Candidatus Nitrosotenuis sp.
CCTCAGAAGGCAATATCTCGATTAATCGGGCGCGTGAGATTTTAGGGGAACTTTGAACAACAAAATATAGAGGTTCTTTTCTCAAGAATTAAAGATGACCAAAGTAAAATTCGCCATTCCAAAAGGAAGCCTTGAGGACGCAACCTTTGCCATCTTAGAAAGGTCTTGGACCAAGGTTCAGCGCAAGAGCCGCACATACAGAGTAACCCTAGATGATCCTGACATTGCCGTAAAAATGCTAAGGCCGCAGGAAATTCCGACATTTGTCTCTGACGGATTGTATGATGTTGGAATTACTGGAAAGGACTGGATTGGCGAAACAAAGTCTGACGTGGAGCCGCTTTTGGATCTGGAATATGGGAAAATAAAACTAGTAATAGCAATTCCTGACACTTATCGATTCAAGTCACTTGATGAAATGATTGCAGCATATGCAAAACAAAAAAGAATACTACGAATATCCTCAGAATATCTTACAACTGCTTCAAAATTCATAAAACAACTAAAATCATACAAAAAATATTATGGAAACAAAGACCCACAAATTGTCACACCCTGGCTCCGAATTGGGACAAACAAGAGCGTACAAATTCATCTATCATTTGGTGCAACAGAAGCAAAGCCGCCAGACGACGTAGATGCGATAATGGATGTCACAGAGACTGGAACTACACTTGAACAAAATCAGCTAAAGATAGTTGATACTGTTTTACAATCAAGCGCTCACTTGATCGCAAACAAGAACTCGCTGCGTGATAAAACAAAGAGGGAAAAAATCTTTGATATAATTACAGTCATGAGGGGGGCAGTTGAGGGAAGAAAGTATCTCCACATTTACCTAAATGTGGAAGAAAAAAACATGTCAAAATTGCTAAGCAGCTTGCCATCACTCAAGCGCCCAACAATTAGCCCACTGAGCGAAAAAGGATGGTATGGTGTGAACACAATAGTTCCAAAATCTGAATTTCACAAAATGATCCCAAAGCTTAGAAAGATTGCACAGGGCCTAGTAGTGCACGAGCCAAGGCAGATCCTAGAACTTGAGGAGATAAAGCGTCACGAAGAAAATTGATGAAGATAATCACAGTCAAAAATGTACATTCCTTTTCCAAGTCCCAGCCGCGCAAGTTTGACAAAAAAATAGTCGAATCAATAATCAGCCTAGTCCAAAAAGATGGCGATTCTGCACTCAGAAAGTTTGAAAAAAAATTCAACGGAGTAAATACAAAGACATTTCAGGTATCACAAAAAGAAATCAAAGCCGCATACCAAAGCGTCACTCCAGAGCAGGTACGGGCAATCAAACTGGCAAAAACAAGGCTGGAAAAGACCGAATTTGCACTCAAAGCTAGACTTGGAAAAATCGAGATAAACTCCGGCGGAATCAAGATCACAAAAATATTTGCACCGTTAGAGAGCGTAGGATGTTATGTGCCAGGTGGTCTTGCAAGATACCCAAGCTCTGTGATAATGTCTGTCGTTCCAGCAAAAATAGCTGGCGTAAAAAAAATTACAGTTGTGACACCGCCAAACAAGCAAGGGAAGATAGACCCGCTTGTACTGGTTGCAGCAGACATCTGTAAGGCTGATAAAATCTTCAAAGTGGGAGGTGCTCACGCAATAGCAGCACTTGCATTTGGCACAAAATCCATCCCGCAAGTGGATAAAATAGTAGGACCAGGGGGCTCGTTTGTAACTGCTGCAAAATACCTTGTTTCTAATATCACATCAATTGACATGCTTGCAGGACCAACCGAACTGGCAATAATTGCCGATGATTCAGCAGATCCAAAACTAGTCGCGTTGGATTTGATTTCACAGGCAGAGCACAGCTCAGACACTTCATGTTGTCTGATCACAACATCAAAGAATCTGGCATACAGTGTAGTAGATTTTATCAAAAAAATAACACCTGCACTACAAAGAAAAGATATCATTGCAGAGAGCCTGAACAAAAATGGCTTTGTGGCAATATGCAAGATGTCAGATGCAATACTACTTGCAAATAGCCTTGCGCCAGAACACTTGGAGATAATTACAAAACAGCCAAATACAATATCAAA
>DATBQZ010000040.1:0-1692 GCA_036560565.1 Candidatus Nitrosotenuis sp.
ATTTTTGAAAAGGAGCGCCAGTCCAGTTATCTTCTTCTTTTTCAGCTATTCTCTTTGAAGTTCCCCTTCCACCAACACGGATGCTTCCCATTATTTCATTCCTCATACAGTAATACATTATTCATATTAATAAGACTTCTATGTTATGACATTTAGGATCAAACTTTACAGATTATTTTTAGGAAATTGTATTTGTTTTACAAAAATTCATAACAATTAGTTTGAATCATGGAAAAAATCAGAGCGCCAGGTAAGGGATTCGAACCCCTGAGTGCGAATGCACAGCCGCTATCCTGTTAACTGATCTCGAGGCGGCCGCCGTACCACTTGGCTAACCTGGCAATTTACATTTCAGATTGCCCCTAATATAGCAAATTAGCAGGTAGATACAAAAACAAGATTTGTACAGACAAGACAATGGGCTTAGACCTAAAGGGACTATTAACAAAAGAAAAAACAAGACTAGAGGCATTTTCGTCTAAGGTAATTGCAGTTGACGCGTACAACACAATGTACCAGTTTTTGGCAATAATTAGGGGTCCTGATGGCACATCGCTGTCAGATTCCCACGGCAGAATAACAAGCCACCTAAGCGGCTTGTTCTATAGGAACATTAACTTTCTATCGCTTGGAATAAAGCCAGTTTACGTCTTTGACGGCAAGTCCCCTTCACTCAAGTCGGCCGAAATTGCGCGTAGAAAACAGATCAAAAAAGACGCCACAGTAAAATACGAAAGGGCAGTTGCTGAAAGAAACCTAGAAGACATGAGAAAATTTGCCCAGCAAACCACTGCAATGCAGGACGGCATGGTTGATGACGCAAAGCACCTTTTAGAATTATTTGGAATACCATACATCCAAGCACCATCTGAGGGCGAGGCGACAGCCGCACACCTGACAAAAAATGGCCTTGCGTATGCAGCTGCAAGTCAAGATTATGATTCATTGTTGTTTGGAACAAAAAGGCTTGTCAGGAATTTTACAAACAGTGGAAGGCGCAAGATTCCAAATCGCAATACATACATCGAGATAGAACCAGAAATAATTGACACTCAAAAGATGCTCGACGATCTTGGAATAACAAAGGAGCAGCTTGTTGATATCGGCATACTGATTGGGACTGACTTTAACCCAGACGGATTTGATAGGATTGGACCAAAGACCGCACTAAAAATGATAAAAGAGTATGGAAAACTAGAAGACGCTCCACAGATTCAGGAAAAATTGGCGCAAATCGACTATAACGAAATAAGAAACATTTTTCTCAGCCCTAAGGTAGCAGACGTATCGGAAATCAAATTTGGCGCGGTAAATTATTCTGAGATAATTCGGTATTTATCAGAAGAGCGAAGTTTTTCAAAAGATAGGCTAGAATCATCATTGGGCAGGTTACATAAAAGCACTGAGAGACGTAGTCATTCACTAGAACAATGGTTCGCGTAAAATAATCAGTAGTACGGCTTAAGAGCATTGAACTAGAAATCAATTCATGCGATTTTTTTTACTGTTAATTCTATCGATTAGTTTGATATTCTTGCTTGGTACGACTGAAAAAGATGCAGGTGCATCGTGTACTGTAAACACAGATTGGCCTGATGCCCCATGCATGGATGTGATTGAAGGCGATCACTATCCGCAAGACCAAGTTGACCGATGGGCGGCATACTATGACTACAAAGGGACACAATTCAT
>DATBQZ010000041.1:0-32192 GCA_036560565.1 Candidatus Nitrosotenuis sp.
ATTTATCATTTTTCTCAAATAGGTTGGGTAAGATTTACGCCCAATTTTCAAGATTTAATCGAGATGTGCAATTCTTTCTAAAAAATCCTGTCTTGTGCATGACTCCTTCCAAAAATAATGCTGAATCGCAATTAATTACAAATTTGCAGAACCAAATGAAATTCAAAATTATTCTAATACTTCTCTTGAGCCGATCTCGTTTGAGATTCCGTAAAGGCTGACAAGCTTGCCCAAGTCTGCACTGCTTATCTTGCAGTTGTTATGTGCAAGCTTGAGTGCGTATGGGTACCCACCGACACTGTTCTTGTACAGTTTGTCAAGTAGTGACTTGACCTCGTCTTCTGTGTGGCTGTCACCTAGCATTTCAATTTTGATCAGAGGCGTTGAATCGCTCAGCCTTGCATAAATTGACGATATTGCCCTGTCCTTTCCAAATTTCCTGTCGACATAGACTCTGCTAAATCCTGGCGTCTTTGTCGCATGGTTGTAGTAAAATATGTCTCCTGCAAGTGACTCTAGGTCCAAAAACTGCATCCTCGTGTTTGACGTCTTGGCGACAAAAACCACGTTGTTCCTTTTTGTCATTATCTTCAAAATGGTGTGTGTGAGAACTGACTGCCTTGTCATGAACTGGGAGTATAGCGAGCCGTCCATCAATGTAATATCTACCAGATCAACTGTCTTGCTGCACGCGTCAATTTCCATCTTGCTTGCAATGGATGACAAATCCGAGACGTTGCCGCTGAGCCCCTGCTTGTGGTTATCTGAAATTATTTTGCCGTCTGTTTTTATGGACACTGCTGTTACTACCCAAAGCTCCATTCCCTGAAACTTGGTGCTGTTAAAACTGCTATCGATTCCTGCCATCGTACAGTCCTGCTTTTTTGGCTTGTACTCTATCCAGTTCTGCCTTGCACGATTTACAATCTGCTCAAATTTGGGTCCCCTTAGGATGGATAGTATGGAATCGCGGTTCTTGATTGCCTCCTTGTAGACCGTGTTTAGCATAAATGACGTTTATTACATAAAATAAAATCTTTGAGATGCAAATACCGTTTACACCGGACTAGCACTGAACACAAAAGATCAAAAAGACTACTTTTTTCGCCAATTACGCGCTGCTTTCTGATCTGCTGATCTTTGATGCTTTCCTCTTTTTCGCAGTGGCATGGGATATGGTGAAAAACTAGGCTAGTTATGTCTTCGCATTGGGCTTGTCTGGTATCGACTAAATTCATTTAGGACAATATTTGATTAGTATCTGTTGAAAAAAGTGGGGCTCTTGGGGTGCGGTGCGATTGGAACTGAAATTGCACTTGCGATAGACTCTGGAAAAATCAATGCGCAGCTGACTCACATTTACGATTTTGACAAAAACAAATCAGAAGCACTTGCATCAAAGCTTGCAAAAAAACCTGCAATAGTTGAGAACCCTCACATGCTCTCATCAAACCCTGTGGATATGGTGGTAGAAGCTGCATCCCAGGACGCAGTTAGGAATCATGCGCTAAGCATACTGCAGAATAAACGAGACCTGATGATAATGAGCGTGGGCGCCCTGCTTGATGAGTCCATACTTGACGTGCTAGTTGAGGCATGTTCCGAATTTAAGAAAAACATCTACCTGCCGTCTGGCGCAATTGCAGGACTAGATGCAATCAAGTCTGTAAAAAATGAAATTGACTCGTTATCTATCACCACTACAAAAAATCCAAAATCGCTCAAGGGCGCAAAATTTTTTGAGACCAGCCCGATGGATGTTGATTCTATAACGAGTCCAGTTACAATATTTGACGGAAATGCAAAAGATGCGGTAAAACTGTTTCCTGCAAACATAAACGTGGCTGCGCTTCTCAGCCTTGCAGGGCTTGGAAGCGAAAAAACAAAGGTGAGGATAATTGCAGACCCGAACACTGACAAAAACACCCACACTATAGAGGCAAAGGGGAAGTTTGGCAAAATCGCCATAACTGTGGAAAACGTACCTGACTCTAAGAACCCAAAGACAAGCAGGCTTGCAATCCTATCTGCAATAGAGTGCCTCCGGGGAATCTGCTCAGATGACATGCAAATAGGCACATGATGCTGGCAAAAATTGCCGTAATTGTCTAGATTTTAGAAAATTACAACTCTGATCTTATTCTTTAAATGAATAATGCCGCTCATGACTATGATCATATGTTAGACGAGCAAATCTTGAAACTAAAGCGCGAAAAGGACGTAGTCATTTTGGCCCACAACTACCAGCTTCCTGCAATCCAGGACGTGGCAGACTTTGTCGGCGATTCACTTAGCTTGGCAAGACAAGCTGCAAAGACACCGCATAAGACAATTTTGTTCTGCGGGGTCCATTTCATGGCAGAGACTGCTGCAATAATTTGTCCTGACAAAAAGGTGCTCATACCGGACCTTTCCGCAGGATGCTCACTTTCTGATTCCATTACAATTGATCAATTGCGAAACTGGAAAAAAGAACACCCGGATGCAATAGCTGTAGGATATGTGAACACGACTGCCGAAATAAAATCAGAGCTTGATTACTGCTGCACGTCATCAAATGCGGTAAACGTGGTAAAGTCAATTCCTGAAAACAGGGAGGTCTTGTTTTTGCCTGACATGTTCTTGGGCTCTTATGTTGCCAAAGTAACTGGGAGAAAAAACATGTACATCTGGGCAGGCGAGTGCCACGTGCATGCGGGAATTAGATCAGAAGACATTCACAAGAAATTGGACTCGTTTGCAAATTCCGAATTGTTGGTTCATCCAGAATGCAGCTGCACATCGCAAATAATGTACGAAGTCGCAGTTGGCGATTACAAAAACAGGCAGGTCCAAGTTCTTTCAACCGAAGGGATGATGAACTATGCAAAACAATCCAGTGCAAAACAATTCGTGGTTGCAACCGAAACTGGAATACTGTACAGGATGCAGCAGCAAAATCCTGGCAAGACGTTTGTCCCTGCATCAGAAAGTGCCGTGTGCCAGTACATGAAAATGATCACACCTGACAAGGTCTATGCCTCTTTGAGGGACGACAAGTACGAGGTAAGGGTTCCAAAAAACATAGCAGACAAGGCGCGGCTTGCAATAGAGCGAATGCTTGCAATTAACTGATTCTGCCAATTTATTCCAAAGTATGGAAAAATCCTTACCATTCCCGAACATCAGTTTTAAGTGAGTAGACTTGGAATTGAGTCGTGGAGTTTTTTCAAACAGACGAGCCAGCCATTGAAAAACCAATAGTCGTTGCGGCAATGCAAGACATGGGCAACGTTGGGAGTATAGTTGTGAATTTTATCAATAACAGCCTGAGAACAAAAAAATTTAGAATTGCAAAGACGCCGTTTCCTACATATGTTTTGGACCAAGGAGGATACATCGACTTGCCAAATGAAAGCTGGGAATACAGGTATTCTGATGGGCTGATTGTCTTTGGGGGCGATACTGGGCAGCCGCAAGGTAATGACGAACTGCACTCGCTTTGCCAGGATGTTATTGATATTTCCAAAAAATATTCCGCAAAATTCATCTATACACTTGGGGGTTTTCACACTAATCGAATATTGGATAAAGATCCCAAGACCTTTGTTACTACTACCTCACCTGAACTGACAAAACAAATGCAGGGATTGGACATCACGACAACCCCTCAAAAATCCATCATTACGGGATTTAACGGATTGATTCTGGGGTTTGCAAAACAAAACGGCATTTCAGGAATTGGGATGTATGGCGAGCTAAACGAGCCTCAAATTCCGCAGTACAGAGCAGCCATCAGTATAATCAAAACTTTGGAGAAACTAACGTACCGGAAATTTGGAAGCACAGATCAGCTAGAATTGATGGCGCAGGAAATCGAAAAGACTTTTGATAATTAGTGCGGGACAATCACACTTCTAGACTAAAGTCGACTGCCTTTGCAGAATTTGTAATACTTCCAATTGAAATCATGTCGACTTTGGTTTTTGCGTATTTTTGTATGTTCTTTGCATTGATGCCCCCAGATGCCTCTAATCTTACTCCGTCTCGCAGCCTGAGTTTTTTTAGGGCCAAAATGGTGCTTGAGATTTTTTGCGGCGTAAAGTTGTCCAGCATTATTATTGGAACGCCAAGGCTTGCAGCCATGACTGCGTCTTGCTGAGTGTCGACTTCTACTTCAAACGTGTTTGATTTTTTCTTTGCCAGCCTGATCAACTCAATTATAGAGCCCTCTGCAGCAATGTGGTTGTCTTTTATCATTATCATATCTGACAGTGTCACTCTGTGTTTTTTCCCTCCGCCAATCGCCACTGCCTCTTTGTCAAAGAACCGCAGGCCCGGCGCCGTCTTTCTTGTGGAGTATATGTCTGTCTTGGGACTTGCACTTTTTACAATTTTGACTAGTTCATTTGTAGCTGTGGCAATCCCACTCATTCGCGAAAGCAAGTTCAGTGCAGTTCTTTCGCATTTGAGAATTGATCTTGCAGGTCCTGAAATTTCTAATACTGTCTGATTTGGTTTTGCACCTGTGCCATCTTTTTTTAGAATTTTTACCCTGCATCCGTTCATTGCAAAAATTTCTTTTGCAAATCGCACCCCTGCAACAACGCACGCTTGGCGCGTGATTATTTTTGCCGTAATTCCCCTGTTTGTAATTAAATCCGATGTGACATCGCCAGACCCAATGTCCTCTTGCAAAAATCTAGCTAGTTCTTTTTTTGGACTAAGGCCCAAACCTACGTTACCTTTAAGGCAAATTTCCCTTTCTGGGTAATTCCCAATGTCTTTGCGACGTGAGAATTTTCAGGATCAGACACAAGGACAACTCCCGTCCAGTCTGGTGTCAAATCAGATGACTTGCATAACGGACAAACCTTTCCAACAAAAACATGCTTGCATTTTCTGCATGCCATCTCTCGCACCATTTCTTATTTCTCCTTCTTTTCTTTTTTCTCTACCTTGACTTCTTTTACTTCTTTTTTATCGCTAGTGCTGCCGTCTTTGCCTGACTTTTTAATTTCCTCTGCAATCCATTCCTCTGCACCCAAAAATGGCTGTCTGCAAGTGATTCCGATTTTACCCATGGTTGCCGCTTTTCCAAGTGAGACTGCGGTAATTCTTGAGCGAATTGTAGAGCCGACCTTTAGAGTGCGGTTGCTCTGCTTTGCAATAATCATTCCTGATTTTACATCGCTTTGCAGATAGTCATCCATTACCTGGGATAAGTGCAACAGTGCATCAGTTGGTCCAATTCTTACAAATGCGCCAAAGTCTGTAATATCGACAATTTCGCCCAAAACAATTTCCTGTAGTTTTGGTGTAAATGTAAGTGCCTCAAATTCCACTCTGTGGTATGTGCCGCCGTCGCCGGCAATCATTTTTCCCATCTCGTCTACTTTGGCCTCTAAAATCATAATGATGTATCCTAGTTCGGCGTTGATCATGCTTTCATATTTTTCTTTGAGAATGCTAATTCCTGCCTTTTTTAGCGAAGCACCAAACATACTTGGCGGAATTCTTACAACATCCTCTAGGGTAGATATAGAAAACAACTGTACAAAACTCCCAAACCTGAATTTATGAATCTTTGGGCAAATTTCTGTATTTTTTACACAAAAGCACTCGATTGTTTGATAACTTGCAACCCTGGCTGATTCCGTTTATCAAAAATTGCTTTTTTATTTCGCCTGCGAGAATTTCTGCTTAGGTATCCCTAATTTGCAATATTTTTGCAAAATTTGCCGTTTTGTATAGTAACCTATCTTTAAATATTGTAAAAGGAGATTTTTTTGCATGGTTGGCGTAGACCAAGTACTGACAAAGCTTGCAACTGTAATTGATCCTGATTTGAAAAAAGACATCGTATCGATGGGGATGATAAAAGATTTGGAACTAAACGAAGGTAATCTGAAATTCACACTAGAGCTAACCACTCCTGCATGTCCGTTCAATGATCAAATAGAGCAAGACGTGCGAAACGCAATTGGAGAAATTTCCGAAATCAAAAAGTTCGATCTAAATGTAACTGCAAAAGTAATGGAGGGCCGCTCACTTGATGCAGATGAGGCAATGGCCACTGTGAAAAACATAATCGGCGTTGCAAGCGGAAAGGGAGGGGTTGGAAAATCAACAGTATCGCTGAACCTTGCACTTGCACTTGCACAGTCTGGCGCAAAAGTTGGCCTTCTTGACGCAGACATCTATGGCCCGAGCATCCCGCTGATGCTTGGAATGCAAAAGGCGTTTATGGAAGTTGAAAATAACAAGCTCCAGCCTGCGACATCACACGGAATCCAGGTGGTCTCATTTGGGTTCTTTGCAGAGCAGGAGCATCAGGCTGCCATCTATAGGGGGCCAATTATTTCTGGAATACTAAAGCAGTTTCTAGTTGACACAAACTGGTCGAATCTCGATTATCTGATTGTGGACCTGCCTCCTGGAACCGGCGACATCCCGCTCACTCTGGCGCAAACCATTCCAATTACTGGAATTTTAGTTGTGACAACACCTCAGGATGTTGCATCAAATGTTGCAGTAAAGGCAATTGGAATGTTTACCAAACTAAATGTCCCGATAATTGGAGTGATTGAGAACATGAGCTATTTTCTGTGTCCTGACTGCAAAAACAAGCACTACATCTTTGGCGAAGGCGGCGCTAGAAAAATCAGCGAAAAATACAACATCCCGTTTGTAGGCGAAATCCCGCTAAACTCTGGTATAATGACTGGCTCTGATCTGGGAAAACCCGTGATGATTACAGACCCCACATCGCCATCCGCTGAGGCAATCAGATCCGCTGCAAAAAACGTGGCGGCACAATGTAGCATTCTTGCGGCAAAGCTAAAAGAAGAAATGCAGGGCAACATAGCCGCATAGCTGTGAAACTGCCAGAAAGCCTCCGAGAACAACTAAAGACCCCACTTGGAATTCTACTAAAAGACACATCAAAAGAAAACATTCTACATCACATTCCAAAGGACTCGGTTATCATCACAGTTGGGGACGCAACGACAGAAAAAATGTTTTCATTCAATCTGATTCCGTCACTATCGATTGTCGACGGACTTGAAAAAAGGCAAAAAAGAACCGTTCCGTCTGGCGACGTGATAAATCTATTCTGTGACAACCCTGCAGGAGAAATCACTGCACAAAGCATTGATGCCATAAAGGATGCCTTAGAATCAGAACTCCCAGTTCAGATAATAGTGAACGGTGAGGAGGATCTCTTGGTAATTCCGGTATGCGTGTATGCACCGCAAAACGCAGTTGTACTGTACGGCCAGCCAAACGAGGGACTAGTTATAGTCAAAGTAACACAAGAAATTAGAAATAAAACGCAACAATTACTCAATCTGATGAACTAAGGGGGTGTGATGAGACGGTGGCTGTATGATTTATGATTACACACTAAACTCTGACCCTTTTTTGTTATATCAAAACATTAGATAAATCAAATTTTGGAAAAAAATCACAGGGAGAACTTTTGGCAAGGCATAGAAACACAACTTGTGTCATTCCAGTAAACAAGTTCCAGTACAACAATTGACACCGTATGATATAGAATAATTCTAAAAAGCCATTCCATGAGGCTAGATCCTGACCTGAGGCTGAGCATTCTAGAGAAAGTTGGAATTTATTCAAGCAGGCTTGCAATATCTGAGCCACGAGTACTTCTAAGCACGAAGGAGGTGCTTGAAATGCCAAAGGAAACCACGTCCGGCAGACGTACCACGGCATACAAGTATTATGGGGTCTCGTACCTTTTGCACAATTTGGTTTTCATCAACGTCAAAAAGATCCCAGACGAAAGGGCGCTCGATCACACCATATCGCATGAATTGGTGCACCTGAGGTTTCCATATCTGAGTCACGGGAGGCGGTTTAACAAACTGGTCCGCCAAGTCCTAAGGGGCAAAACATTTAGTCCGTACCAAAAAAGAACAGCCCGATTTTTGTAGATAGTTTATATTTCGTGCAAATAGGCATGCAAGTGTAAAATGGAGCTGCAAGAAATTATTATCCCAGTGGGTGCAGCGATCGCTTCTTTTGCCGTTGCAGCAGTTTATGCCGGATGGGTAGCAAAACAAAAAGCTGGAACCAAAGAAATGATGGACATCTCCGACGCAGTAAAGGTCGGAGCATCTGCGTTCATCAAGCGGGAAATGAAAATCATCATACCGATTGCAATCGGCCTTTCAGTAGTAATTGGTTATTTTATCGGTCTATCAAACGGAATCGCATTTGCAGTCGGCGCAGCACTGTCTGCAGTAGCCGGCCTGATATCACTAAAAATCACAGTAAAGGCGGCAGTTAGGGCTGCAAACGCAACTGGTAGCGGAATCGGCAAGACGTTTGCGCTTGCATTTAGGGGCGGCGCAACAGTAGGGCTTGCGGTTCCTGCAATGGCATTACTTGCACTATCCTTGCTGTATCTAGTATATCCAGACCCAATCACAATTGCAGGCGTTGGAATCGGAGCAAGTCTGATTGCACTGTTTATCAGAATCGGCGGAGGAATCTTTACAAAAGCAGCAGACATGGGCGCTGACTTGGTTGGAAAAGTAGAGGCAAACATTCCGGAAGACGACCCACGAAACCCGGCCACCATAGCAGACAATGTGGGCGATAACGTAGGAGATGCAGCAGGTATGGGCTCCGATGTCTACGAGTCCTATGTGGTTACAGTTCTTGCATCGCTTTTGATTGCAGCACTGATTGGCGCTCCAAAAATTTTCCTTTATCCTATCTTGATTGGCGCATCTGGAATGATTGCATCCATAATCGGAACCGCTACAATTGGCTCAAAAAATGTCGCAGATGTGATGAAGCCGCTCAACAAATCATTTTACATTTCGGCCGCAATTGCAATTGGACTAAACTATGTACTCATAACCACATTTATCGGGCAAGACAAAATGGCGTACGCCCTCTTTGGAAGCACAATCATCGGTGTAATACTTGTACCAGTAATCCAGAGAATCACTGACTACTATACAAACTACAGATACAAGCCGGTAAACGAAATAGCAGACTCTGCAAAATGGGGATATGCTTCACTTACGTTAATGGGAATAATCAAAGGAATGCAGTCAACTGGACCATTCATGATTGCACTAGTTGCAGCAATCATACTGTCATATGCGATTGCGTCCTCTGCAGCACCTGATCCGTCACAAGCATTGCTCTATGGAATCTTTGGAACATCACTAACTGCAATGGCAATGCTAAGTCTTGCGGGAATCGTTCTCAGTATAGATGCGTTTGGACCAATTGCAGATAATGCAGGCGGCATAGTAGAGATGACCGGCATGGGAGAAGAGAACCGCAAAGTGACTGACCAAATAGACGCGGTAGGAAACACAACAAAGGCAGTGACGAAGGGATTTGCAATTGCAAGTGCCGGACTTGCTGCGCTTGCAATGATCCAGGCATTCCAGTATGAGGCTGCCAAAATTTTCACAGACAAGGTTCTTGATTACAGTCTTTCAAACCCTGCAATGGTAGTAGGACTACTTGTTGGAGGGTTGGTTCCATTTATCATAACAGGCCAGCTAATCGGCGGCGTATCACGTGCTGCATCAAAGATGGTAGACGAGGTAAGGCGCCAGTTCAAGGCAGATCCTGAAATCCTAACTGGCAAGTCAAAGCCTGACTATGCACAGTGTGTTGACATTGCAACCGTTGCATCACTGAGAGAACTTTGGAAGTCTGCATCAATTGCAATTGCCGCTCCAATAGTTCTTGGAGTGATACTTGGACCACCGGCAGTAGCAGGGCTGCTCATGGGCGCAGTAGTTACTGGAATCTTTTTGGCGTATCACCTTGCAAACACTGGAGGTGCTTGGGATAACGCAAAGAAGCTAATCGAGATGCAGGGACGAAAAGGCAGCGAAGAGCACAAAGTTGCAGTAGTTGGCGACATCATAGGCGACCCATACAAAGACACTGCAGGACCTGCGCTGAATACTGTAATCAAACTCCTAAACACCGTAGCAATCGTGTTCGTAGGTGCCTTTGTGGCAATCCTGGTTCTCTAATCAGAGTTTTAAAACTCAAGCATAGAAACCGTATTCGAACTGATCAAATGTATCTGGCTTGCTGACTCTTCCTTGACGTTCCTCGATGTATCTGTCAAGTTTTTGCAATTGTATGGAAATTGGAGAATCGCTTTCTCTTACCCCATAAATTTCAGCGTGAACCCTTTCCAATTGTTCTCGGTTCAATCTGACTTTCATCATGGGATATAATGGAGCCAGCTTGATGTAAAACTGATCAAAAATCGTTTGTCCGATTTAATCAAATAGGTATTTTTTGTAAAACAAAAGATTAGGCTTTAATATCTATTCCAAAATGCGCGTCATGTCCAATTCATCAATCTGGGCCTCGATTGTCTTTCTTAGCGTATTTTTGTGTTCCTCGCAAAACCAAAAGTAGCCGTCAATTGTCTCAAAACAGCCGCAAATCCACTGGGTCTTTTTGTCGCCTTCCACCGTGTGCTTGTTGTATGGAGGATTTTTTGTCAATGATGTGGTATGGAATCAAATCAATTAAAATCTATTTCATGGTTTTGTCTGGTCAAAGATGCTTGATTTGGGATTTTAAAAATAATAAAAAGTAAAAAAAGTTTATGGGCAACCTTCCATTTTTTGGATGAAAAACCCATTACTTTTGATTGCATCTTCTACTGGCTTTGGAGCACCCTGTGAGTGGCAGAACTGACACTCTTCAGTTGTTACTTTGGCTCCTTTTTCGCCAACAGTTTCTAACCATTGCTTGGCAAATTCGATTGCCTTGCCGTGGTCTTTGATATCTGTTATGACATCAAAATGCATCGTGTGGCCGTCTTTGGCCTCTACATATGTGTCGTACACGTGTATTTCCATCATGTCTGTCCTTTACAAAAAGGGATATTTAATTCAAGAAAGAAACCTATGTGGAATCATTATGAAATCTCATTCTACCCTCTTGCAATCAATTTTCAGAAAACCATAATCTGGCATGTTGCAAAAAACCTATCAATTAGCACCTGACTTGCAAATCTGCCGAATCCTAAACGGTATGTGGCAGGTATCTGGAGGACACGGGCGAATTGACCCTGAATCTGCCATATCTGAGATGTTTTCGTACCATGACTCTGGTTTTACCACCTGGGACATGGCAGACATTTACGGGCCTGCCGAAGAATACTTGGGCGAATTTAGAAAAAGACTTGCAAAGAAAAGGGGAGAATCCGAACTTGACAAAATACAAGCCCTTACAAAATTTGTTCCAAGTTCAGGTCCAATGAGTAGATCAATTGTGGAGCATTACATAGACAAGTCCATCCGCAGAATGAATGTGGATACAATCGACGTGGTCCAGTTTCACTGGTGGGATTACACCGATACGAGCTACCTTGATGCACTGCATCACCTCTCAAAGATTCGAGATGATGGAAAGATACGGCACATTGGACTGACAAACTTTGATACTGAAAGAATCGAAATCATGGTGGAAAACGGATTCAATCTGGTGTCAAACCAGGTGCAGTATTCTGTTCTGGACTCAAGGCCTGAAATAATGATGGCTCCATTTTGCCAAAAACATGACATCAAACTGCTAACTTATGGAACTCTACTTGGAGGATTCCTGTCTGAGAATTACCTGAAAAAACCGGAGCCTTCCAAATCTCAACTGTATACATTTAGTTTGCAGAAATACAAGAACATGATTGATGCCTGGGGCGGGTGGGAACTGTTCCAAGACCTGCTGGCAGTACTTGACGGTATAGCAAAAAAGCACCGTGTCGGAATCGCAAACGTTGCTGCAAAATACATCTTGGACAAGCCATCTGTTGCAGGTGTGATAATTGGCGCAAGGCTTGGCATATCTGAGCACAGATCAGAGAACGCAAAAGCATTTTCGTTAAACTTGGACAAAGAAGATAATGAAAAGATAAAGTTTGTGATGTCTAAATCCAAAGACTTGTTTTCTTCTATTGGGGACTGTGGTTCTGAATATAGATGATTTGTTACTATTTCTAAAATTGGAAATGATCTCTTAATTGAAAATATCTCATTAATCTCACGTAAAAATCTCCACCTAATACAAATTGCTATAACTTTCTTCATGTTTCCTTAATAGATATAATTGTTATATGCTTGATTGAGTAAACAAATGGTCGACATAAAATGTATGGTGACACGAACAGCGTAATCCCATGCCGGCAGATACTGGTGGTTGAGGATGACCGGGGTATATCAGCACTAATCAAATCAATGCTTGAGAAAAGTCATTTTGAGGTACACATGTTTGATGATCCCTTTTTGTCTTTAGCTATATTTAGTGACGATCCTGTGGGCTATGGCATGGTAATATATGATATGTCAATAAAGCAAATGTCAGCATTTGAATTTTTAAGACAAGTAAGAACAATAAATCCTGATATCAAATTCGTGATGATCACCACAGTCGAGATAAAGCCAGCAGAATTTAGTAAGGTCCTGCCGTCAATTACAGTCGATGGCTTTCTTGAAAAACAATCTTTACCAAGCCACATCATGCAATGCGTCACTAAAATACTCGGTCCCGACAAGATTGGTAAGACAAACCTGGGCAAATATCGCTAAGTACGGGTATCTGCGGCGTTCGTTTTACTCGATCTGAGGACTAAATTTTACTTCAACAATTTTCAATAGGATTTTTCTAGAATCTTATTACTCAAGTCATAATTACAATGCTCGTGATTAATTATCAAAATGGGAATAAAAACAATGGGCGTTTTACTAGCTATCCTGCTAGTGCCATGTCTTGCCTCGTACGGGGAACCTGAGGGCTTACTACAAGTGGATATAAAATCGTGGGGAGGTGAAAGACCGACTCACCACGGTTTGGTCTTGAAAATATACCCAGATACCAACAAAACTCCGATGGAAGTACTACCATCCAGCAATCCATACGAAATATCCTTGCCGTTGAATCATCGATACAAAATTGAGGCTTATGCTAGTGACATGTTTGTAGATGTTGATTTTGTGGAACTAACCCAGCAAAATCAAAAAGTAGATCTTAGCATGCCAATACCTGGAAGTGTTCGTTTCTCCATAGTTTACGCTGATGACTCTATGCCGATTACTGGGGCCTCGGTTTCACTACGCTCTGGTGATGGCACTTACAAATATTGGACAAATAGTACGACTGATGAAACAGGTAACACAATTCGATTCTGGCTGCAGCCAACCATATCCGAAGATGATTACTATGTGGTAGATGTCACACTTGGAGACGGCTTGCTCTATACTTATTCTCCAGTTAACATATCTCCAGGTCTATCCAAAGATGTCAAAATCGTTGCACCATGGCCAAAACTAATCGATCAGCTCATAGTCGTTTCCGTCATTGACTCTAACTCTGAAAAAATTTCCGGACTGGGCAAAGATTTGGTTGTTGAACTGTATGATAAAAATGGGGACAAGATCCAATCGTCATACATCGATCACAAGGGCGATGCACATTTTTCAAGTCTCAAAGTAGGAACCTATCTACTGCGGGCAGTAAACCTAGACCAGCCAAGTGAAGAATTAGGTCGCACCACTGTGACACTGAGCGGTAAGACAGAGCCTATACGGATTTTCGCAAATACCAACGAAGTACAAAATGAAACTGAATTAGTATCAAACGGTTTGCTGGAAACACCTTCTACAAGTTCTTCAAAAGTATTTGCAGACTCAACAAAACAACCATCAGCTGTGCCGTCATGGATAAAAAGCGTGGCGGATTGGTGGGCTAAAGGTCAGATCTCCGATTCTGAATTTCTGGATGCAATTGAATATCTAGTTAACAATAGCATCATCACTGTTAGACATTTGCAAACAAGCTAAGACGTTGATTTCATCAATTGTTGTTTTATTGGGTGTGACTTACCAGAATCTGACTGTATGCTGTGGATTTGCTGTATTTTGAAAATTCGTTTGGCTCTGATTTGTTAAATGATCTTTTTATCTCACCTGTCATCAATCTGGCAAGAAAATTAATCGTGCTGAATTTTCGTTACCACGTTTAATTTCTTGAAGCCAATTTTGGCAAGACGCTTTCAACTTGGATTTCGCAAGATGCAAATTCTGTAGAGTGCCTGGCTACTATGTTAAAGTATTTGCTTTCATGCACGCCAATGTTCGATATCGTGCCCGAACCACTCGCTAAGATTTCTCCTTTTGAGTCAAGCACCGTCATTCGCAGAGAAACAATCTCGTATGGCTTGTCGCCGTTTGTATATTTGCCAACCATCTCTACATGCATCTCTCCCTTTTTGCACTGCGTGTTGCTAAAGCCTTCCTGCTTTGAGGTTTCCTTTTCAGGAGAAAGAAGGATTTTCTGATCAATCAAACGCTGCAAATTTGTAATGAAATCTTTGTCGCTTAATTGACCACTCAACCATGAACTGGCAACGTCTCTTAACCAATCCGGCAATAGCGGAGGTTCACTGGTGCTGTTTTTTGGTATTTGTGGTGACTGCTCAGAAATCATATTGCTTGCACTTGTCGCCTTGCCAATATAACGCGCAACCAAAGTGGTGTCACTCATTGGAGTGATGGATTTGGAATAATCCATGCTGCCATCATTCCAATTCAGAAAACCATAATTCCTGTAATCTGAGACAGAAATGGTATAGGCTGTTCCCTGCGTGGCATTGTATGATAAGGGAGTAAAGCCACTATGAACTAAATTAGAGCCTGATCTAATTTCGACCCACATGCCATCAAGGGACTTGCCGTCAGTGGTGACAGATTTGATTGCAAGTATTACTGTGCCTGCGGAATCCGCCTGCGCAATACCTGCTAGGGTGCCAAGACATAAGACAGAAAAAAAAATCAGATATTTTTTTGATTTTATTGCCATTGAGATTCTTCCTCACATATGGAACAAAGTATGTGATCATCCCCATCATCTGTCCACGAATCAATTTCGTCTAATGGTTCCCAGCAGTCGTCGCAGATCAACTCTTCAGTAGCTAGACTCGTTGACGTCATACGCCAAAACACTCGCATTAATGCTTATCTGAATTTGCATAGAAATCACTATAACAATTATCTGCCTGAAAAAATAGTTCTGATTATACTTATAGAAGAATATACGAGCATCAATAAATAAATTGAAAATAAACTATTATTGTGAATATACTGGCAATTGGCGCCCATCCAGATGACATAGAACTTGGATGTGGAGGGCTGCTCATCAAAGCTGCAAGGCAGGGACACAATGTTTACATGTATTCTATCACCAGGGGCGCAGTATCCGGTGATCCAAAACAAAGAACGCGTGAATTGATGAAATCTGCTAAATTTATTGGCGCCAAGAACCTGTGGATTGACGACTTTGAGGACACAAAGCTGAGTGTGAGTAATGATCTAATTAATCACATTGAGCATTTTATCACCAAAGCAGATCCTGACTTGGTTTTAACGCATTCTCCATTGGATGCCCATCATGATCATAGGGCAATTGCTCTGGCGACACTGGAAGCGGGAAGGTTTACATCAAACATTCTGTCTTACGAAATACCGCTAACAAAGAACTTTCTGCCTCAAGTCTATTATGATATCTCAGATGTAGTTGACGACAAGGTGGAACTCATCAACATATTTTGGTCGCAACACACAAAGCTATACCTCAAGTCTAATGCCATCAAGGGTCTTGCTGAGTACAGAGCTCTTCAGAGTAGGCTCAATACCTCCATAAATTATGTGGAGGCGTTCGAAGTACACAAAATGTGCTTTGGCCAAGAGTTTAATCTCTACAAAGTGCCGCGCGAATCCCTAGCCAAATATCAGAAGGACACTATAGCTCCCGAAGGAATTCTTGAATTTGTTTGAGGTTCCGTGTGGGGGAGCAAAATATGGATCCTTCTATTGATTTTATAGATCGAAGCGTAATAGGCTGGGGCAATAGGGGATGGCTTGACATCATTGATTTCATACTCATAGTGTGCAAAAATGGTTCGCTCAAGACGCACATAATGTACAAGTGCAATTTGAACTCAAAACAAGTGGAGCGTTACATACAATATCTATTACGTTGCAAATTGCTTGAAGAAAGCAAAACTGCGGATGACTCTAAACGCCACCTGTACCACACAACTGAACTTGGAAGAAAATACACTGGCAGGTACAATGAGTTGGCAGAAATATTCATCGATAATTAAAATTCAGATTGTTTAGGAATCATTATGCATTAGTTATGAATTCGGTGCTTTCTGAAATTAATTGTAAGCTACCTGGTCCGACATTTGCTAGTATATCTATGATTGACAGATTAGGAATAAATTGCTCTGACAGGTGCTGCAGATATGGCCTGCATCTGTATTTCTGATATTCCAATCTGATGTTCTTCTCGCCAAATACTTTTTCATCAAGATATCTTGTGCCACCTGATCCGGAAACGTATGTGTCTGCACCTAATGCCTTGCACACATTTGCAAGTCTCTGCGTGGATTCCCCAGAAACTTTGAGCTCGGACTCTCTAACTATGTCAATTTTGATGCCAAGCCATTTTATGACCTGCTTTATGGTCTCAAGGTTCAACTCAAAGAGCAGATTCCAGTCTTTACTGTACAGGGATTCAAAATAATCCTTGTAGAGATGAAAGAATTTAGCCTTTGAGTATGAGTGAGAAATCTTTCTCAGATGCATTTCCTTCCAGTCAAGATCGTTGTTTATCTCTACCATGAAATTTGGACTAAACTTGTGGTCCTTGTTTATGGGTACTGTGATCCACATCTCTCCATTTGGGCGGATGATTCTGTTTCGGTTGGTAAATCTTTTGTCGTATTGGACGTCATCCATTATGACAAAAACATCTGCTAAGCTTAGCTTGTGGAAAAAGCCAGCATATGGAAAATACTGCGGTTGATGGATAGCTGCTTTCAACAATTATTATTTGGTTTGCTAATTAAAATAAAACAATGTATGATTCTTAGGTAATATTGTTCTTATTTAATTCCCGTAAGAAATGATGTGCAGATCATATGTGTGATTATACGATTAAGTAAAGCATGAGTGCAATTCCAGAATACTCGTGCGGACGCAGATGTTATTCTACCAGTATGGTGACAAAACCTTTGCATTTTTTTCCTATGCATAACGCGCAATCTTTCTCCGACGCATTAAGGGAATGCATTCTGCATTAATGTAATTTAGAGGAAAACCATGAGCACCAAAAACACACAAACAAAAACAGGCAAAAAAATCTTTTCTGTCTTTGAAGAAATGGATGGATGTACTTTTGTAAGGTTTGTTCATCCGTTACGATTAAAACATAGACAACAAAGCATCTAATTTCAAATTTTTTATTTTAATTACCATTTTTAATTGTATTAAAAGATGGACAATAGTTTTTTCTTGTTATCTGACTGTGATCCGAAGATTCATCAAGAACAAAATTAGGTATGTCTTAAGAATTTTGTAAAAATGGTATTATTGTATTGAAGATAAAGAATTGGACTGACAGGATTACCGACGAGTCTGATTTTTGGCTTAACGCTATTAAAATGGAAGACGGAAATGATTTTTTGGAGGCATCTGTTTTTTACCTGACTGATGCGGCAGAGTCTTTAAAACACAACATGCTTGTTCGCACTGCGCTAAGCTGCCTCTGCGCAGCGGAATGTCTTATTAGGATGGGCCATCACGCAGACGCATGTAAGCTCTACTTGGAAACTGCCATAATTTATGAGGAAAATGCGGATCGCGTTCTGGGCGAATCCGTAAGGGAGGCACTTTGGTCCTTACAAGAAGCGTATGAAAATTTCCTTTTGGCCTCTGATCACTCTAGGGCACAGCATATCTTTGAAAAATACATGTTTCTGGCCAGAAAGCTAAATCCATTTTTTGGAGAAGGGGAGACGATGGAGCTCTTGAAATCAAAAAGGGAATCAATTGAAAACATCAAAAAAAGCTGGAACAATTCTAACAATATAAAAAATTCAAGCAAGCTGTATGACGCAATAGAAAATCTGATCAATCTAAGGCAATCCTCACGCCAAACTACAGAAACCTCTCTTAACAAATTGCATCAATTAATCGAACGAAATAGGACTGAACTATCATCATGAAAAAAATCCTTCTAGTTAACTGGGATTGTTATCCAAACTGCGCCTCCGGCGGAGTTTATAGCTGGACAAAGAACCTAATTGACAACATGCCTGATTGGGAGTTCATAGTAGTTAACCAGCTATCAAATCCAAACTGCAACGGCATATACAAACTGCCGCCGCAGGTAACCCAGGTAATTGAAATACCGATATTTGGATCCAACAGATATGAGGAATATTGTTATGAAAAAAAATCACTGATAGGAAAAATACTTCGAACTTCTGACGATATAATCAAGAAAGAGTTTATCCCGCTTTACAGGGAATTCATTGATACTGTTGTAACAGCTTACACTGAACCATGTGATCTATGTGCTGTGATCTTCAAGATGCATAAATTTCTAATAAAATATGACACGAAAAAATGCTTTGAGCACAATCTTTGTTGGCAAGTCTTTTTGCAAAGAATTCTAGATGATCCTCTTTATCGGCAAATGACGCTAAAAGAAGCACTCATGGCATTTCAGATGATACAACGAAACCTACAGATTCTGTCCTTGGAAATACCAAAAGTAGACGTAATACATTGCTCGCTTGCCTGGATTCCGTCTTTTATCGCTATTTTTGCAAAAATGGAGCAAAACTGCCCTGTGATAATTACCGAACACGGTGTGGCCTTTCGGGAGCTTTTGCTTTATTATAACGCATACATGCATGACGAATCATCTAGAATATTTTGGAAAGTCTTCTCAAGAAATATCGTAAAAACAATTTATTCAATTGCTGATTTGATTACTCCTGTCTGTAACTCCAACGCCAGCTGGGAGCAGGCCCTGCATGCAGACAAATCTAAAATCAAGGTCATCTACAACGGAGTTGACACTAAGAGATTCAGGCCACTGGATAACAAAAAAACTCACGACAGGCCTACTGTTGTCTGTGTTGCAAGAGTAGAAGTATTCAAAGACATAATCTGCTTGATTCAGTCAATCAAGTATGCCAAAGAAAGCATTCCGGACATTCAATGCCTGATTTATGGTGGTTCAACGGATCTGGATTATTCCGTTAGATGCCTTGCATCTGTCAAAAGTTTCGGTCTCGAAGACACTGTCAAGTTCATGGGCGTTACTAAAGAACCTGAAAAAGTATACAATGATGCAGATGTTGTTGCAGTAAGCAGCGTTACCGAAGGGTTTCCGTTTGCGGTGATAGAGGCAATGGCATGTGGCAAAGCGATTGTGGCAGCAGATGTTGGAGGAGTCAGAGAAGCGTTGCAAGGATGCGGGATTCTTGTAAGGAGTAGGCATCCACAAGAGTTCGCAGAAGCAATAGTCAAATTGATCAGAGACGAAAAGTTACGAAAAGAACTTGGCAGCGTTGCCAAACAACGAGTCTTAAACGAATTTACACTAAAGAGATCTGTAGATGGATTTCGGGAACAATACGAGTCGTTAACTAGCCAGAACACGCAAGATCCAAAAATCGGTGTTGCTCAATGAAAAAAGTCTCAAAGGCACTAGTTACTGGCGGAGCTGGCTTCATTGGGAGTCATATTGTAGACGAATTGCTCAAAAGAGGCATAGAAACCATCATAATCGATGATCTAAGCACCGGCTCGCTTGCAAATCTCTCAGCACACATCAAAAACAAACTTTGCCACATCGTGATTGGAGATGCAAGAAAAGCAGATGAATTGCTGCGCAATGTCGATGGGATAGACGTCGTTTTTCATGAAGCCGCTATTGCTAGCGTGCTTAGATCAGTTAACGAGCCAATGGTGGTACATGACACCAACGTCAATATGACACTTGAGCTCATGAATTTTTGTTTACGCAAAAACATCAGAAAATTCGTGTTTGCATCGTCTGCGGCAGTATATGGGGTGCTGGGAACCAAAGCAAGCGAGGATCTTGTCTGCAAACCGTATTCGCCATACGGGGCAACAAAATTATGTGTTGAAAATTATCTCAACTCTTACTACCACACATATGGTTTGGAAAATGTTAACCTGAGATACTTTAATGTCTACGGACCACGACAGAAATTAAGTGACTATAGTGGCGTCATAACAGTTTTCATAAACAATCTTTTACGCAAACAAGTTCCAACCATACACGGAGACGGACTGCAGGTACGAGATTTTGTGTTTGTCAAAGATATTGTGAATGCAAACATGTTGTCTATGGATTCACCAAAAGCTGTGGGACAGACGTTTAATGTCGCCACTGGCAGTTCAACGAGCATCAAAAACTTGCTTGAGGTACTGCAAAACATAACCGAGACAAATGATCTTGGTTATCAATTTGGTCCAAAGAGGGCAGGCGATGTCAAATTCGGTCTTGCCATAGCTGAGAAGATAAAGAAAGATTTGGGATTTGAAGTACGTACTCCGATTGAAAAAGGACTTGGTCAAGTAGTTGAATTTTTGGAGGATCAGATGAAGCACTCGCTGTTAAGTGTTTAACTTGGGAGAGAATGAAACTGCATGCTAATATCAAACACTGATTACCAAACTCTTACACGCGACTCACGGCTATTTGTTCAAAAAACGGCTCGCTCTATTGTGCAAATCCAGGAAGGCGTAAACAATCTTGCAGACATTGTGGTTTTTCTCGAAGTGCTTGGATATAACAAAGAACTGGTGGAAAAATACGACTTTGAGAATCTTTATGATTTAGCAAATCATGTTTATGATTTCATCGATTCGTACTATGACAAAGAACAAGACAAAGAATACATGCACTTGCGCGCAGCTCCAATTCCTAGCCAAAGACAAAGATTAGCTGAAGGCTTGGGCATGATATTTCCATGGCTTGGCTCATTGTTGTTGTTGTTCATCACAGGAGTTTCACTATGGATGGCATTGTTCCTGCCAAAAGAAATTACCACACTGTTTGTCGGAGGGGTATTCTTGGGTTTGTTGATAATGGAAGGACCGATGCAGGCATTTCATAGGCTGTTTACTTTTCATTATGAACAGGGAAATCTAGGTGAAGTAAAGCGAATCATCAAGAGATGTTATTTGGAAGTTGCACTAATTCTGTCTATAGTGACTTTGGTAATTATTGCCGCAGCCACCATGCTGAACATTCCATATCAAATGGCGGGTGTCACGATTGTAAGCGTAGTCACCGTTTCATTACACCGGGCAAGCTATATGGTAATTTTTGCATTAAAGAAGATAAAACATTTAATCACTGCATATACCTGTGCATTTCTAACAATTACCGTAGTGTATCTATTTGGTAATGCCTTGATACCAACCGATAGCACCAGATATTTTGCTGCCTTGGGTATTGCGTTTGCAGTTTTATCCGTCTTTTCAATCATTCATCACCGCAAAATGATGGCGAAAAAATCCATATCCGTTGTCATGGAAAATGCGCCGCATTTTTACAATCCGGGTACCGTAACTGACACAACAGTTTCCTCACGGTTCTCTGTTCAATTGTGGGAAACGTTGCCGCATTTTCTTTTTGGCACCATGTATTTTGTAATGCTTTTTGCGGACAGGGTACTCTCTTGGGTTTACAATCCTGCCATTTTGCATGGTGATGGCAAGTTCATTGAATTTAACACCGCGTATCACACGGGAGTAGATCTGGGCTTGCTTGTAATGCTGGCAGCAGCCATGATCCAATATGTTCTGATGGCTCCAATCCACATTCGGATAAACAACATGATTCTCAATCTAAAGATAGGTGAGGCAAGAAAAATTGATGACTTTATACGAGGACAGTACAGGCAGCTGGTTCTTTATTCTTTGATATCATCTATAGCAACTGCATTCCTTCTGTCTTTTTTTGCACCGCAAATAACAGAATATCTTGGAGGAACGGAAAAAACAATCATGCTGCTGCGTTTGGCATCAATTAGCAACATCTTCATTTCTCTTTTTATTGCAAATAACATGTTTTTGTCTCTCTTGAACAAGACAAAACAGCTGGTATACTTGGTTTCAATATCTGCATCCATTGTTGTTGTCGGAGGGATAATTCTTGGCAGGTCTGGATTTGAAAATATTATTGTGGCATATCTGATTTCTGCCGTATTCTCATTTATCGTTTCGACCGTTTATGTAAATAAATCTATGAAAAATGCAGGAAACGTATTTTTTTCAAGATACGTGTGATTCTCAGAAATAACTTGGTATGTCCGAATTTGGATTTTGAATCGTTTTTGCGCTAGATACTTGCTCATAAGTTGAAATTGGAACGTAAACTTCGCTCCAGTATCGCATGCATGCCAATTTTTGGTAGGAATTAATTTTGATCTTCTCGTCTAGCACAACATTGCGATAAATTATGTCGGGTTCATTAATGCCTGCAACTGCGCGAAGTGGGCATGTAGCAGAAAACCTTGCATTGATCTCAAACACTTTTGACTCATCGTCTACTGTCTTTGCCTGTATGTTTATGGGTCCTTTTGCACCTGTCTTTATTGCAACCTCTTGTGCGGCCATTCGCACAGAATCAAAATCGTCAATTAACGCTTTGTATGTCTGACCATTCTTGAGAGTTTTTCTCATGGATATGGATGACATGACAAAATTACCCGTTTTGTCAATTGTTATGCCAGAAGTAAATTCATTATTGTCTCCATCCAAATATTCTTGCAAAATTGGCTGCCATCCAACAGATTCGATAGAAGAAATAGCATGTCTTAGCTCGTCGTAGTTATGCACTATGTAGAAATGAAGCGAGCCGTGGCCTTGACGCGGTTTGACAACTATGGGAAATCCAAACTCTCCAACAAAACTGTCCTTGTCTTCTGGAAGTGCTGATTGCGCACAAGATACGTTGTTCTTTGTTAGGTATTCGTATGTGGCCCATTTGTCGGAGGCCATTTCTATGACGTCTTTTGGATTGGTGATGACAACAGCTTCTGACTCTTTTTTTATTTGGTCTTTCAAATCTACAAGAGGTATTATCTCTTCATCAGTGCCTACAAAAATCGCATCAATATCGTTTTCTTTACAAATTCTGATGATCTTTTGGCCATAATCGTCTGACGAAGGTGCTGAAATCAGAAAGGCCTTGTCGCACCTGTACAATCCTGCAGCTTGCGGGCTCATATCTGCAGCAAATATTTTGTATGTGACAGGGCTTGAGTGCTGGGTGTTTGACAGCTTTAGTGACTTGATAATACCCTGGCCTAGTATGCTTCCGGTTCCAGTTACCAGCACCTTTGCACATGTCACACCAACTGATCACATTCTTTGTTTATCTGTATTGTTAATGAAAATCTGGAATATTCTTCAAGTACAATCTTCTATTATTTTTTTAAACGTGGCCACAAGTCTAGTATGTGGAAAAGACACTGTCCTGTTTAGGAATTTTTGCACTTGTGTTGATAATATGTCAATTGGGATTATCACAAGATGTCTATGCAGCTAAATCTACTGGCGTTATGGTTCCGCTCTACACCTATCCTGGCTCTACATGGGACCAGATCATTGCGGTAAAAAATGCGTATCCCTCAGTGCCAATCCTTGCCATAATCAACCCAAAGAACGGTTCTGGCAGTGCCCAAGATCCAAATTATGTTACGGGCATACAAAGTCTCCAATCCTCTGGAATTGTCGTGCTTGGATATGTTCACACCAACTATGCAAATCGGGACTTGAATTTGGCGATGAATGATACTGACAACTACAAAAACTGGTACGGTGTTAACGGGATCTTCTTTGATGAAATGTCAAACATTGTAGAAAACAAAAACTATTACGCAAGCCTAAACAGCCATGCGAAATCTATCGGGTTTTCGATCACCGTTGGGAATTCTGGTGTTGACACATCGCCAAGCTACGTAGGAGTTGTAGATAATATCGTAATTTATGACAACCAAGGTTTACCAACTCTAAATTTTCTTGGGGACTGGCACACCATGCATGACAAGCGCAATTTTTCACTTCTCTCTTATGGAGTCCAAACGCATGATCCTGTCTTTGCAAAAAAAGCATCTAACTATGTAGGCTACATCTACATGTCAAATGGAATGATGCCAAACCCGTGGGGATCTCTTTCTCCATATCTTGAAGATTTGGCGTCTTCGATGGAAGATGAATCTGCCATATCTGTTAACTCGGCTGCAAATTCTGGTGGTGCACTGGCTGGTCTTTGGACTGACATTCGTTCAAGTGATGTTGTAGTTAAGACTGGTTTTACGCCTGATACTTACTGGCTTGTTCCTGGTTTGCAGTATCTTACGTGTGTAGGTGATTATGAGCACTATCTCTTTGATCACTGGGATGATGGCACTACTCAAAGATGCCGGGCAATAACGCCCACGCAAAACACAACCCTTACCGCTTATTATCAAACAGAGGTAATCACGCCGCCAAATCCTGTCGCCATAACAGTTCAGTCAGCAGATGGTACTGGCAGTCCAATTACCGGTCTTTGGACAACAATCTATTCTGGTACTACTTTGGTCAAGAGCGGTTACACGACATTGATGTACACTGCAAGTGCAAACACGCAGTACAGTGTTTGCGTTGCACGATACCAAAACTACATCTTTGATCACTGGGAAGACGGAAGTACAAACAGCTGCACGACAATCACTCCAACACAGGATACGACCCTGACTGCCTATTATGACATACATTTGATTTTGACGGTGAACTCTGTTGATCCAAGCGGCAGTGCCATATCTGGAATGTGGACAGAAATTTATTCAAATGGCAATGTGACAAAAACAGGATTTACCCCGCAATCATACACACTTCCGTCCGATCTACAATATGTCGTGTGTATGGCCGATCACCTGAATTATAGTTTTAATCGCTGGGAGGATGGGGGCGCCAGCAGATGCAGAGCGCTGGATAATTTTGTTTCTAATCTGACAATTACTGCACATTATAGCATTTCATCTGTAAATTAGATACGAAAATACTGCATTTTTTGTAATATTTTCCTAACTTCCAAAAACTGGAACTTGACTACATATTTTTCCTACACATCTCTTTTAAGGTATAAATTACAATTTAGAACTACATGGTAGAACAATCTTCTAACATCATCATGTTGGCAGAAAACACAATATCTGTAACTATTTTGCTTTTAGCATCGCTCTCAATTCATTCAGAGCAAGCGCTGGGATTGTGATAGTAAAAAATGTCTGCCAGGAAACCCCAAAGAATGTCGTTAATCCACAACGACTCATACCATGTGGGATTGGGGCTTGGTGCATTAGATGATACACAGTTTGACAGAAAACAAACACCATACTTTGATGGACTATCATCGGAAATCTCGTCAATTTTAGGTCTTGATGATATCGAGACGAGGATTTACCTGAATTTGTTGCGGATGGGGCCTATTACGGCTAGCGCATTGTCAAAAGAGATCAGTTTAGATCGTGCAAAAACATATCGAATGATTGACAAATTGTCAAGTAGTGGGATCGTCTCGATTTCCTTTTCATCTCCAAAGCTTTGCATTGTAGCGGATCCAGATGAAATTCTATCGCTGGTTTTAAGGAAAAAGGAAGAAGAAATTGCCAAAATAAAAAAAGATGGGAAAAGAATCATTGAAAAAATTAAAGAGATGAACACTAATGATGCCAAATTAAATATTCCCACCTTTCGCATAATCCAGGGATTAGATAACATATCTTCTCAAGTGGAGCGTATGCTGGAGTCCACAACAGATTTGGTTTATTTTGTTACTACATTAGAGGACATATCACGGCTGTATCATTCTGAGATCCCAGAAAAAATCAAGCTTGTTGAAAAAGCTGGCGGAAACGTACGATTAATCATAGATGACGTCTCGCCTAAAACGCTCCACTTTATCAAGAGGTTTGGGGCAAGCGAGGTAAGACTAGGAAATCTGCCCTCCAAAGGCAGAATCATCGTTTCCAAAAACTGTCCTATCAAAGGCAGTCTTTTGACGTCAGATTCGGCAGTAAAAGGAACATTGCATGACAATATAGACGTAGAATGCGCATTATTTACAAATTCTGAAGAAATGACAAGCAACATGCTCACTCTGTGCAACTTTATTTGGAAGAGTGCCGATACCATAAAGTTCTAAATTTTGTACGTGTTACGCATACCGAGTACGATGTCATGAACAAAATATTATCCGATGTTTGTTTTATTTTTTAATTGAAACTGAAGTTTGTGTACATAATTGAACTGCACATCTCTTTTATAATTTAGAAGATTGTTCTATGTTAGAATGATAGAACATTCTTCGAAACAATACTATGCGTTGGCAATAATGTCAATACTAGTAACAGCAACATTTGTAACATCACAGCATACGTATGCTGCAACATCTGCAGGAATAATGATTCCACTCTACACCTACCCTGGTGGAACATGGGATCAAGTATCTGCAGCAAAAGCAGCACACCAATCTGTACCAATAGTGGCCATTATCAATCCAAACAACGGCCCAGGCGGTTCAAGAGATGCAAGCTACGTCTCAGGAATACAAGAACTGCAATCAGCAGGCGTTGTAGTGATTGGATACGTGTTCACTCAATATGGCTCCAGAAGCACCAGTGCAGTGACATCTGACATCGATACTTGGAAGGCACTGTATCCACAACTACAGGGAATCTTCTTTGATGAGATGACAAATACGCCAGGAGATGAAAACTACTACAGGAATCTGAGCAACTATGCAAAATCAGTTGGCTTTTCCTTTACAGTTGGCAATCCAGGAACGGATACTGCGACCAGCTATGTGGGAACAATGGACAACATAGTAATCTACGAGACTGGTGGACTGCCAAGTCTTAACCAACTCGGAGGCTGGCACACCGGCTACGACAAAAGCAACTTTTCATACTTAGCGTATGGAGTTCCAACTCTAAATGATGCATTCGTAGCAAGTTCAGCAAACTATGTGTCATACATGTACATCACTAATGACGGTCTGTCAAACCCATGGGATTCGGTTACACCATATTTTATGGCCATGACTGCAGCGTTAGATACTGGAATAGCTCCACCACCTCCGCCACCAGTACCGACTCCGACAAATACAATTACAGTGCAATCTGTAGATCTTGCCGGTAGTTCTATTGCTGGCATGTGGACAGAGATTTCAACTGGAGGCACTTTGGTTAACAGTGGATACACGACACTATCGTTTAGTGGTGCATCAAGCACTCAGTATCAGATATGTGTATCAGACTACCAAACCACAGTATTTGATCACTGGGAAGATGGAAGCACTAGTAACTGTACGATAGTCACTCCGACACAAGCTACTGTGCTAAAAGCATATTATGCAACGGGAACATCACCTCCACCACCAGTCCCAACAACTGCAGACATTACGGTGAAATCAGTAAATCTCGCTGGCAGTCCAATCACTGGACTCTGGACTGAGATTTCAACTGGAGGCACTTTGGTTAACAGCGGGTATACTCCCTTGTCATACACTGCTACTACAAACAACCAGTACGACGTATGTGTATCGAACTATCAGCAATACACATTTGATCACTGGGAAGATGGAAGCAAAAATAGCTGCAGAGCAATCACCCCAACACAAGCTGCAACACTGACTGCATATTTCAAGACATCCGTGACAATAAAGGTACGCTCATTGGGCTTAGATAACAGTCCAATCACCGGTCTTTGGACAGAGATTTCCTCTGCAAACAAACTGGTAAAGGCGGGCTATACGACATTGTCATACACGGGTAGTTCAGGTACAACATACAAAACATGTATGTCAAACTACCAAAACTACATCTTTGATCACTGGGCAGACGGAAGTACAAACAGCTGCAAGACATTCACACCAACGCAATCTTCAACATTAACTGCCTACTATAGGCGTTAATCCACTCTTTTTATTTTTTTTACATGCTGTGCAAGATGAGATGCGTTTCTTACTGATGCCAACTCTTCTTTTGTAATGAGAATGTACGCTGCATCAAACTTTTGGTATGCCTCTTTAGTTGAAAATAGGGTCAGAACCATGTCGTCGTGATCAATTTTGAATCCATGGCAAGGCTCGTGACTTCTGACCAGCACCTTTGTTTGAGTTGAGGCTAGGTATTTTTTTGAGATATTTTTTCCAAAATGCATTCCAAAACCTCTTCTGGATTTAACGTAATCTAGGTTGTTTGGTATGTCTGATCTGGGATCGTTCCATAACAACTCCTCTGCAACTTTCTCATCAAGGTCATCTTCATCTGAAATTGCGTCGTAAAATGCGCCCTCACCAATGCATGTGGGGACGCCGCCGTGAATTAACAGCAAGTGATCTTTGATGATGACTACTTTGGGCAGCAATCTGAACAAGGAGAAAAGCTTATCGTAAATCATGCCTGACATTTCCTCAAAGCGGCTTGACAGCTCGTTTGGCAAAGTATGTGTTGCGCAATAATACTTGTCTATTGCTTCATGATTGCCGCACAATAAAATAACGGAATTAGGATATTCCCTCTTTAGATAGAACACTGTTCGTAAAACCCCTATAGAATTACTGCCTCTATCAATATAATCTCCAAGAAAAATTATCTTGTTATTTGGATCAGATAGAAATTTCTGATGATTGATATTTTGCATGATTGCACACAGCGATTCCATGTCCCCATGTATGTCCCCCACCACAACAAGGTTGCCTGGAGCCTGAATCTCTACTAGCGATCCTTTGATGATTCCAATTTTTTTTTCATTTTCCAAGACCTTGATAGTGGTGTTTACCTCCTCGATGAAGGAATCTGATTGTATGCGAGAAGGTAGCATCAAGACGTCTGTTCAATTAAAACTGGCGCTTGACTGATCAAATCATTCCGTGTTGACGGATTCGTTGTTTTGGGTTTGGTTTTTTCTATCTCTTCCTGTTTGATCTCATTTAAGATCTGCATAATTTCGTTGCACCTTTTGCGTATTGTGATGGTAGTAAGATCTGTCGCAATGGCTATGCGGAGCTGCGTGGTTTGCTTGGTTTGCATTGATGCCAAATAAAGTGCAGCGGCAGCTATTGAAACTGGTTTTTTGCCGGCAAGCAACGAGTTGGAGCTAACCCTGACTAAAATTTCTACTGCTTTCCTCTCAATTCTGCCACTCAGCCCCGTCCTCTCTGCTATTTTTGATATGTGCGATATGGGGCTTGGCAGGCCCAAGTTTATCTTCATGACTTTTAATAACATTTTGTGATACTTCAAAACGTTTTTCTTGCCTAGCCCGTCCACTATCTTTTCTATGTCGTATATTGAATGAGGCGTCTCAAACTCTTTACAAGCGATATAGATGGATGCAGCTGCAATCCCGCTAATTGATCTGCCCCTAATTAATCCTAGGCCGAATGCTTTTCTGTATATGTATGCGGCTCTTTCTGCAACCGATGTTTTGAGTCCAAGTATTTCGGTGATTCTACGAATCTCCCTTATCGCTCTGCTCAAATTTCGTATCTTGTTGTCATTAGCTAACGTAATTCTGTCTAATCTTCGCATTCTATCAAAGGATGAATTTCTGATATGCTTGCCGTTTGCATCGACATTTCTTTCACCAATAACTGTAGGTAAAGATATTTCATACATCATATTATTTGCAAGCGATTCTGCTATTGGCTGTCGATCAATGTTTTTTTCTTGTGTGCAAGTTACGTTGTGTAATAACTCATCACATGCAGGTATGACTACACCGCACCCATTGCAGACCCGCTCATCCGTATGCACATCAAAAATTAGTGTGCCACGACACATTTCACATTTTGTTTGATTTGTTTCAGAATTATTTTTTGTTAGCATGACTTGCAATCAATTAATACTAGTTTTAAAACACTTTGCAAGATAGCTCAGTAATAGTTCCAACTAGAAAAATTTAAGACAATTCTTACATTAAATATCTTGGGAAAAATCACAATGATAATTTTTGGGAAAAATATTCTATTGAACACACTAAAATGAGAAAATAATTAAAATTTGTATGCTACCTTAGTAGAATTTATTTTTGGATGTTTTTGGAGTAACTAGGTCGCTTATTTCGCCGTATACCTGCAAGAAGTGTAGTCCTTTTTCAGTTATTCTGTATAGCTGTGAACCCTCTTCGTATTTTATTAGGCCGTTCTCTAGCAGAAACGACAAGTATTCCTTGACTTGGGTGTAAGACAAATATGCTTTGTACATTATTTTTGTCTTGGTTGCACCGCTTCTTGCTGCTTGCAGTATCATCTCAACAATTTCTGTTCTACTACGGTACTTCATAATTATTCAAGTAGGCATAATCCTATAAAAATAGTGTGGTACATTCTTCTAGTAGATCAATACCTTTTTTGTCCGCGATCACAACAACTTTTCCTAAAACCTCTCTAGTATGATCTTCTGGTAGTTTCTATGCAAATTCAGATAACCTTTGAAAAATGGTAATGGACGTTGAAAGTTCAAGTTCTTGCAATGTGCATAGCTGCAATTTCAGTTCTGTTTCTGATGGATTACCATATGACAAACGCTCAGATTCAAATTCCAATCATTGACGCCAAAGACGATAATGCACAAACAAACGAAGACATTTCTGTGACTATTGATGTGATGGCAAACGATAGTTTTGTTGGATTAAATCCGTCTGTGAGCTCTGTGAGCAAGCCCTCACATGGGCAGGCAGTCAAAGATGGCAACAAGATCATATACACTCCGGGTGCAAATCGGTTTGACTCTGACTCTTTCACCTACACTCTTTCCAACGGGCTCATCTCTGACACTGCAAAGGTTTCTGTGACCATTAATCCTGTAAATGACAATCCGGTAGCAGTAAATGACTCTGTCACGACTAATGAGGACAATTCTATAATTGTGAGTGTTCTTTCTAATGACTTTGATGTTGATGACGATCCACTTGTAGTTAATTCCGTAACACCGGGTTCTAGTGGTACGACAGCAATTGTGGTAGGAAATGGAATCATGTACACACCGAATCTCAATTTTAATGGGGCTGATAGCTTCAGTTATACAATAAGCGATGGAAAGGGCGGCTCTGCCTCAGCCACTGTCTCTGTAACAATTAATCCAATAAATGACAGCCCAATAGCTGCAAATGACTCTACCGTTACAAATGAGGATGTTACATCTGTAATTGCGGTGCTCTCTAATGACTCTGATGTGGAGGGTAATTCTCTGACAATTAGTTCCGTTGGCGCTTCTTTGCAAGGCACGGCTAGCATCAATTCAGATAATACCGTATCATATACGCCAAATGCTAATTTTAATGGACAAGCAAGCTTTGACTATACTATAAGCGATGGAAAAGGCGGCTCTGCCTCTGCAATGGTATCAGTTACTGTAAATCCAGTTAATGATCCGCCAATAGCTGCAGATGATTCTGCGATAACGGATGAAGATGTTACTGCGATGATCAATGTATTGGAAAATGATTCTGATGTTGACAATGACCGTCTAACCATTGTTTCAGTAACACAACCGAGTAGTGGAACTGCTATGATCAATGGAACAGGCATACGTTATGTACCAAATCATAACTTTGATGGACGTGATTCGCTTACCTACGCCATTTCTGATGGAAATGGAGGCCAGGACACGGCAACTGTATCAATCACAATAAACCCAGTATCTGATTTTTCAGTCATCAAAACCAAATCTGGTCTAGTCGGATCTGATCCGCTAAACAATGAGACGCAAACAAGACAGCAGCTAGAGGCAGAACAAGGATTCTGGCACTATGGTGGAAGTGCATTTACATATTTCAGTCCTCCAGCACCGACTGATCTCTTCAAGGATTCCCAGGGACTTCATGTGGGAGTCAATCCGCCAGTCAACGGTACATATGCAGGATATTATGGTGTAACAGGTCCTGTTGATGCCCAGCTATTCCATGCAGTGATCACAACACCTGTCAGAACAATAAGTGGCGACTTTTTCCAAAACGGACTGTATGTACAGACATGGGATGGAAGAATAAACTATGTCACATGTGTCTCGATTACAAGCACTGCCGGAACAAGTTGGCACGTTGTTAGAACATTTGGCAATCTTAACCAAGCAACTGACTTCCAAGTGCTTTGGTCTGATACGACACCAAACCAGCCACTCACCAGGGACTGCACCATAATCACAAACGGCAACAACTACCTGAAGATATACCTGGATGGGATCAAAGTATACGAGAGCAATACCATTGACCTTCAGATGCCGGGACCGTTCCTCTACTTCGTAG
>DATBQZ010000042.1:0-1721 GCA_036560565.1 Candidatus Nitrosotenuis sp.
GACACTTTAACCGAATCATTTGAAGGAACGCTAACTGACATGAAAGCATTTCAGGCCGAAATTTCAAATCCGCTTAATTTCATGAGAAAATACTTTGAAGCACTAGATCTCTCAAACTTGTCAGATCCGTCATTGCCATTACGACAAGGCGTATTGCAAGCAAACATAAACGCACAAAACAGTCAAGTAGCAGCTAACAACCAGGCTCAAAATGTAGCAGCGCCTATTCCACAAGTTCAAAGCAATCCAATACCAGTAATGGTACAAAACTCTGGTGTAAACACCCAAACAGCTCCACCACCCCCAAGTCAGCCAACCGCGATAGCTCGAGGTAGCGAAATGGATAACCTTGTACACGGAACAGATCTTGGACCGATGGATTCCGTAATGAAGCCTCTATTCAGTGGAAATCTTTCTGTTGCAAACATGATGGCGATAATTGAGCTTGTAGGAGAAATGTTTGAAGAAAAAGGAGATGACTGCATAGATCTACTAGTAGAACAATGCAAATTAATGGGACTAAAGCAAGAAGATGAACATACAATTTACAACATTATAGACATGCTCAAAAATTCTGGCATGTCAATTGAAGAATCAATATCACAATTATACAGATTTGCAAAAATTGTTGGGCTCAATGACCGAGAGGCTGATGCTTATTATGCAAGACTGACTGCGCACAAAAAAACCGGCACAAGACGTGACCGCTCAAGGAGTGAGTAAACCGTGGCATCAGGTGTAATGACAGAAGCAATTTTGATTATTGCGTCTATCGTAGTTGCCACATCAGTTGCGGGAATAGTGATGTCAAAGGTTGGATCTTTTGAATCAACATTTTCAGCTACTTCAGAAAGTCAAAAAAACATAATGCTTACAAAACTTACAATTCCATATGCTATTCGTAATTCTACTTCGACAAGTATTGTAGAAGTTTGGGTAAAAAATATAGGCGTTGATCCTATAACTAGTCCCACATCTATGGATGTTTATTTTGGTCCAATTGATTCCATAAAGAGATACCAGTATGACACGGCTGCTACAGATGATACATGGAAATTCAAAACTTTGCCCACGATAATTCAAAAATCAGATGTAGTCCAAATTAGAATAACTGAATCTAGTCTGGCTGCTAGTACTACCTATATGGTTAGAATAACTGCTCCGAATGGAGTTTACTATGATTACATATTTTCAACTTCCTAATTATATGGAGAGAGTATCCGTTTGGGACTAAGTATTGCCATATCTGGAGGCATAGTGATGTTTACACTGGTTTCCATATTGTTTTTGTTGCCTGGTTTGACTGACAAAACTGCCTCAATAACTGCGGCATCATCGGAAATGTCAAAGGTTGAAAATTTAATACTTAAGACAAGTACCAGTCAAACAGCTCTTAGCAATTCCGCAGGCAACATAGTTACTTTTTCACTTCAGAACACTGGAACAGAAAAGTTGTGGAATTTTGATAAATTTAGTTTGATATTAACATACACTGATTCAAATCCCGCAGTAGTAACAACATTGTTGACTCGAGATACTAACTGTCCAGCCGGTGATCCTTCATCTAACAAGTGGTGCATGATCTCAATATCTTCTGATACTGTAGATACAAACATACTTAACACAAACGAGGTACTAAATGGAAAAATAAACGTCAGTCCGTCAGTATCATCAGGTACGATGACTCTTGTCATATCTACCGATAATGGCATTACTGCAAC
>DATBQZ010000043.1:0-3211 GCA_036560565.1 Candidatus Nitrosotenuis sp.
AAACCTGCTGAAAAGGAAAAACCTACTGTCTCTCTGACAAAAAAGGACTCTAATACACTAGTTAAGAAAATCGCAGCAGTATCTGATTCTACAAAAACTTTATCCAAGGAAATCAAGGGAATGGCAAAGATATTTTCTGAAAACCAAAAGGTGCTCATCTCAATGAAAGACATGATTGATACGCTTGCATCTACAATTGAGCAAATCCAAAAGCAATCAAAGCAGATCAACATCATGGAAGAAGACAGCCAGAGGCTCTTTGCAGGACTAAATCAGGTGCGCTCGCAAGCATCACTTGTCACAAAGCTGCACGACCAAACAAGCAGGCTACAGGATCAGATAAGCAAGATAAGTCAGGCCCAAAAGGAATCTCCCAGCTCAGAGAGCATAATGAAATCCGTGTCTGACAACATGGCATCAACTCAAAACAATACTCACATGATAATAAAAATCGCTCAAAGAATAGACAACATAAAAGAAAACCTTGACGGGATCTCATCAAAGACAGAAAAGATTTCCTCAGTAGGCACTGAAATTGCGGATCTCAAAAGAAAAATCCAGTCAGTGTACGACAAGTCAGAAAAAACAAATCTTGAATCAGAAATACTGTCGCTAAAACAAAACCTAAAAGATATTGCAGAAAAAACAGAGTCTGCATCGGGAATCATAGCGGAACTTGAATCAATCAAGGGGCAAATTATGCAGGTGTCTGGCAAGGCAGAAAAAATAGACTCGTTTGGGGACAAAATGCAGGACCTTCAGCAAGAATTGCTCTCAAACATGGCAAGAACTGAAACCATAAAGCACCTCTCAGGCGAAGTCCAAAAAATAGAGTCTGAAATTAATTCTCTGGTGAAAAGAGCTGACGCAACTGCGTTTGTCGGGGAGGGATTAAAGTCCGTACAAGAAGAGTTTACGGGATTCAGAGATGCGGTGTTCAACAAAACAAACACAATAGACCAAAAGGTATCTGCAATATCCGAATTATTCAAAAGATCTGACGCGTCTACATCAGAGTTCCACAAAAAAGCAGATCAGCTGTTCCAAAGTATGCAGGACATCAGAACCGTAACAAACAAGTCATCATCAAATACATCAAAGGAAGTAGTCGGACTGTTAAAACTGTCCGAGTTTCAGTCTAACTTGAGAATTCTTTCAGAATCAAAATATGGCGAGCTAAAAGACATAGAAAGAATGGCAGAACAAACCGCATCAATAGTAAACCTGTTTGATAGAATCTCAATTGAATCTGACGAAAAGCTCTCGCTCCCACCAGAGGTGAGGCAGTGGGCGCTATCTAAGATGCTGGACTCTGCAGACAAGTGGGAAATAAGATTCACTGACCTGTTTGCCGTGCTAATAGACAAGCTTGGAAAAGAACTGGTCAAAGAAAACATCCGGATCCAGCAAGTGCGGGACATCTTTGGGATACGCGGCGTTGACGAAATAAAACAAGAACTCAATTTGGCATAGTCTTGGAATTATGCTAAAAACGCAGTCAGATACCCCAGGTCTAATTCTTCACCAATATCCGATGACCTAATCATCACTCTGCACATCGATTTGTGTGGCATTCCTAATAATTCTGACTCTGCCAAACCTTGGCTGACTGATGCTGTGATCCGCTCTGATAGGTAAGAATTTTTCACCAAATTGTAATACAACGCGACCTTGCCCATTAAAAAAAAATTTAGGGATTTTATGGCATGAATTCCCAGATTCTTGAAAAAGTAGTAGAATCAGGAGTCTGCGGAATAAAAAAGGCCGAATTAAAGAAGATCTTTGGCAACGAGTGCGAGCCATCGCTTGCGGAGCTCACAAACGATGAAAAAGTCATAGTCGACAACAAGGGTATAGCGCACTATGTCTGGACCAAGGAAAACTACCTGTCCCACATATCACAAAATGATCCTAAATTCAAAATACTGTCAAATCTAGTCAAAAATCTGGAAACCTCTGTCAACCAGATGCGCAGCCAAACTGCCGCTGGCACAAACTCAGATTCGTCATTTCAGTCCCTCTTTGATGACTCCATTTCAAAACTGTCATCTTCGCTTGGCTGGGTTCAGCTTTCTGTCATACGGGAAACAGTTTGCGAGTCACTTGGCATATCGCAGGAAAAATTCTACGCTTTGACATCATCTCTAATTGAATCGAATCAGGCAAAATATGAAATCTCAACTGGAGGCCAAGAGGGTATCACGGTGCGCGGCATGCTGCACGGATACGTAAGGAAACTATGACCTATCCATACGGACTAAAGACAAACCCGTACCCAAGCAGCCCTACTCCCACTGAACAAGACGCAAAGATTCTTGGGGGAACAAGGCACATTGAGGCAAAAGAGACCATAACTGAATGCATATCTGATCTTTACAAAAAAATCACGAGAAAAAATTCCACCGATAACGATTTTCGAGTAATAACTCTGGTCCAGGATGTGGGATCTGGCAAGACCCATCTTGCACTGCACGTAAAAACCCTAAAGACAAGACAAGACATCATAACTACATATGTTGACCTTTCTACAATATCGCCAAAGACAAACGAGAGCATCTACAACGCACTGATCCACGGATTTAACAAGGAATTGTTCTCTGAGCTAAAGCAAAAATTCCTCATGCAAATGTGCGACAAGGCACAAAAGGGAGACATTTTGGCCAAAAGGGCTCTAGGGTATGGAATCATTGACAAGCTAAAGGGAATCACACTAAAGCAAAAGACCGAGGACATCATATATGACAAACAGCTGGCACCAAAAGAAGCACTTGAGAGGTATCTTGGTGCAAACTATGACTCTAACGAAGCAGTACTGGTAAAAAACATAATTTTCAACTCGTTTGACAAAATAACAAACCTTGATGACTTGCTTGGAAGAATAACTGCATTGTCCAAGTTTTCGCACAACCTGCTTGGCAAGGTAATTCTCTTTGAGCTTGACGAGGTTGACTCCCAGGATGGAACAACGGAATTTATCAAATCCTTGATAAACGCACACATCCCGGCATCAGTTCTGTTGTTGATTACCACCCCATCTGCATATCTTGACATACAGAAAGCAAACGCATCCGTATTTGATAGATTAGAGAAGGCAAACTACAAAATCGATCTTGCCGGGGCAAACTCTGTTGATGAGCTAATCGAAATTGCAATCGAGTACATAAAAGACGCAGACAAGACAGAAAAGTTCAACAAAAAAGAACAGCAAGAC
>DATBQZ010000044.1:0-3246 GCA_036560565.1 Candidatus Nitrosotenuis sp.
CTACATTCGAATAGCAATTAAAACACGCAAGGAAAATGCAAAATTGATTCTAGCACTGGAGGAATCAAAATGAGCCGTACCATAATGATTCAGGGGACATCTTCTGGTGCTGGAAAAACAACGCTTGTCACAGCCCTGTGCAGGATATTTGCAAATTCTGGATATAGCGTAGCCCCATTCAAATCGCAAAACATGTCAAATTACTCGTACAAGGGAGCCGATTTTGAGATTTCCCAGGCACAGGCAATACAGGCAATTGCATCACGGGCTGAAATTTCGCCGCACATGAACCCAATTCTTCTAAAGCCGCTTGGCAATTATCGCAGCTCAGTCTTACTCCAAGGCAAATTCTACAAGAAAATGACTGCAGATACTTACTACAAGAAATTTGTCCTAACTAAGGGATTTCAAATAGCACTGGAATCACTTGCCATATTGCAAAAAAAATATGACCTGATCATAATGGAAGGAGCTGGCTCTCCTGCAGAAATCAATTTGCAAAATTACGACATTGCAAACATGTTGCTTGCAGAAAAGACAAAATCTCCCGTTATTTTGGTGACTGATATAGAAAGGGGTGGATCTTTTGCAAGCCTTGTTGGAACAATGTCTCTTTTGTCAAGACAGCACCAAAAATTGGTAAAGGGATTTGTAATAAACAAGTTCAGGGGAAACGTAACCATACTGACACCTGGATTCAAAAGACTAAAACAGATAACTTCTAAATCTGTTCTTGGCGTAATCCCTCTAATTGAGATGGACTTGCCAAACGAGGACTCACTTGACAACAAGATCAAGCTCTTCAAAAAACAAAACAAGAAAAAACTTGACAGCGAAATCGAAAGACTGGCACAAATTGTAAAGAAAAATCTTGATATCAAATCGCTGGAGAAAATGATCCAATGATATTTGTTTCAATTTTGATTGTGTTTTTTGCATTAGCAATCGATCTTGCATTTGGCGATCCGAGAAACAAGTTTCATCCAACAGCTTGGGTTGGTGTCATAGTTGCAAGACTTGTTCCATTTGCAAAAAACCAAAATCAAACAAGAGAAAAAATTGGCGGTGTCTTGATCACTGTTTCTGTAGCTGCCCTTGTGGCAGGATTGTTATTTTCATATGACTATACAATGAAAAATGCATCTGGTATCGTTCTGACTGTAATTGTTATTTTGTCAGGCTCGTTATTGCTCAAAACTACAATTGCCATAAGGGGGTTAGAAAAGCACGGTAATCTAGTCATGGAATCACTATCTAGGAACAATCTAGAGGAGGCACGCTCAAGGCTCTCAATGCTAGTCAAGCGCAACACAAAGGACTTGGATAGGAACCATATCGTTTCAGCCACGCTTGAGAGCATAAGTGAGAACATTGTGGACGGCATAACTGGACCCTTGTTCTACTTTGGGGTGTTTGGCCTTCCAGGCGCGTTTGTGTATAGGACTATCAACACAATAGATTCCATGATTGGGTACAAGACTGCCCTGTTTAGGAACGTGGGATGGTTTGGTGCAAACTGCGACAAGGTACTGAACTATCTGCCTGCAAGAATCACAGGACTAGTTATGATACTTGCCGCTGTTTTAGTAAGGGCAGACTGGAGGAATTCTTTGATCACAATGAGACGTGATGGCAAAAAAACGGAAAGCCCAAATGCTGGATACCCAATGGCGGCAATGGCAGGAGCACTTGGGACCAAATTTGAAAAAATCAATCATTACACCTTGGGCAATGGCACAATAGATCTAAATGAAAATCATTTCAGATCAGCTGTCATACTAATGAAAGTGACAGGAATTTTGTTTTGTATTCTGATTACCATTCCACTGATAATCTTCTTATCATATCTTGGCTGGTGGATTCATGTTTAGGCAGGTAGGCTCCGTATTTTCGTTTTTGACAATAATTCCAGTCGGCAATTCCAACCTGCAAACAATTGCAAAACACATGTACCTGTTTCCAATAGTTGGAATCGCAATTGGACTGATGGTGGGATCAGCGGCATATGGCATGTCGTTTTTCTTGGAGCCGCTAGTTGTCGGCCTTTTGATCACTGGAATGCTTGCACTAATCACTGGCATTCATCATACTGATGGCCTTTCTGATTTTGCAGACGGTTTGATGGTACGCGGTACAAAGGAAAGAAAACTGCAAGTAATGCGTGACCCATCGGTTGGCTCTGCAGGAATATTTGCAATTATCATGTATGTGGCAGGAATGGTAATTGCGCTTTCCTCAATGAAGGGATTTGAGCTATTCCAGGCAATATTGATCGGAGAAATAATAGCAAAATTCTCAATGGTCCTGCTTTCCAGCCTTGGTCCATCCGCATGGGAGGGCTCAAACTCTGCCTTTATCCAAAGCATGAAGGATAGAAAAAAACTAGCAATCGCAGCCGCAATTACTGTTGTTTCCATCTTTATTCTGGGAAATAATGCTGGATTTTTGGCCCTTGGTGTGGGAATTGCGCTCACACTGATAATTCTTGTAGTATCAAGGCGGAGCTTTGGGGGAATATCCGGCGATATTATGGGTGCTGCAAACGAAATCACAAGACTTTCATCTCTTCTTGTCTTTGCATCGGCATGATTGGACTTGTCATGGCTGGGGGAAGGGGAACCCGTATGGATGCAAAAGGGGAAAAGCTCTTACTCCAATACAAAAAACCAGTCATCATTCATGTAATTGATGCACTAAAAAATTCTAACTGTTTTTCCAAAATTGTGGCTGTAACAAGTGACAATTCCCCAAACACGCAAAAACTACTTCAAGATCAGGGAATTGAAATTATCAAAACAAAAGGAGACGGATATGTCTCTGATCTAAACACAGCACTATCCTATCTACCAGAAACAACTCTTGTAGTGTCTGGCGATATGCCGTTACTTGATGGGGAAATAATCAAGGATTTGGTTGCAAGCTACGATAATAATACGTGGCAGAGCTTTCTTGTCACAAAAAAATTCCTAGATACCATAGACGTGACATTGGAATTTTCCATAAACCATGACAACAAAGAATGCTACTATACGGGCATATCAATAGTTGATCCAAAAAAAATTTCTTTTATGAATGAAATCACAGAAACCTATCGAATAATTGATAACAAGAGACTAGCGTTAAATCTTAACACAAAACGTGATTATGATTTACTCAAGGGAGCCTAACACAGTACCAAATATCTTTGCAACGGATCCTGTTGGCTCTGCAATCGTGTTGCCGCATGACTTGCAAGTTACAACTGTC
>DATBQZ010000045.1:0-1960 GCA_036560565.1 Candidatus Nitrosotenuis sp.
GCAACAATACTAATCTTCCATCTAATGCAACACTTTCGTTCACAGATACCTTGATTTTAATATTTGAAAACAATACCATACTTCCACCAATCAGCAACAGCTTGGCACTAACAGACACCTTGACTTTGATATTTGAAAACAACACTGTATCTCCAACAACCAGTGACATCTTGGCACTAACAGATAGTATTGTTATTACCGTTGAACAGGGAGAACAGGTAACTGTAGATCCACAAATCGTAATTGATGAAAGAGGAAAGGATTATCACAAAGTTGAATTTGCTAACGGAACAGGTTTTGTTGAGTTTGGTCTGCCTGAGTGGATATATGAGAACGATACGGGCAAATATGTAGATTACATCGCAACAGAAACCGATACAAGCATAGCTGTAGATTCAATGCAAATTCCATTTGAATTTGACAAGACAGACTGTTCAGTTTCAATATTTGAGCAGGGAAGAATGAATCAAAAACTAGCAAAGATTGTTGACAAATACTACTGGAAAGTAATGGAATCCGAAAATGGTGCAAACTGGAGGGAAAGTTCTGCCAACAACGTAACCTGTAGCGTCTCAAAAATTGAAAACTCTACTGGCATTTTCATCAATTCATTACAAGAAAATGAAAATGGTAGATTCCTTACTGTATACGGCAAAAAAATAGATCAACCATTGGAAGTATTCTTGTATTATACCAACAAGGATGAAAACACAACTAGCACCAAAATTGGATTTGTATCTCACATGGAGGGTCTAAACTCTGATGAAATTGACTTTGGAAATGAACAAGTAACGACGGACACAAAAATGCAGCAAAAGAATGTCAAAAATGCAATCAAAAAACTATTCAAACAAGAAACTGAACAACTCAAAGATACATTAAAGGAATTAAAAACTTCACAAAAGCTAACAAAACAAAAATCCGCACTATCTAAGGAATTTGCACTAAACAGGGAAGGCAAGAATTCCTTACTGTTTGATTTCTCAAAGGCTCACAAAGAATTCAAGCAAATCCAAGTAGAGAATGAAAATGGTAGTCTTGATACTACTATGGAATTCCTCGAGTCTGCCCCTATAGTGGAAACAGGAGAGACAGCATTCCTTGATCCAGTATTTGGATTCTCTACAGGATCCAACATTGTAATATCTACTACCGGTGTAGGTTCCGGCGGTTCACCAAGTACTGTTTGCCCTTCACCTAATACAAAAAGTACTATCTCAAATCCAATACTAAGAATAAGAGCATCCACTACAAGCACATCTCCATCATGTACGCGTATTGCAACAGAATGGAACATCTCAACTATTCCAGACGATGCAATTATCCAAGACACAAGAATGCGATTTGATATATCCACATCCACCAATGGAAGAAGTGTAGACCTTAATTCAATTGAAACCAGTCCTGTATCTTCTTCTAGCGTATCAGGAATATGGGCTGATATTGGGGACGGTACCACCTTTTTGTCAAGTCTTTCAAACACTACCACAACAGGAAACGACAAGACGTCAGATCTTGGTACTGCAGCCGATACTGACTTGCAAGATAACCTTGCAGTTGACTGGTGGGCAGTAGGTATCAAAGCTAACAGTGAAACAAGAAATACTTTGAATACTGCAATAACTTTTGGAGGCATAGAGCTTCGTGTAGACTATCGCCGAAGCTTAAACCCAACAGAAAACCTAGGACTCGTTGACACATTAACAAAGACAACGGTCAAACGTTTTACCGAAAGCCTTGGATTCACAGATAGCATATCTACATCCAAATTCCAATCACTCACAGAAAGATTAGGCTTACGTGACACATTGATCAAGGTAGCTCCTATCTCATTTACTGAAAACCTTGGCATATCTGGTAATTTGGCAAAAAGTCAACAAGTCTCACTCACAGAAAATCTAGGACTTGCTGGCATAGCAACTGCATCATCTTCTGCCACAAAGTCACTCACCGAAAATCT
>DATBQZ010000046.1:0-1776 GCA_036560565.1 Candidatus Nitrosotenuis sp.
GATGTCATCTCGCGCAAGACAAAGTTCAGTGTCTTTTGGATAACCTCAAGGTAGAACGGGTCTTTTGTGATTTGGTACGCCTCAGAGTACACGATTGGCAGCAAGGCGTTATCGTACAGCATTTTCTCAAAGTGAGGCACAAGCCACCGTGCATCAGTAGAGTATCGATGAAACCCGCCGCCTATCTGATCAAATATCCCGCCTTTTGCCATCTTGTTTAACGTCTTGAATACAAATTCTGAAAACTTTGAAATCTTGGAAATCTTGGAATACCGCAATATGAAAGACAGATTTGCGGCATTTGGGAATTTCGGTGCACCTCCAAATCCGCCATACGTGTTGTCTGCTATTTGCATCAGGTTCATTGCAGCCTCATCCAGAATTGACCTTTCAAGCTTTGACGGAGTGGTTATCTTTTCTGTCTTTTGCAGTGTTTCCATGAAATTTTCCGCCGCCTTTTTGACGTCGTTTGGCTTTTCCTTCCAGGCCTGCGCAAGTTGCCTCAGTAGGCTTCCAAAGCCAGGCCTCCCGTAGCTGTCTAGTGACGGGAAATACGTACCAACATAGAACGGCTTTTGGTCAGGTGTGAGAAAAACGCTAAGAGGCCAGCCCCCCTGCCCAGTTGTCATCTGACAGACCTTTTGGTAGATATCGTCAAGGTCGGGCCTTTCTTCTCTGTCAACTTTGATGCTGACAAAATTTTGGTTCATTATTTCTGCAATGTCGTCGTTTTCAAATGACTCGTGCTCCATCACATGGCACCAGTGGCAAGAGCTGTACCCGACGCTAAGAAAGATTGGCTTGTTTTCATCCACCGCTTTTTTTAGCGCAGTTTCATTCCACGCATACCAGTTGACTGGATTGTGCGCATGCTGTAAAAGATACGGACTTGTCTCATGAATCAGATTGTTTTCTACCACAGGTATGATTCGCCAGTTAGAGTATTTGTGTCTAATTGAATTTTTTTCGTTCCTCAATATCAAAGATTGCCGCATCTATTTTTGCAATTAGTTTTACTTTGGATTTCTGTGCCTTTTTGTTGTGGGAATAGTCCTTGTTTTCAACTAGGGTTAGCAGCTGTTTTAGATCTTCAAGTTCCAATACCTTGAGTCCTTTTTTTGCCACCAAATCCAATAATTCAACGCGCTTGCGATCGTCTTCTGTTATGTGCGACACAGATATGGTGGGATATGATGGAATTAATTTTTATCTAAAGACGTGATGTGGCTAATTATCTTAGGTGTATCGTCTATAGAACCAAGAGCCGCCCATACCAGCTATCCCGATTACTACAAGCGCCCACCTTGCATTTCCCATGCCTTCAAGATATCCAGATATCAAGAGAAAAACTCCCAAAGACAGTATAACCAAAAACACAATGAAAACTAGTACCATCTTACCATCAGAATCGTTTGACACGAATTAGTACGGGACTTGAAGTTAATATTGCTTGTTCACAAATTCCATGACGACAACACAAAACAATCTAAAAATAACATGATATCATACCGACATCATGTCAAAGATGCGCGCAATGCTTTTGGAAAATCTTGCGCCAATTGAGACAAACCCGCTCAAGCTAAGAGAAATTGACAGGCATCAAATCAAAAGGCCAAACGAGATTCTAATGAAAATAGAGGCGTGTGGCGTATGTCGTTCTCAGCTGCACGGAATAGAGGGAGACTGGAAAAAATACGGGATACCACCGGCACTGCCTACCGTTCCAGGGCATGAGATTGTCGGCACCATAATAGAGACAGGTTCCAAGGTATCAAA
>DATBQZ010000047.1:0-10731 GCA_036560565.1 Candidatus Nitrosotenuis sp.
CGCCGCTCCCTCTTTTGATATTTGCTCAAATTTGTCCAGTTCTTCCTTGATTTTTTCAGGTGTAGTTTTGATGTAATTTTCTAAAACAGTGTTTTTTATCATTGTGTTTAGCATGTTTTCATCAACATCAAACGTGTGTGATATGACTCCATGTTTTTTCTTTAGCATGTCTAGTGCAATTATTTGCTCACCGACAAATTTGTCAAGCTTGTTTATGTAAAATACTACGTATTCTGCCAAATTGATTGTCTGCAAAAGAGGCTGCACTTTTTCTGGAAACCCGTTTGGTGCAGTATATGTTCGGATGGCACCAAGTTCTTTTTTGTCATACATTGTCATGTCTGTAGCCGTTCCCTTTTTGCCAAACTGTGCGGCAATGGATTGATCCCCAAGTACAACGAAATTAACAGATTTAGTCATGTTGTTACTCAAAATAATACTTCAATATATTCACAGATTATGGGAATGACTCTAGCACTGCGGCATAGCTTACAAACCTGTGATTTTTTGGCATTACCTTTTTTTGCACGTATTTAGGCACGGATTTTCCGTTCCCGCCTTGATAGCCAAGTGGTTTTTCAATCAAACCGCCATAAAACGCATATTTTAGAACCTCATCTTGCGGACTGTAGTAATTTGTGATTTTTTGTTCTATCGTTTTTTGCAGTATTTTGCCAAATTTTTTTGTTGCAACAGAATCTGCAGGAATGGATGCTCCAAAAAAGTAAACGCTCTCAACTATGCCAGTTTTGCTCTGAAGTTTTACAAGTGTGTGAATTATCACTTCAGATCCCAAAGAGTGGCCCATTAATCGAATTTTTAGATGCGGAAATTTCTTCTTGGTATCAATTATGAACTTTGACAGATTGTAACCGTTTTTTCTTGCTATAATTCGTCCAATGTCTGTTGCTTTTTTCTCACATGACTTGTACTGGACTCCACTTGTGTTGGAATCATAACTGAATCCAATCACAGGATACTTGTATCCTAATTGTTTTAATCGGCGTTGAGCAATTGAAAACTTTGTTAGTGCGCCAGACTTGTTGTTTCGTAATCCGTGAATCATTATTGTTATTTCTTGGATTTGATCAAGGGTTTCAAAAAATTTCTTTGGATACAGATCATATGACTTGTTTTTTAATTTCCTGCCAGAACGCAAATCATAAAACCCACGAGTAGATATGCGAGGAATTCTATTTTGTTTCAAATTTTTCTTTTCGTTTTTTGATGTCTTCTTCTTCAATTTTGGCAAAGACGGGGGCGATATCACCCAATTTATGAGACGAGTTTACCGCAATTTTGGAAATTTCGTCCCACTGTTTTTCCGATACAGTACCAGATAGCCCAATTTGTTGCCAGATTTTTTCAGAGGATTTTGGCAAAAACGGATACAATGCTATTGCGATAGAACGGACTGCGTTTACTGACAAAAACACACATGTGTTTGTTCCTGGCCCCTTCTTCCACGGCTCTTTGTGTTGGAAATACTGGTTAAAGTATGTGGAAAACTCCATGATTTTTTTCAGTGCTCGGTCAAGATGGTTTTGATTCATCAAGTTTGATAGTTCGGATGCAAGGCCCATGATTTTTGCCTCGGCGTCTTTATCCTTGTCATCATAATCATCAGGCGAAGGAATCACACCGTCAAAAGTTTTCTTTGTGAATCCCAGTGCACGGTTTACCAAGTTTCCAAGGTTTCCGATTAACTCAGAATTAATTCTCACTGCAAAGTCATCCCAATCAAAGTTCAGATCATCCTGTGAGTACGGGTTTATCGATACCAGGTAAAATCTCAGATAATCTGCAGGGTAGAATTCCAAAAACTCTTTTAGGCCAATATACCAGTTCCTGCTCTTTGAAATCTTTTTTGACTGCAGTGTGAGGTGTCCGCGCGTCGGGATAAAATCAGGCAATTTGTATTCCTGGTCTATGCCAAGTCGCATTGCAGGCAAAAACAAGTAGTGATGATACACTATGTCCTTTCCAATAAAGTGATAGATATCAGCAGAATTCCAAAACTCTTTTCCGTCAATCCCCTTGTCGTTCAGGAATTTCACCGCAGTCGAAATGTATGCCAGGTGATTGTCAAACCACCCATAGAAGACCTTTGACTCATCCCCAGGCACTGGCACACCCCATGAGATGTCTCGTGTTATATCCCAGTCCACCAGTCCCGTTGTTATCCAGTTTTGGACGTATTTTTTTACGTCTTTTTGGAGGTTTTGGTTTTCATCAAGCCATTTGTATAACGCATCTCCAAATGTTTTTAGCTTGAAAAAGTAGTGTGTCGTCTTTTCCTTTACCGGTACGGCGCCACAAATTGCGCATTTTGGATTTTCGATCTCCTCGGGGACTCGGCCGCATTTTTCGCACAAATCAGAATACTGGTCTTCTGCCCGGCAATACGGGCACGTACCTGTGACGTATCGGTCTGGCAGGAACTTGTTGTCGTTTTTGCAGTAAAACTGGATTATCTCAGATTTGTAAATGTGTCCGTTTTTGACTAGTTTGTTAAACACATACCTGACAAACTCGACGTTTTCCTGCGAGCTTGTGCGGTAAAAGAAATCAAACCCGATATCAAATGCAGCAAAATCATCATAATCACGCTTGTTCCAGTGCGCAACATATTCCTGTGGGGTTTTTCTCTCCTTTTCTGATTGAATCATAATCGGCGTGCCAAAGTCGTCGGATGCGCAGATATAGTACGCCTCAACATCATTCATTTTAAGAAATCTAGTTGTCACGTCTGCTGGAAGATATGTTGATGCAACATGGCCTAGGTGAATCTCACCGTTTGCGTATGGAAGGGCGCTTGTGATAATTGCTCTTTTTCTCAATGTTTAAAATTTCGTCAACGTGTGTTATGAAGCTTTACCAGTTTTCTCGGTAGGCAAGCTGTTTTTTGTTTAGAGAATCGATTTCTACATCAAATGCCTTTAGTGCATCAATTGCAATTTGAGTGTCGATTTCGTTTGGAACTGTGATCACTTTGTTTCCAATTTTTTTGTGGTTTTTGATGATATACAGAATAGATAAAATCTGATTTGAGAATGACTGTGCCATGACTTCTGGCGGATGGCCCTCCGCTGCAACCAAGTTTGCCAGCCTTCCTTTTCCAATCAGGTAAATTTTCTTGCCGTTTTTCAGTACACATTCGTCAAGGTTCGGCCTTACCTCTTTTGTGAATTTCGATTGGTTTAGTAAAAAGTCGCTGTCAATTTCAACATCAAAATGTCCAACATTTCCAACTACAGCACCGCTCTTCATTGAAAGTAGGTGTTCTTTTCTAATGACGTCTGTCATTCCAGTGCATGTGACAAAAATGTCTCCAATTTTTGCAGCATCTGACATTGTCATCACCTCAAAGCCGTCCATGTGCGCCTCCAGCCCCTTCACTGCGTCAACTTCGGTTACAATTACTTTTGAGCCCATTCCTCTGCATCTCTCTGCCACTCCCCTTCCAACCCAGCCATATCCTGCAACTACTACTCGTTTTGATGCAAAAAGCAGGTTCATTGCCCGCAGGTATCCGTCAATTGTTGATTGCCCAGTTCCGTATCTATTATCAAACATGTGTTTTGTATATGCCTCATTTACAACAATAACTGGGTATCGTAGTTTTCCTTTCTTTTCTATTGCCTTTATTCTTGTGACACCTGCAGTAGTTTCTTCTGTTGCGCCAAGAATTTTCATGGTCTTGTATCTTTTATCAAAATGAGCCTTTACGTTCATGTCTGCGCCATCGTCTGTCAGTATGATTGGTTTGTGGTCAAGCACCTGATCAATGCACCAGTCATATTCTTGCGTGGTTTCGTTTCCCCAAGCATAGATGTGTATTCCCTCAGATGCTAAAAATGCCGCAATGTCATCCTGGGTGGTAAGTGGATTTCCGGCACACGCCACAACGTTTGCCCCGAGTTCCTTTGCACCCATCAGTAAGACAGAGGTCTCTTTTGTGATGTGAAGGCAGAACCCAATTGTGAGTCCCTTTAGCGGCTGTGATTTCTTTAATCGGTTAATAGTATTGTTCAGAATTTGCATGTGATCCCTTGCCCACTTGTAGGAAGTCTTTCCCTGCTCTGCTAATTCTGGATCCTTTACTTTGCTCAACATGGTACCGCAAGATTTAGTACTAAAAAATCTTATCATGTGGGATACGATTTGTGAGACTAGTGTTCAGTAATCTAAATAACTACCAACGATTGACTTTGGTATAATGGCCTGGAAAAAAGTAGCCGAAAAAGGAGCTATTGCAAGCGGCAAGGGAAGAGAATTCAAAGTAGACGAGAAAAAAATTGCAATTTTCAATCAAGACGGTTACCATGGAATCGACGCAATATGCGTGCATCAAGATGCCTCGATTGCATCAGGCGCACTAGACGGCGATATTGTGGAATGCCCGCTGCACTTTTGGCACTATAACATAAAGACGGGTGAACTCAAAGACTATCTAAAAGGAGTCAAGCTTCAAACCTACAAAGTAGAGGCAAGAAACGACGGAATCTATATCGACATTTAGCCAATACAATTTTTAATCAATATTTCAAACACAAGTCAGTGAATCAAATCCTAGACGAGATAACCAATCAAGACTATGCCAAAATTCAAAGCGACGTAGAATCGTTTCTTAGAGAAAGCATTTCAAAGGCAGGTGCGAGCGGCGTGGTTTTTGGCCTAAGCGGAGGAATAGACTCTGCAGTAGTCGCACACATTTGCGCAAAATCATTTAAAGAAAAATCACTTGCACTGCTAATGCCAGACAGCAGAGTTTCACCAAAAGAAGAAACAGAAGATGCGTTACAGATAGTCGACAAACTAGGACTGGATTACAAGCTGATTGACATCAGCCAGATTCATTCACAGTTTGCAAACGTTTTAGAGCCTGAAGAAAAATCGCTTGGGAATCTCCGCGCAAGGATTCGCGCCACCCTTTTGTATTATCATGCCAATCTGAAAAACTATCTAGTCATAGGATCAAGTGACAGATCAGAGCAGTTAATCGGGTATTTTACAAAGTTTGGAGACGGCGGTGCAGACGTCTTGCCAATCGCATCGCTATACAAGACCCAGATTAGATTACTGGCAAGACATCTCGGTGTAAAAGAATCAATTATACAAAAAAAGAGCAGCCCACATCTTTGGAAGGGACACATTGCCGAAGACGAAATTGGTGCATCATATGAGGAAATCGATTCTATTCTATACTGCATGACAGACAAAAACATGTCACTTGTTGACATTCAAAAAACAACGCAGATTGACAAAGACAAAATCGAAAAAATCCATCAATTATACAAAAAAAGTGAACACAAGAGAATAATGCCATCAAGAATCCAAGGTTAGTGAAAAATGAAAATTCTTGATACGCTAAGCACAAAGGAGCAAGAAATTTCAGCAAAAAACATTCGGATTTATCTTTGCGGTGTCACAGTGTATGACGAGTCCCATATTGGTCATGCTAGAACAATAATAGTGTTTGATACGCTTAGGCGATACCTAGAATCAAAGGGAAGTTCCGTGAATTTTGTCCAGAACTTTACAGATGTGGATGACAAGATAATCAACCGCGCAAACACCGAGGGAGTATCTGCGCTTGAAATCAGCACAAGATACATTGATCATTATTTTGAGGATTTTGACAGGCTAAACATCAAGCGGGCAACTGCATACCCAAAGGCAACAGAGCACATACCAGACATGATAAAACTGGTTCAAAATTTGGTTGATTTGGGATTTGCATATGTTTCAAAAAACGGAGTATACTATAGCGTGTCAAAGTTTTCAGAATATGGCAAGCTGTCAAAAAAGAAGACAGACGATCTGATATCAGGGGCAAGGATAGGAATAGATGAGACAAAAAATGATCCGCTAGACTTTGCATTATGGAAGTTTGCAGACACAGAGCCAATATGGCCAAGTCCCTGGGGTAATGGCAGACCTGGCTGGCACATAGAATGCTCGGCGATGAGCCTCAGATATCTTGGCGAAGAGTTTGAGATTCACGGTGGCGGAAGGGACTTGATATTTCCACACCATGAAAACGAGATTGCCCAGTCAGAGGCATTTACAAAAAAACCCCTTGCAAAAACATGGATGCATGTAGGGATGGTCACAATAAGCGGAGAAAAGATGTCAAAGTCACTTGGAAACATAAAATCAGTAAGGCATGTTTTGGAAAACTGGGGCCCAAATGTGATTCGATTATTTTGCCTATCAGGGCATTATTCAAAGCCAATTGATTATTCAGAGGACCTCCTAAAGGAGAACCTCATCAAGTGGCGCCAAGCTGAGACTGCATACTATGAGATGTGGATGGCAGACGGAATTGGCGATACGACAGAAATTTCACACCTAGCCAGAGAGTGCAGTCAGGAGTTTGACTCTGCGCTTGAAAACGACTTTAACACGTCTTTGGCAGTCGGCGCCTTTTTCAAACTAGTCAAGGGAATAAACCGTATTGCAGCCTCAGAGTGCATGACAAAATCAATTGCAGGCATAGGCTTGCCGGAATTTGAAAGAATGTCAGAGATTCTTGGGTTATCAGTGCAAAAGGTAACAGAGCAAGAAAAGCAGTCAATTACGGATTTATTAAAAAAACGCGAAACACTCCGTGAACAAAAAAAATACCAAGAGGCAGACAAAATTCGAAATCAGATTTCACAGATGAACGTTGTTCTTTTGGATCACAAAAACAAAACAATATGGATGAAAAAAGAAAAAATTCTATCCGATTCTAGTTAGACTTTTTTGTCGATGCTGAAACCAGCGACACAACATCACGGTCTCGTAGTTGGTACGTGGTTGGAAGGCGCAAATTATACCGAATGTCCTTTGCATACAGCAACCCTTTCGTCAGATCACTGTGAATTTCCTTTGCAAGGTCTGCAACTGTTGCACCGTCTTTTAGCAAAATTAGATCAGGTAGGATCCTACCCTTTCTGTCTGAGAGCTTTTCCTCGTCAGCTACAGGGTATATCGCGTTCATTTTTAGCAATTTGAATACGGTAACGTTGATTGCAAACTGGACTCCGGTTCGCATGTATTCGCCCATGATTTCCCGCGTGATAAAATCAAGTGCGGTTTTTTGCTTCTGGCTTAGTTCATCTGGCTTTACTATGTTGAACTGCTCAGAGCCGGGCGAATATTTTATGAGTCCCTTTTGTTCTGCTCGTCGCAACGATAGTTCGCTGTCTGCGCTTGCTGGTACCACTATGGTGTCATTATAGCGCTCGCGCAATCTTGCAAAATTCTTGTCTGCACCCTCTACATCTATTTTGTTTGCGACAATCAGTGTGGGTTTTGAAATTTTACGCAGGATTGTTGCAAATTTTTTGCTATCTTGAAAGTCAATATCGTCAAATTCCTTGTCCTCGACTCCTGCCATGTGTAATGCCTCCTTTACGTGCGAGTTATTCACGCCGATTCCACGATACAGGTCAGCAATTGCCACAATTTTGTCAGTTCCAGTATGAATCACCTTTGAGACCTTGTCGCGGTTTCCTTCCAGTATTTTCAGATACCACATGATTAGCTCCTCCTCTATATCTGCAAAGTCAGATATCGGATCACCAGTCCCAGATTCTGAGATTTTGCCAGACGAGTCTATCCCGCCAGATACGTCAACTACATGCAGTATTGCGTCTGCTTGCGCTGCAACTGAGAGAAACTGGTTACCAAGTCCCTTCCCTTGCCATGCGTCTTTAATCAATCCAGGAAGATCAATTAATTCAATTGGGATGTATCGCCATCCATCAACACATTTTGAGTTCTTTGGGTTGTCAAAGACATTGAATTCTTGGTGAACACATAACGAAATTGCATTGGTAAGGCTTGATTCAGGTTTTTTTGTCGTAAACGGATAGGTGGAAATTTCAGAAGATGACAGTGTTGCAGAATTAAAAAAAGTCGTCTTGCCAGTATTTGTCTTGCCGATAATTCCAATTTTTATTGGCACAAATACAAATTGCGTTTTTAGCTATTTATCTCTGCCTAATGAGTGTGATCATTTTGCGGTCTTGCTTTGAGTTTTTCGCAAGTGTTTTTGAGTTCTGCAATCGACCAAGATATTTCATCTAGCTCTTCTTGTGTGAGTTCGCCGTCCCACTTGTCAAGTGTTATCTTTGATATTTGACATGCATGATACAAAACGTTCCAGTACGGATGATGCTCTGCAGTCGTACATGCCAGTTCAGAAACATCATCAAGCCCACTTTGTGCCCTAGATAGCGAGCTCATTTGCTCTCCAAAGAGATGCACTATGTTTGATTCTAGATTAGACTGTGTTTTTATCATGAGGTTTTTTTTCTCATATGATTTGATTAGTTCCTGTAATGATTTGAAAAAATCATCAAAAGTAGCATCAGTCATTAGAACAACCGCTGATGCTCAGCAAGCATGCATCTGTTGAATACTATTTTGATTCCAGCCTTCCTAGCCATGTCTTCTGCTTCAGGATTATGGATTCCCTCTTGGAGCCAGATGACTTTTGGTTTCTTTTTTATTGCCTCCTGCACAACAGGAATGACCTGGTCGGATGGCCTAAACACGTCAACTATATCGATAGACTGATCAACGTCTTGCAAAGACGAAAAGCATTTTTTCTCCAGTATTTCGTCTGCTGTTGGGTTTACAGGCATTACGTTGTATCCTTGTGTGAGCAAATATTTTGGCACATAATGTGCCGCCTTGTCGGCATTTTTTGACATCCCAACTACTGCCACGTTCTTTAATGACAAAATTTGCCTAATCTCATCATCTGAATGCGAGTCTACTTCCATGATACCATTATACACAAAACAGATTATAATTTATCGGAAAATTCTTTATAGTGACAATATCAACCGGTATCGTGGAAGAGGAACCAAAAGACGTCATAGTACTAGGCGCAATCAAAAAGGGTGCCAAGAAATTTGACAAAATAAAAAACAAGACAGGAATCGAGCCAGAAGAGCTAAACAAGATTTTAGAAAAACTTGAAGAGCGAGGCATGATCAAAGTCGATAAGAAAAAGGGGCTTTTTGGTGGGGAAAAGGTTGAGCTTCAAATCACAGACAAGGGCTCAAACGAACTAGACCAAAGAGTGCACGAGATGAAGCAAAATTGGGATCAAATGGTTCAGATGTACAAATCAGGCGACAAGAAAAAGCTAGAAGGGTTCATGGAGTCCAACAAGTCAATGCTGCCGATGATGATGTTCTTTGGAATAATGGACATGATGATGTTTTCAATGATGTTTTCAATGATGGGCTCGCAGATGCACGACTATGTCCCACAAGACCAGGTTCCTCCAGGCGCAGAAAACCAGCCAAGCGATGTTGGGGATGGCGGCGCAGATGGTGGTGGAGACATGGGCGGAGATGGTGGTGGCGGATTTGACATCGACATAGGCTTTTAGTTTCCCAAAAACTGCACAAATCAGCAAATTTTAAAAATTTTAAATCATCCCAGAATCCAAGTTTTATTGTTCTATGTCATATTCGTCTCATGAAAACGTCGGACTGATCAAGGTACTGCAATTTCTCAAGGCGCACCACTCAGAATATCTCTCAGGGGAAGATCTAAGCGAGGTACTAAAAATAAGCAGGGTCGCAGTCTGGAAGCACATAAAAAAAATTCAAACACTAGGATACGAGATAGAATCAAAACAAAACCTAGGGTACAGGCTTACAAAAATTACCGACCTGATGTTACCGTGGGAAATAACAGACGGGCTTAAGACAAAAAACATTGGAAGAAAAATATATTATTTTGACAAGATAGACTCAACACAAAGTTTTGCATCAACAATAGCAAACAACAAAGATGCGGGTGGAGCCATCATCATATCTGAAACGCAGGATTCTGGGAAGGGAAGGCTTGGACGTAGCTGGGTATCGCCAAAGGGCGGAATCTGGCTTTCCATAATACTACATCCAAGGTTCGATGTTGCAAAGATAACATTGGTTCCGTTGGTGGCGGCAATTGCATTATCAACGGCAATTCAAAAAACATTAGACGTGAAAACTGAGTTAAAGTGGCCAAACGACGTGACCCTAAGGGGGAAAAAAATTGCAGGCATGATAATTGATGCGTCGATAGAGTCAAGCAACATAGAGAGCTTAATTCTCGGAGTGGGAATAAATTTTAGAGTAAACCCAAACGAGATTGAAAAAAAGATAAAGAAAAAAGAAAACTTTTACGGGGTGGCAACGCTTGTTGGCCAAAACGACAAGACAAAACCTGCAAAACTTGTGCAGGCGTTTTTGGAAGAATTTGAAAAAACGCTAAATTCGCTAAGCGAGGGCAAAATAAGTAAGATAGTTAAAGAGTGGACTGCAAATTCCTCAACCATAGGTAAAACGATCACAGTATCAACTTCAAATGGAAAGATAACAGGAAAGGCAATAAAACTAGATGCCGATGGCGGATTAATAATAATGCAAAAATCAAAACCAACCAAGATTATGGTTGGCGATATTTCCTACTAGTTATTTTTTTGATTTTTTTACTCGCGTCTTTTTTCCGGCATTAGACTCGTGGGAATCAATTATGGACGCTTCGGTCTTTATGATGTCCTTTAGGTCCACCTGAATCGAGAGCAGTGAGGATACGATTTGTTCAAGTTGCCTAGCGTAATCATCATACGCAGCATTTAGAGCGGTCTTTTTTTCGTCAGATTTTCTCAAATACTCGTTTAGGCGAAGCGCGTTTGTCGTGTTTATCATTTCAGGTATCACCGGTTCTGGGGAA
>DATBQZ010000048.1:0-2311 GCA_036560565.1 Candidatus Nitrosotenuis sp.
GATTTCCTTTGCCTCAGAATACTTGTTCTTGTTAGATGATGCAAAATACAGATCAAACGACTTGCGCATATCTCCCACGTCCCTCAATTATTGAAACATGATTCAATATCTGATTATATCTAGAATACCCTACTGCGGATCTGTATCCTTTCAAAAAGATTGACCAGAGGCTTTTCATCACATCCACATGTGCGCTGTTTAGTATTTCCTTGAACAATCTAAGATCCACTGCATGATCCTCGATTCGTATGGTTCGCTGTGACAATCCAAAATCAATTGCGTAAACTTTGCCATCGCTCAAAATGAAATTTGATGTCGTGAGATCCCCGTGCATTATTCCGTTTTTGTGAAGAGTTCCCGTGATTTTCCCAATTTCCCTGCATGCGGAAATAAGCTTACTCCCGGTAAGATCGCGCACCACTACTCCCTTGATGTGCTGCATCAGTATGGCACAGTCATTGTGATTTACTTGGTACACCAGCGGAGCCCTGATTCCGAATTCCTTTACCTCTGAGAGAAGGGTAGATTCCCTAATTGTTCTGCTCTTTCTTATCTTGTCGTCCAAGATTTGGTTTCGGTACTGTTTTTTTTTCCTTGTCTTTAGGATTGCCAATGTATTTTCGTATCTAGTAAGAAAGATGTCGCCTTCGGCGCCTTTTTTGAGCAATCTCATTGTAATTATGATTTAACCGTAAAATATTAGCTTAACATAGTAAAAGTACATTGAAAGCTAGGTTTAGCAACCCCACATTGAAGAATATTCTAAAAGTTGAACAACTTTTCATCAAACACAAAGAGTTTGATTCCAAAGTACAGCTAGCAAAGAAATTAGACGTCACCATGAGGCCACCAGTTCTTAATGTTATTTTGAAATATTTGGAAAGATCAAACAAGATTTTGATTGATAGTGACGGATCATTGGTCTGGATTTATGCTAGTCCAAAGGCAAAGAGCAGCTGGGAAAAGGCAGTTAGGCTATGAGAGTTGCCCAATGATGATCATAGATCACATACTAGGTAAAATTATAACCTAACCACACAGGATTAAGCTAGTCATGGATGAATCAGAAAAGAAACTAAAACAAGAAGACTGCAATGAGGACTCGCTAGGTGCAGGAATACTTACGCTTACCACAAAAAGAATCGCCTTTGACAAGACCCGAGGAAGAATTGCCGATTTTACAAAGAGAATTGATGAGACAATACTTGATGTCCCACATGAAAACATAGTAAAAGCGTGGAAAGAAGGACTGTTGATGAAAAAAGTCTGCATCAGAGTAAAAACAGAACAGGGTGAAAAAGACTACAAGTTTGGCGTCTTTAGCAACGGCGGCTGGCTAAAGGACATCCAAAAGGCACTAGACAGCACTAAAACTCAATAATCAATTTCTACAGTATCCAGTCTCCAGGACTGTCGCACAAAGGTTTCATCAAGTTTTGCGCCCTTTTTTGCAGTGGCTTCCAGCAATCCAGTCCAGGCAATTTGCGAGCCACAGTCACCTGCATATTCAATTGGGGACACAAAGAATTTGCATTTTTGCCTCTGGCATATTTTTTTCAACATTTCTGACAGCCTCTTGTTTGCAGATACGCCTCCAACTATCAACAGCTCCTTTTTTTCTGTAAACGAGAGTGCCCTTTCTGTTGCCTCGCCAATCATTGCAAATGCAGTCTCCTGTAGGGAATAACATGCATCTTTTTGGTTTGAGGAGATTTTTTTTGCAGCAGAAAGCAGTCCTGAAAATGACACGTCGTTTCCCTTTACGACATACGGAAGAGGGAGATAGTTTTTAGATTCCAGAGCTAGCTCCTCAATTTTTTTTCCACATGGTGAGGCAACAGAAAGGGCATTGTCCTTTACCGAAAAAAAAGAGCTGCTAATAGTTGGGGGAGTATCTGCAAACAAGAGGCTGTCAGAAATGTTGAAAAAAATATGCCAGAGGCAAAAATGCAAGTTCTTTGTGTCCCCAATTGAATATACAGGTGACTGTGGCTCGCAAATTGCCTGGACTGGATTGCTGGAAGCCACTGCAAAAAAGGGCGCAAAACTTGATGAAACCTTTGTGCGACAATCCTGGAGACTGGATACTGTAGAAATTGATTACTGAGTTTTGATACTGTTTAGTGCCTTTTGGATGTCCTTTAGCCAGCCGCCGTTGCTAAAGACGCCAAACTTGTAGTCTTTTTCACCCTGTTCTGTTTTTACTCTGACGCAGACTTTTTTCATCAACAGTCCTTCTTTCCACGCTTTTACTATATTTTCATGTGGGACATCAAGTATTGTCTCATCAATTCTCTTTGTAAAATCGGCA
>DATBQZ010000049.1:0-9165 GCA_036560565.1 Candidatus Nitrosotenuis sp.
ACTCTAGTGCCTGATCAAATTTTTTGTGAAATTCGTCAGTTGCATTGTTTTTTACTGCGTTTGCCCAAGTGTTTTCATTCTCAATCAAGTTATATGATTTGCCACATCATCCAATAAATTGATTTAGCTACTTAGAAAAAATTTAGGCAAACTCTAGTGCTTCTGGTGCACAGTGTTTGTGAACCCAAGTGCCTGATCCATTTTTAGCTATCTCTTTGCCCGGAGAGATCTGGTCACCGCATTCAATACAAGAGGTTTTGAATTTTGCTTTCATAACTCCAGTATGATTCGGATTCTTTATCAACGGTATTATTGATTCAATGTTGATTGATGGTTAGCTGAAAATCACACAGTCTACAGTTATAAAACAACAGCTTTTGCTTTCATCAATGCAGTTTGATTCTTACGGTAATAGAATACGGACTGGTACGAGTGTTTCTGATGTGGATTTCAAAAAGGCAAGTATGCATGAACCTCTCTCCCTGATGGATGCATTGGATTTGGTTGGAAAATATGCAGGAAAGGAGCCGACCCAAAAACAGCGAGATATCATCAAAAAGATCCAGCACGCGATGGAATCAGGATACAAGAAAATTCTTCTATCTGCTCCAACCGGAACTGGGAAAAGTTGGATTGCTATTGCATTATCACTATATCTCAAGTCTTCTACCGTTTTGACTTCCACTGTCCTTTTGCAGGACCAATACAAAAACGAGTTTGGTTTTTTCAACACCGTACGTGGAAAAAAGCGGTTTCTGTGCGAGCAGTCAAACCGAGTTTTCGATTGTACGCAAGGCTACTGCAATGACTGCGCATACAGACCGCAGCCAGAATCATATACTATATTCAAGCGCGGAACCATGGCTGAAACAATAACAGGTACTGACCTTCCAAGAAAATGTCCTTACTATGACCAAATAGAGATTGGAAAGAAATCAAGCTTTGTCGCATATTCATACGCATCATATCTTTCACATTTGTTATCAGGAGAAGAAATGCCAAAAAGGAAACTGCTGGTGTGTGATGAAGCACATGAACTAGACGAAGAGCTGGCAAATCAGCTTGCAACCAATCTCAATGGATTCTATGGTGAAATCCTAGGAATAGAGATGCCCAAGTTTTCAGTTGATTCCAATATAGACAGCATCAAAAATTATGTAAACTCGTTTTCAGACACGTTTCAGAAAAGAGAATCCGTCATGAAAAACTGTGCAGAGCACACATTGTTCTTACAGTCAGAGGACCACATCAAAAAACACCATTCCTGCATCAGACACGGTGTCAAAATCAAGGACGGTTGCACTTCCTGCGGAAAGGTTCGAGAATACATCAAGACAAAGGAATTCCTAAAGTGTAAAGAACACGTTGACTGCGAAAATGATCACAAGTACATTAACCATTTTGTGCTAAATGAGCTGAAAAACTATACTACAAAAATGAAAATCCTACAAAAAGGATTGTCATCGTCTGATCAAAATTATATCATTACTGACATCCAGTCAAAGACGCAGGATCAAGGAAAAAACCGCCCGTATAATTTTGATGAAATTACAATCAAGCCATGGCACATACACTGGTTTATGGACGAGTTGACAGGAAACTTCGACATCACACTGTTCATGTCTGCTACAATAAATCTGGAATTATTCTGCAAGGAGACTGGATTCAAGAAGGACGAGGTCTTCTTTATCAACGAAGATTCCAACATTCCAAAAGAAAACAGGAAAATTGTTTTTCTCAAAACTGAATATATAGAATCAGGCGACACGGAATCAGTTCTTCCACAGAAAATCATATCGCAAATTGAGGCTATTTTGAAGATTAGATCAGAGCAACGTGGAGTGATTTTGCTTACGAGCTATTCCCAGATGGACTATATTTTGGAAAATATTGCCCCCCACCTAAAAACAAGACTGCTTCCGTTGTACAAAGGCCAAGACAAGGGAGAGGCACTAGAGATTCACCGAAACACAAAGAATTCAGTTCTGATATCGCCAGGATTGGAGTCTGGTGTGAATCTGCCTGATGACGAGAGCAGATTTCAAATTATTGTAAAAGCACCATACTATCCCACAATGGATGATATGCGGATGAAGAAAATTTACAACTCAGAGCCTGATCACCGCAGATACTACTTGAAATCAGCATTCAGATTATTGCAAATGGCGGGACGTTCAGTCAGGCACGTGGAAGATTATGCAATGACGTATGTCCTAGATTCAAAGGCAGAGAGAATGGTGTATCACCAAAAAAACGATCTGCCAAAATGGTTTATTGAAGCATGTGACGGAATTTCTTTTTCAAAATAAATTACAAGTCTTTTTTCATCAGGCAGAAAAGCATTCTTTTGTCCAGATCCTTCATTTTTAGTTTGATTTTTTGTTGGGCCAAAATCTGGATTCGTTTTGAATTTTGCTCATATCCTTTGTTTTGTATATAGTGCAGAATGTTTTTCATTCCAGTTTTTGTACCATTCAGGTAACCAACTTGCAACACATCGACATCTATCTTGGAGTTATTCCATATTCCTACTGCCAAAGTTTTTTTGTTTTGTATGAAGACAAGTATTTTTCTTTTCTTGATTAGCTCAGAAATCGCATACTTGTCAAATGCAAACCACTTCCACGATTTCGAATATGTATCAGATTCAATTAGGTTTTCAATTTGTTTTGGATCAGTAGCTGAAATTACTTTGGATTGTTTTCTTTTTGGTTTTATATTGTACAAGTACCATTTGTCCTCAATTTTATATCCAAGTGATTTTGCAAGCTTGATTGACTTTTTGTTGCTGTTTGATATTATCATTCTTGAAATTTTGTAATGTTTTCTTTTGGCAATTTGTTCAGTCTTTAAAACAAGGTTGCTTCCGTATCCCCTTTGCCGAAATTTTGGATTGATTCGTAATCCCTCAACCCAGACTTGGTTTTTTGAAAACGATGCATGACAGACACCGATTGGTTTGCCCTTGTTCTCCATTGCAAGAAATGTTCCGTCTTTGAGCCAGAAATCCCAAACGTTTGCAATATAATCAATTCCAGCATACGGGCTTTGGCAAAAATCCAAAATCGGTTTTTTATCAGATTTTGTAGTTTTTCGGATTTGCAACTTTATGATTTAGGATTTGGTAAATTATGTTTCTTGTTATTTGACGTTACCTATTGAGTTCTTTACGGTATCGTGTTTTGTCTTTGTACTGTTTGCCGGAAATGGCTTTGCTTTTACAGCTGCTGGTTTTTTCTTTATGTCAGCTGGCTTTGTTTTTACAGATGGCTTAAGTTTTTCTGGTTTTTTTACTTCTTTTTTTTCTGATTTTGCTTTTTCTTTTGGTTTTGCTTTTTGAGCTAGATCCTTTGGTTTTTTGTCGTTGCTGCTCATATCAAGAGATTCAGTCAAATTAATGCGAAGCTCCTTTGCAGATGCTGAAGTCATCAGCGAAACAGAAAGAAGACATGCAATCATGCCCATCAAGAGTGGCTTGTTCAAGTGAAAGTTATGCAGTTTTTGAAATATTTTTTCTGATCGCTGATTTTGTTTTAACATTGACAGTACACCCTAGTTGAATCTCTTTGCAAGTGATTGATTTGTTTTTCTTACAATTTGCTTAAAAGATAGGAGTATGATTTGTACGAGATTATTAAATACAAAATCACGCGTGCGTACATGATTTGAGCACAAAACAACTACTGCTCTTCCCAATTCTGATCGCTTTTGCAGTTATTCCTGTTTTTGCAGACAGCCAGAGCCTGACAGTTCAAACAGACAAAGAGCAATACCATACAGGAGAAATACTAACAGTATCTGGATTCATCCAAGAAAAAAAGATGCCAGTAATTGCAGTGAGAATGTATGATCCGGATGGATTGATAATTTCTGCAAACAGTGTGGAAATTGACGGGCTCAATTCCTTTTCAAGGACAATATCTTTGGATTCCCCATTTTATGACAAATCCGGAATGTATCTGATCAAGTTAGATTATGGAAAGACAAAAGCTGAGATAACTTTTGAGGTGATTGGTGGACAAGCAGGCCAGTCCGAAGTAAATATGGAAAAAATCATTCCAGAGGTACTTACACTTGGTACAGACAAATCCTCTTACCAGAACAATGATTTCATTACAATTTCAGGAACTGTTTCCGCGGTTAGTGAGCCATCAGTCCTAGTTGGAATATACGATCCATTTGGTACCCCGACCGGATTTTATTTTGGTGATGTTAATCCTGACCTCAAGTTTTCAGTTTCATTTTTGGCAAAAAGCGGAATTAATTTTAAGACACAAGGGTTGTATGTGGTCAAGGCTCACTATGAGGAGTCAAAGTATGAAGTTAGCTTTGAATTCAGCGGCATACCAGAACCATCCAAAGAAAACCCCCCCATAAACAGCATTCCTGAGAAAAAGCCAGAAATCAAAATGGTGCCAAAAACTACACCCATCCAAAGTACCAATCCAACAACTCTCACTTCAGCTACCAATCCAAAAACAACTGAAACCAAATCAGAGCCAATAAAAATCCAGAAAAAAGAACCAGAAGTGCAGGATAATCTTACGGTAAAAGACATCGAGTTAGGAAAAATGCTAAACCAGATGACTTTGAGCTGCGATAACAGCGAATACGTCGATTCAATTTCATATTATGATGGGATGGGTCCTGCGTTGATGCGATTATGCAAGTATGATTCAGCCATCACATTTTTTGACAAATCCCTAGAAGAGAATCCAGAAAACATTGAAATTCTTACCAACAAGGGATCTGCTCTAGCTAAGCTTGGCCAGTACAGCGAGGCATTGACCTACTATAACTTGGCACTCAAAATCGAGCCGGATTATTTGCCGGCAATAAACAACAAAGCAAATGCTCTAGCGGAAATTGGTGATTTCAAAGAGGCAATCTCATTGTATAATTTGGTCTTGGATCACGAGCCGGCCTATACTGTAGCGCAAGACAACCTTGAGAAGGCAAGTAAAAAGGTTCTCCCCCCTGCTAAAAATCAGAAACAAGAATCAGCGGATAATTCCGCGATTCAAATATCTGAGGAACAGTCAAAGGTTGCAGTCAAGGTACATGAAGAAGAAAAGCCATCAAACATACTAGAACAGATTGAAAGCGTGTTTTCTTTCCTAAGTGTCAATGTGTTTGGATTTATGAAATAGATTTTATGATTGAAACACAAATTTCAGATTCGGCGAAAATTACTGTATAATATGCACGTAGGTGGGTTTGAATGGATTTAGTGTTTGAGTTCTTTGGAATCAAATTTTCCGATAAGGACCTTATTTTTTACAAAAATGATGGGCCGTCTTACCAAGCCAGGATATTCTGATAGAATCTTGATTATTTGGGAATCTGTGAATTTTAGGTTGTCCAAATCCAATTCCTTGTACATTTTGTCCTTTTTTCTAATAAGATCACGTGGTTTTATTCCTGCCAATTGAATGATTTTTTTAATTTCAGATTCAGATAACTTGTCTTTGAAGATATCCCGTTTTTGTATGTCCAGCTTTAGCCTTTCCAGTTCGGATATGGCTCTCTGGCAGGTTATGCAGGTTGGTTTGAGATATACTTCCATCAAGGATTTTCCTGAAACCTAATTTTTAAGACTATCCAGATGGTTTTAAGGAGAATAGTTCTTACCGAGTATTTTATTGACAGAGTCAAGAATTTCTTTAAAATCTATTTTTGTATCTGTGCTTATCAGCAACAATTCACTGTCATTTAGTGGAATGCTGATTTGCTTTACCCTGTCATATTCGGTAATGGAATATTTTGTGTTGCCAACCCTATGAGACATGTTTCTACGGGTTTCCCATCTTTTTGCCGCATAGTGAAGCGACATTTTTACTTCATCAGGAGCAAGTAGTTGTTCCACACCTGAATTGTGGCCGCCAGATACAAGATCGCCGTTTCTGCCAAGAATACCTACAAATCGTATGGCTTTGTTTGTTTTGAGTAATGTATTGCAGATCTCATCATTATTCATGATTTATCTAATTTTATCCGCCTTTTCGGAGTATAAATTGCATTAAAGCTTCTTTACTGTATTCTATTCCATGTTCATCCAGTGTGTGTTTTCCAAACTCTTCTAGAACAGTTGGAACTTCGTTGCCTTCTGCGATAAAATCGCAGTCAAAACCATAGTCACGGCATATAAGCTTCATAGCTGTATGTTTACCAGCTGACAAATAACCTTTGTCCAAAATCTAACGTGGTTGATGTTTGTGGCTTTGTCTTTTTATAGCGTAAAAATAGAGTTAGAATCTTGAAGACTGGAAAATACCTGCCAAAGATAGGAACGTTTGATGGTGCTGGGTTTTGGAAAAGGGCGTTTGCGCACCAGCGTGGGAATTTGCTTAGGGCAGTCGAGGTTCCAGATGATCAAATCAAGGTTTTGGTGAACAAGTCATACCAGGAATTACCTGCGCCGTTACGATTTGAAATAGAAACCAGTGGAATAAGAGAAGAGGGTCTAAAGTAAATTTTGATGTAATTTCTACAAACTAGGGAGTTTTGTTATGGAGTAGTTTTGACTATAATTGATTGGCCCTTACCAGCTCTCTTCGTTTTAGCTCATTTGCTTCGGCTAGTTCGTTTGCAATGAAAATTAGCGAATTGATTTTCATTATCTCAATGTTTCTCGGGGATGTCTCGTCTTCCGTCTTGATTAGCTCTACCCCGTGATATTTGTCCAATAATGATTTATTGTCTATGAACTAGTTATGTATTTAGTTAGGAATTCTACGTGTTCCTTTTTAGTCAGAAAAGCTAAATATGTACTCAGGCAAGCGGGACGATCTCTTGCTAGGAGTTTCTTAGCATGATGTGAACCTGTTTGCCTTATTTGGATTATCGTTTAATGGATTTCAGAAGATTTCCCCCCTTACCAAGATCATCAAAAAGGTAAATCTGCTCATTTGTGGCTAAAAATACGACGTAACTAGGTCAGAACATACAATATTACTTGTTGAGAAATGCTTTAGATTAAGAAACCAAAATCCCTTAGTTGACAATCTGTGGTAAGAGTCAATGATAATTGGAATACATGGACTCCAACTAATGGAACTATTCATAAATATTGTAAAACCTGAGGCAGTCAAGTGCTAATATATTAAGAAATGGAAACATGCCGAGAAAGAGTTTCAAGAAAAGATCAAGCAGTATGAAAGTTGCAGTCGAAAATGGAAAGACATGCCAAACTCAAAAGGCTCTACAAAATACAAGATAACTGAAGATCGTCATTCTATTATTGAAAGACTGAGCAGGTGACATAAGCAATATTCAGCCTCTGCTATCAATGTAATTTCAAAAAAGGATATTCAGTAAAACTACACAGGTAAGAAAAACCAGACATTAAGATATTATCCGGCTATGGATATTCAATATTGGTCAAATACTAAAGAATTATACTCAATAGAATTGTTCGATGTTTGGTTATTCTGCAAGTATCAGCTTTTCTTTTTTATTATTAAAACTGTTTATGGTGTATGTTAGTTTATCAAGACCGTCAGGTATTGGGTTTGCGCAGCTGCCACACTTCGGAAAAACAATTTCTGCATCGTATTCTACTTCCCCAATGTACTTGTCGCATTTAGTACAACGTATTATTTTTGTATCATATATGTTCAATTTGGAATCGCTTTCCTTTTGAGAGATAATCTAGATAATGACATACTACACCAATGTATTACCGCCTACTAACCTTATAAGGAATAGGTTGATTAATTGAAAATTTGTTTGGTTTTTACAATGAACAAACAATAAATTTTCATAATAATCACAATCTACGTTATGACTGCATCATTTTTAGGCATAAAATGGGTGAAAACTCTTGAAATATTTGGTAAAAAGGAGATCAAACCATTCATACAGTAAGGATATACTATGCCGGCACTAAAAACCATTTATTACCAATTAATACCATTAGCTATATATACTACAACCATTAAATGGAATCATGAGCAAGCAACAAACAACAGATAACACAAAAGATATCTTTGCAGTTTATACGCAATGCTTTGACAAAATTCAGAGCAACGTAGAAAGAGCAAATCCACAATTCCTACAATCAATTACAAATCTCCAACAAGAGTATCTTGCAGCATATGGCAACTTTGTTCACAATGTGATCACTAGTCAGCAAAACTATGTCAACAAAACTGGCATAAACACAACCGCACCAGAAGCATCAACTAAAGTTGTTTATGGTATCACTGACGAGATCATAAAAGGATTTGATGTACAAAGCAAAATGGTACATACTGCATTAGACGCTACAAAACAACACATCAAAGCAATAAATGAAAATGCTACTTCATTTGCAGCATTAAACCAAAACATCATAAATTCTTGGATATCTATGTGGAATCAAAAAAACTAATCTCTCTTTCCTTTTTATTATTGTCTGTTAAATTTTAGAACAAGTTTTTTAAATACTAATAAAATTGCCCCAGGATCATGAAATGTATGACTATCCCATTCTTATGAAACAGTAAATGAAGACGTCGTGTATTCCTAGGTATTAGAGGAAGATTTCCTTTTTTACCAAACATCATCAACTTCGTCTAGTTCTCTATAGTCAACTGGTGGCTCCTTGCGAAGAATTTTCAATCTCGAGATATCCCTGTCAAAAAATAAATCCGCAGTCCAGTCAAGTAAGACCCTTAGTTTTTTGTCCGCCCTTGGAATTTTGTTAAAGTATACTGATCTCCAGATCCACCAGGCCAAAAATCCATGAATGTTCATACCAAATATGGATGCAATTCCAGTCCTTTTTCCAATGATTGCCATCTGGCCCTTTGAGTGATATTCGATTTTCTTTTTTTGCCGGCCATTTATGCCTGCAAAAATATTATGTGCTGCAATTTTTCCTTGTGCTTCTGCATTTTGTGCAGTTGGCGGATATGGCTTTTTTGTGCTAGGATCAATTGCCAAGCTGCAGTCGCCAATCACGTATACACCTGGAAAATTAGGAGTTTCCAAAAACTCGTTAACGATTATCCTGCCTCTCTCAGTCTTGAACACAGAGTTTTTGATGGTATCAACCGGTGTCACACCTGCAGTCCAGACAAGTGTTTTTGTTTGTATTGAGGCCAGCGTTTTGTCCTTGACAGGGTTTTTGGTTGGATCAACTGCGTCTTTTATTATCACTTCGGAGCCATCAAAGTTTACAAC
>DATBQZ010000050.1:0-4322 GCA_036560565.1 Candidatus Nitrosotenuis sp.
AGCTCCAAAACGTCTGGATTTTTTTTCTGCGGCATCACACTGGATGGGGACGAAAACTGATCAGACAACTCAACAAATGAGAATTCCGAAGTTGACCAGATTATCAGATCCTCAGACATGCGGCTAAGATTTGTCATCAGAATGGTCACTGCACTCATGTATTCTGCAACCACGTCCCTGCCGCTTGTTGCATCGATTGAATTTTCTACCAGTCCCTTAAAGCCAAGCATCCTTGCGGTGCTGTTTCTGTCAATTGGAATGCTTGTTCCGCCTATCGGCCCTGCCCCAAGGGGTGACTCGTTTACTCGCCCATAAGTCGCATAGAGTCTGTCCAGGTCACGAAACAAAGCATCGGAATACGCAAGCAAATAGTGCGAAAAAGTGCCAATCTGTGCCTGCTGAAGGTGCGTATAAAGCGGCATTGTGGTGTTTGTGTGCTTTTCTGAAAGTACTACTAGAGTTTCTATTGTATCAAGTATGCATTTGCACAAGATGTTAATGTCGTCACGAATCTTCATGCGAAGGTCAAGTGCCACCTGATCATTGCGGGATCTGGCAGTGTGCATCTTGCCGCCAACTTTGACTCCGGTTTTTTTTATGACAAGTGTCTCTATCAATTCATGAATGTCTTCTGCAGAGGAATTGTTTTGAAACTTTTCTTTTTTTAGTGTCTCTAGTGCATGAAGAATTTTTTTGATTTCTAATTTGGTTATGATTTTATTTTCATAAAGCATTATTGCATGAGCTTGACTTCCAATGATATCATAGAATGCAATTTCCGAATCGTCAGAAATTGATGAAACATAATCAAGTGTTTGCTTTCCAAGGTTTTGGTCTAGTCGTGACCGATACATCAAACTAGGGATTATAATGGTTATATATAGCATAGACGCTTTGTCGCATATGACTCAGGATTTACAAGAGTTGAGAAGAAAAATTTTTGACGAATTATCTGGAATTGTAGATCCGGAGATAAACACATCGATTACCGACCTAGAGTTGGTGGATAATGTAGACATTGCAGACTCTGCGGTAAAGATAGACTTGCACCTGACAAGCCCGTTCTGTCCGGCAGTATTTGGTTTTAAGATTGCACAAGACGTTCATGACAATCTTCTAAAGATAGACGGGGTCAATGACGTAAAGGTAAACGTCTCAAATCATTTCATGGCAGAGCAGATCAACAATCAGGTAAACAACAGCGCAAATCCAAAAAAGCCAGCGTCTTAGATTATTTCTTAAATCCGAGCAGATAGCCACGGAGCATTTGTATTCCCATTGCCGGATCCACCCCTTTTGGACATACTTGGCTGCAAGAGCCAGCAAAGTGGCATCTCCAAATTCCGTGAGAATCGTCAATAATCTTTAGTCTCTCGTTTTTGCCCTTGTCCCGGCTGTCTGCAACGTATCGGTATGCCTGTGCAAGTGCCTGCGGTCCCAAAAACGACGAGTCAGTAGCCATCGTAGGACATGCGGAATTGCACAGCCCGCATTTTATACAGTTTGCAAATTGGATGTATTCTTCAACTTGTTCTGGGGTTTGGAGCAGTTCCTTGGAATTTGGCGTGATCTCAGTGTCCTCCCTTACCATGAAAGGCTTTATTTCCTTATGAGTGTCAAACATTTTTTCAAGATCAACTACAAGGTCCCTTACTATCGGATAGTTGTTCATTGGCTCTACAGTGACAACATCAGAGTCTAGTTCTGAAATTTTTGTAAAACATGCAAGCCTTGGTCGTCCGTTGATTTTCATTCCGCAAGATCCGCATGTGGCTTGTCTGCAGGAATAACGTACGGCAACTGAGTGATCCAAGTGCTTTTTCACATCCAAAATTGCATCTAAAACAGTGGTCCATCTCTCGTATGATACTTGGAAACTTGCAAACTGGGTTCCAGAGTCATGTTCGGGGTTGGATTTTGCTATCCTTAGCGTAATTATTTTCGAGGAAGCAGATTCAATAGATGACTGTTCTTCTGCAATTTGCGTGTCAGTCATTTTATGTCATCCCCATGCTTGTCATCAATATAGTTCTTGAACCATACGCTATCAATATTGCCATTGATGCAAGGCATCCATAGTTCACTGCCTTCTCGTATGATTTTCCTTGTTTCAGCTCAAGCAGGATAACGCGTAACCCGTTAAATCCATGAACTGAAAGCAACACCAGAATTAGTTCAAGCATTATGGCATACGGGATAAACTTGTAGTTTGCAACCACGTTTTCATATTCTAACGAGTCCCCAAAGCTCATCATAGTTATCCTGTACAGAATGTGAACTGCAACTAGAACCACTGCGCCAAGTGCGGTTCCATAATGAATTTTCATGATTATGCTTTCGCGCATTTTTATTCACCAAACAATATGCTCAAGCCATACATCATTGCAAGAGCGGCTATTCCTATTGAGGCATAAATACAAAGTTTGTTTCTCATGTTCAGTGAGCGTGGCAGGTATGGGTAATCAGGTCTTGTCGGCTTTCCAATTCCAATTCCGCCTTGGGCAAACATCAGTCGGATTCCGTTCGCAGTATGAAATACACACATGCCAATAACTAGAGTCAAGAATATGTGTCCCTGCGTTGTCTGTGTGAGTTCTAGCATCGAGTCCCACGCCGCTTTTCCGCTAAGTATGGAACTTGTCTCAAAGATGTGGCCGATAAAATATGCAAGCAATCCAAGTCCGGTTATTCTCATCAGCCAGTATGAAACCCGTTCTATTCCGTATCTGCCAGGGTTTGCCATTCCCTTGATTCCTTCTTTGTTTTCGTTTCTTTTCATCTTAGTATTTTCTCTCCACTGGTTGGTATCTTGTTATGGTAACTGGGTGTTTTTTCATGATTGGCTCCTTTGGATCATAGTAAGCAAGCGTATGATGTAAAAAGTTTGCATCGTCCCTTTGTGGATAGTCAATTCTTGAGTGAGACCCGCGTGACTCGCGTCTGTTAATTGCTCCAACCAATACGACCTCTGCAACTCGGAACATTGAATCAAGCTCCATAACATTTGTAAAGTTTGTGTTGTATTCCTTTGCTTTATCGTCCACGTGCTTCCAAGTTTTAGTTTTGAGCTCGCGCAGTTTCCTTAGTCCGTCAACTAGATCGGATTCTGTTCTAAACACATATGCTTTCTCAGTCATGATATCGGTTAGTTCTTGCCTTACCTCGTATGGGTTGTATTCTCCCCTACCTCTGAAAACGCCATCATAGATTCTTTTTTCTTCCAAGGCAACTAGGTGATGTGGAAATTGTGATGATTGCTTGCTATTCATTGCGTGTTTTGCGGCAAGCGCTCCCGTAATTTTTCCCCAAACGATGCATTCGGATGTAGAATTAGCACCAAGTCTGTTTGCCCCGTGTACGCTATTGCATGCAGCCTCGCCTGCAGCCCAGACGCCAGATAATTCGGTTGCGCCGTCAATATTGGTGTGTATTCCACCCATCATGTAATGACACACAGGCCTTATGTCTAGCATTTCTTGTGCAGGATCAATCCCTGAAAACTTGATTGATATTTCGCGGATTGCTCCAAGCTTTTCTTTGATAACGGCATCGCCTATGTGTCGCAAGTCAAGCTTCATGCAGTCTACTCCCGTTTCATGCTTGAATCCTCGCCCCTCCTTGATTTCAGTCATTATCGACCTTGAGACGATGTCCCTTGGGGCAAGTTCCATTTTGCTTGCAGCATACTTGCTCATGAACCGCTCGCCATCTTTGTTGACAAGATATCCACCTTCCCCTCTTGCACCTTCTGTAATCAAAATGCCAGACGGTAAAATTCCGGTCGGATGAAACTGGACAAACTCCATGTCCTTTAGTGCCAGTCCTGCACGATACGCCATGTCAATTCCGTCAGGAGTTGAGGACAAGGCATAAGTTGAAAAACTGTAAATTCTTCCCGCGCCGCCAGTTGCAATTATCAACGACTTGGCCTTGATTGCGTAAAATGTTCCGCTTGAGATTTGTATTGCCGTTATTCCCATGAACTGTTGTCCGTCATGAATTATGCTTGTGACGAACCACTCGTTAAGAAATTCAATGTTATCAAATTTTTGACATGTATCATACAATGTCTGCATTTCAAAGAATCCAACTTTGTCAGACGCATATGTAGCCCGTGGAAAACTGTAACCTCCAAAATTTCGCTGTCCTATTCTTCCATCCTTTCTTCTTGACCAAGGCATTCCCCAGTGGTCCAGCTGGTAGACTTCGCTTGGCATTTCCTTGCACAATAGTTCTGCGACATCTTGGTCTGCCAAAAAGTCACTTCCCTTTACCGTATCATAGATATGTGCCTCTACGGTGTCTCCTTCATCCTCAAAGAG